>NZ_JAHBDB010000069.1:0-21096 GCF_019956105.1 Pseudomonas sp. BF-RE-25
GCTCGCGAAAGCGGTGGATCATTCAGCATTGATGTTGACTGACCCACCGCTTTCGCGAGCAAGCCCGCTCCCACAGTGGATTTATGGGGGGATTCAGGTGCGGGGCAGCCAGATGACGGCGGTCAAACCGCCACCAGGCGTTTCTTCCAGATTCAATTGCCCACCCAATCGTTCAGCCGCCTCACGGGCAATGGTCATGCCCAGACCGACACCGCCGGAGTTGCGGTTGCGCGAACCTTCCAGGCGGAAGAACGGTTCAAACACGGCTTCACGTTTATCTGCCGCAATCCCCGGCCCATGGTCGATGACCCGAATCACCAGGTGTTCGCGATTGTCCTCAAGCACGATCTGCGCCTGCCCGGCATAACGCAGCGCGTTATCCAGCAGATTGTTGATGCATGAACGCAGGGCCATCGGTTGAACCTGCAGCGGTGCGCAATGGCCGTTGGCCTGCACATCGCAGCCCTGGTCCTGGGCGTTTTCACTCAGGGATTCGACCAGCGCCTGCACGTCCATCCACTGCGGTGCCTCACTGGTGCGCTGCTCGTGCAGGTAGGTGAGGGTGGCGTCGAGCATGCTGATCATGTCGTCCAGATCCTGGCGCATCTGGCCTTGCAGTTTGTCGTCGTCGATCTGTTCCAGTCGCAGCTTGAGGCGTGACAGCGGCGTGCGCAGGTCGTGGGACACCGCGCCGAGCATCCGCGAACGCTGCTGCATCTGTTCGATGATGCGTTTTTGCATCAGGTTGAAGGTGTAGGCCGCTTGCCGGGCCTCCCGTGGGCCGGACTCATCCAGCGGCGGGCTGTCGAGGTTCTCGCTCAGGCGCTCGGCGGCGTCGCTCAGGCGCTGGATTGGCCGACTCAACAGTTTGGCGCCGTACCAGGCGGCGATGATCAGCGAAATCAGCTGGAAGGTAAGTGGCACCAACGGCCCGCCGAACCATGGCCGTGGTGGCCGGTTTTCGAAACGCGGGTCCGGCGGCGGGCGTGGTCCGTCGAAGCCTTGGGCGAACTCGGGCGGTGGCGGCGGCGGAGGTGGGCCGTAATGATGAAACCAGGCAAACGCCAGCAGATGCGCCAGGATGATCGCCACCAGCAGCACGCCAAACAGGCGACCGAACAGCGTATCGAAGCGCGCACGCATCAGCCGATGTCTCGTGCGTCGAACAGGTAACCCTCGCCGCGAACGGTTTTGATCAGCTGTGGTGCTTTCGGGTCGTCCCCGAGTTTCTGGCGCAGACGCGAAACCAGCAGGTCGATGCTGCGATCAAAGGCTTCTATCGATCGACCGCGCGCCGCATCCAGCAATTGTTCACGGCTGAGCACACGACGCGGACGTTCGATGAACACCCAGAGCAAGCGGAACTCGGCGTTGGACAGCGGCACCACCAGGCCATCCGCCGCGATCAACTGGCGCAGCACGCTGTTCAGGCGCCAGTTATCGAAGCGAATATTCGCACGCTGTTCGGTGCGGTCGTCGCGCACCCGACGCAGAATGGTCTGAATCCGTGCGACCAGCTCCCGTGGTTCGAATGGTTTGGCCATGTAATCGTCGGCGCCCAGTTCCAGGCCGATGATCCGGTCGGTGGGTTCGCAGCGCGCGGTGAGCATCAGGATCGGAATGTCCGATTCGGCGCGCAACCAGCGGCACAGCGACAGACCGTCTTCGCCGGGCAGCATCAGGTCGAGCACCACCACGTCGAAATGCTCCGCTTGCAGCGCCAGGCGCATGGCCGCGCCATCGGTGACGCCGCTGGCGTGGATGTTGAAGCGGGCCAGGTAGTCGATCATCAGTTCGCGGATCGGGACGTCATCGTCGACGATCAGGGCGCGAATGCTCCAGCGTTTGTCGTCGCCGGGCGCTTTTTGATCGTCGTTCACAGGTGCGTGGGTGTTGTGCATGCGTGCGTTCATCTGCCAGGTAGGCTGCCAACCACAAAGATGGGCTGCGAGGTTGTGGCTTCAGCATAGGCGTCCGGCCCGGAGGCGGGAAGTGCTGTAAGGACGTGTTGCGGCTGCCGAGGGTAGCGGGGAAGGGTGTTGTGGGCGTGTCGTGAGTGTATCGGTCTCGACACAATCGGCGAAAGGGCTAGGCTTGGCTGAGCGCCGACGACGATTTACCGATCATCGGGTCCCGCAGCCGCGCTGGTTCCGCTACAATGCGCGCCGATTTCGTCCTGCCTGAGAGCCCGCACATGTCCGTCTGCCAGACTCCTATCATCGTCGCCCTGGATTTCCCCACCCGTGACGCCGCACTGAAGCTGGCCGACCAGTTGGACCCGAAACTGTGCCGGGTCAAAGTCGGCAAGGAACTGTTCACCAGCTGCGCGTCGGAAATCGTCGGCACCTTGCGCGACAAGGGTTTCGAAGTGTTCCTGGACCTCAAGTTCCACGACATCCCGAACACCACCGCCATGGCGGTAAAAGCCGCGGCGGAAATGGGCGTGTGGATGGTCAACGTGCACTGCTCCGGTGGTCTGCGCATGATGGCGGCTTGTCGTGAAGTGCTCGATCAGCGTTCCGGTCCGAAACCGCTGCTGATTGGCGTGACCGTGCTGACCAGCATGGAGCGTGAAGATCTGGCGGGCATTGGTCTGGACATCGAACCGCAGGAGCAAGTGTTGCGCCTGGCTGCGCTGGCGGAAAAAGCCGGGATGGACGGTCTGGTGTGCTCGGCGCTGGAAGCCCAGGCCTTGAAATCGGCTCACCCGTCGTTGCAACTGGTGACCCCGGGGATTCGTCCGGCGGGCAGCGCCCAGGACGATCAACGCCGCATTCTGACGCCGCGTCAGGCACTGGATGCCGGTTCCGATTACCTGGTGATCGGCCGCCCGATCAGCCAGGCGGCTGATCCGGCCAAGGCGTTGGCTGACGTCGTAGCCGAAATCGCCTGATCAGACACTGAAATCCCAATGTGGGAGTGAGCCTGCTCGCGATAGCGTTGTATCAATCAACATTGATGTCGACTGATACAACGCTATCGCGAGCAGGCTCACTCCCACAGTGGTTTTTGGGCGGTTTCAGATATTGCGTTAAACCTTCAGCACCAACTTGCCGAAATTCTCGCCTCTGAATAACTTCATCAGCGTCTCCGGGAACGTCTCCAGCCCTTCGACAATGTCTTCCTTGCTCTTGAGCAGCCCCTTGGCCATCCACCCGGCCATTTCCTGCCCGGCCGCTGCGAACTGTGCGGCGTAGTCCATCACCACAAAGCCTTCCATGCGTGCGCGGTTAACCAGCAGCGACAAATAGTTGGCCGGCCCTTTGACCGCTTCCTTGTTGTTGTACTGGCTGATGGCGCCGCAAATCACCACCCGTGCCTTCAGGTTGAGACGGCTCAGCACGGCGTCGAGAATATCGCCGCCGACGTTATCGAAATACACGTCCACACCTTTCGGGCATTCGCGCTTGAGGCCGGCGACGACGTCTTCGCTCTTGTAATCGATGGCACCGTCAAAACCCAGTTCGTCGATCAGGAACTTGCACTTGTCCGCGCCGCCCGCGATGCCGATCACGCGGCAGCCTTTGATCTTGGCGATCTGCCCGGCGATGCTGCCTACCGCACCGGCCGCGCCGGAAAGCACCACGGTGTCACCTTCCTTCGGTGCGCCGACATCGAGCAGGGCGAAGTAGGCCGTCATCCCGGTCATGCCCAGCGCGGACAAGTAACGTGGCAGCGGTGCCAGTTTCGGATCGACTTTATAGAAGCCACGCGGCTCGCCGAGGAAGTAATCCTGCACACCCAGGGCGCCGTTGACGTAGTCCCCGACCGCAAACCCCGGATGGCTGGACGCTACGACTTTGCCTACACCCAGTGCGCGCATGACTTCGCCGATACCGACCGGCGGGATGTAGGACTTGCCCTCGTTCATCCAGCCACGCATGGCCGGGTCCAGGGACAGGTATTCGTTTTTGACCAGGATCTGACCCGCGGCCGGTTCGCCGACCGGGACTTGCTGATAGGTAAATGTCTCGCGGGTCGCCGCGCCCACCGGACGTTTGGCGAGCAGGAACTGGCGATTGGTCTGGGTAGTCATGACAGGCACTCAAGATGAATGAAGCCTTGTTGATAGACCTTCATGGACGACCCCGCAAGTTTGGCTGATGCGGCGAATGCACATCGATCCAGTGCAGTGATAGTCGGTCTGGTGGTTTTATCACTGCAACTCATGGTCGCTTAACCGGGCTTCTGATAGTGCTGCCGCGCGGGTCGTGCCTGTGGCTAGACTGGTGCACGCTAACCTGCACATTCTTCACTTCGAGGGCATCACAATGAGCATGACGTTTTCCGGCCAGGTCGCTGTAGTCACGGGCGCCGCCAATGGTATCGGCCGCGCGACCGCCCAAGCGTTCGCCACCGAAGGGTTGAAAGTGGTGGTGGCCGACATGGACACCGCAGGCGGTGAAGGCACCGTGGCGCTGATTCGTACGGCGGGCGGCGAAGCGACCTTCGTGCGTTGCAACGTCACCCTGGAAAGCGATGTAAAAAATCTGATGGACGAAGTGGTGAATACCTACGGCCGTCTCGACTACGCCTTCAATAACGCGGGCATCGAAATCGAGAAAGGCAAACTGGCCGAAGGCACGGTCGACGAATTCGATGCGATCATGGGCGTCAACGTCAAAGGCGTCTGGCTGTGCATGAAGTATCAGCTGCCATTGTTGCTGGCTCAGGGCGGTGGCGCGATCGTCAACACGGCGTCGGTGGCTGGCCTCGGTGCCGCGCCGAAGATGAGCATCTATGCGGCGTCGAAGCACGCGGTGATCGGCCTGACCAAATCGGCGGCAATCGAATACGCCAAGAAAAAGATTCGCGTGAACGCGGTGTGCCCGGCGGTGATCGACACCGACATGTTCCGCCGCGCCTATGAAGCGGATCCGAAGAAGGGCGAGTTCGCCAGCGCCATGCACCCGGTGGGTCGCATCGGCAAGGTCGAAGAAATCGCCAGTGCCGTGCTGTACCTGTGCAGCGACGGTGCCGCGTTCACCACCGGTCATTCGCTGGCGGTGGATGGTGGCGTCACGGCGTTCTGAAGCCGGGTCATGCACCGCAAGAAAACCCGCACGTATGCGGGTTTTTTTTTGCCTGGGGAATGGCTCGGGCAATGTGTTTCAAATGGTTAGATCCGTGAGTTTTGGCGGCGTTGTCGCACAGCCCATCCCGCGTTGCTGTGATTAACTGTTTTCCGCGAAACGAACAGGAGTTTGCTTGCTCATGGAATTGAGAATCGATCGACAGGCAATGGTGCCGGTCGTACAGCAAATCGTCGACGCGCTGGCTTGCTGGCTGCGTCAGAGCGAAATAGAGGCGGGGACGCGTTTGCCTTCTGCGCGGCAAATCGCACGGGTCAACTTGCTAAGTCAGACCAGCGTCGTTGAGGCCTGTGAGCGGCTGGTGGCTCAAGGCATGCTGGCGCCACGTCATGGCGCGGGATTCGTCGTCGCAACCCCGGCGTTGGTCGCTGCGGACTCGCCGTGGTCAGAAGGTGCAGAGGTTAATTCACACAGCAGGGAGGGTGAGCTGCCGCTGGGGAGTGGCGGGCTTCCCGAAAGCTGGCGTGAAACCGACGACCTGAGCTACGCGATCCGTGAGGTCAGTCGCACGGACATGGCTGCGCTGTTCAACTACAGCGCGCCGTTGGGTTTGCGGGCGTTGCGTCAGCAAATCCTCAAGCGCCTGAGGCTGCTGGATATCGCCGCAGAAGAAAGTCGAATCATGACAACGGCGGGTGCCAGTCAGGGGCTTGACCTGATCGTGCGCACTTTGCTCAAGCCAGGTGATTGCGTGGTGGTGGAAAGCCCCGGTTATTCCTTGCTGTTCGAGTTGCTCAGGCTGCGCGGTGTCAACATGCTCGAAGTACCGCGCACGCCGCGCGGGCCGGACATCGAAGCGCTCACGGTACTGCTGCGGGAGAACAAGCCCCGGGCATTGTTCATCAACAGCTTCTATCACAACCCGACGGGCAGCAGCCTGGCGCCGGCGGTGGCGGAGCGGGTCCTGCAACTGGCGAAAACCCATGGCGCGCTGGTGATCGAAGACGATGTCTACGCGGATTTGCACAGTGGCCCGGGCGTGCGGCTCGCTGCCCTGGAGACCGATGACAACGTGATTTACCTCGGCAGCTATTCCAAGATTCTCAGCAGTTCGTTGCGGGTCGGCTTTGTAGTGGCTGGAGCGGAAGTCATATCGAGGCTGGCCGAGGTCAAGAGGATCAGCAGCCTGGGTACTTCCGGGTTTTGCGAGTCGGTGCTGGCCTGCCTGTTGGCGAGCGGTGCCTATCGCAAGTTGGTGCTGCGCCTGCGGCAGCGTTTGAGCGGTGACCGAGAGGCCGCATTGCAGATGCTGGAAGACGCCGAGTGGGAGGTCTTCGGCAAACCCGTCGGGGGCCTGTTCATCTGGGCGCGATCGCGCAAGTCCGACTACGCTCACCTGCGGATTCAGGCTCGACGCCACGGTGTCCTGCTGTCTTGCGCGACAGCCTTCAGTCCCGCCGGCGAGGCCGGTGACTGGCAGCGTATCAATGTGGCCTATGCCTGTGATCCGCGAGCCCGGGCGTTTTTTCAGGCCACCGCTTTGAATCGACCTCAAGCGTTCTGAAAACGACGTTGGCGTAGCTTTTTGCCATTATTCCGACGCCAGAGACTTGTGTTGACACAGGCCCGTTGCGAATCTGCGTTAACAGACTATGTCAGGGGACTAAGTGCAATGATTTCGGCCGTGCAAGGACGTTTTGCCAACCTCGGTATGGCAAAAAAACTGGGTGTCGGGTTTCTGCTGGTGCTGCTGTTGACAGCCCTGGTGGCGGCCATCGGCGTATGGTCCCTGCAAACCATCAGCCAGCGCTTCGACGGGCTCAAACAGATGTCGTCGCTCAACAGTGGCCTGCTCAAGGTGCGGTTGCTTGAGCAGGAGTACGCCTTGCACGGCAACCCGAAAATCGTCACTGCGTTGCACGAGGGCGTTGAAGGCCTGGTTGTCCTGGCGAACCAGCTCAAGGCGCAGTCACCGGCCAACGTTCCGGTGATGAACGACGTCGAGCAATCGCTGGGAGCTTACCGCAAGGCGTTTGACGAATTTGTCTCGTTGAGTCAGGCCAAGGACCTGGCGCTGGAAATGGCCAGTTGGTCGGTGTCCAGCGTCGCGAACAACCTTGATGTGTTGCAGGCCGGTCTCGCCGACGATGGCGCTTATACCTTGAAGGACTCCGAGGGCAAGGACGGTAGCCAGTTCATCGAACAGGCCAATCAGGTCAGCCAGGTATCGCGGCTGATGTTGCAAGCCATGAACGAGGCGCGCGTGCGTCTGGACCAGAGCCGCAAGGGCGATGACAGTGCCAGCCAAGGCAAGATCGAGCAGGCCGATCAGGCGCTGGCTCAGGCCGAGCAGTTGAAAACCACGGTCAAGGACGAGGGCTATCAGACGGTCCTCAATGAGGTGGTTGGGCACATTGGCGGTTTCAGCGAAAAACTTGCCGAGTACACCGGCCTGCTGGCGCAGGAAAAAACCGTCTATGAACAGCTGCATCAGCGCGCCGCGCAGGTGGTGGAGCGGGTGGATCAGGCCTATGTCGCCGAAGACCAGTCGATGCAGGCCGAGCTGAAAAAGAATTCGCTGCTGATTATCGGTTCATCGGCCCTGGCCTTGCTGGTCGGGCTGATCGCGGCGTGGGTGATTACCCGATTGATCGTGGGGCCGTTGCGCAGTGTTATCCGTGTGGCTCAGCAGATTGCCGCGGGCGATTTGAGTGCGACGGTTGAAGTGACCCGTCGGGACGAGATCGGCCAACTGATGCAGGCCATGCAGCAAATGGGCGCGGGGCTCAGCAGCATTGTCAGCGGTTTGCAGGCGGGTATCGAACAATTGGCCAGTTCCGCGCAATCGCTGTCGGCGGTGACCGAACAGACCAATCTTGAAGTCAGCAGTCAGAAAGAAGAAACCGAGCAGGTCGCAACCGCAATGAACCAGATGACCGCCACCGTGCACGATGTTGCACGTAACGCGGAAGAAGCTGCCCAGGCTGCGCAGACGGCGGACGACAAGGTCGAAAGTGGCCAGGTGGTGGTGCGCCAGAGCATGGCGCGGATCGAGCAGCTGGCCGACTCGGCGTCCTCGGCCAGTTCCAGCATCGAGAGCCTGAGTGCGGAGATTCAGAATATCGGCACGGTGCTCAGCGTGATCAAGAGTGTGGCTGAGCAGACCAACCTGTTGGCGCTGAACGCGGCCATCGAGGCGGCACGGGCTGGCGAGCAGGGCAGGGGGTTTGCGGTGGTCGCCGATGAAGTGCGGGCGCTGGCGAAGCGGACCCAGCAATCGACCGAGGAGATTGAGCGTCTGGTCAGCGCCTTGCGTTCGGCGGCGCAGTCGTCGGTGCATCAGATTCAGAGCAGTGGCGAATTGGTGAAACTGGCGGTCAGTGATGCGCTTCAGACCGAAAGTGCCTTGGGCAGTATTGCTGCGGCGGTGTCGTTGATTCAGCAGATGAACCAGCAGATTGCAGCGGCTGCGGAGGAGCAGAGTTCCGTGGCGGAGGAGATCAACCGCAGTGTGACCAGTATTCGTGCGAGTGCGGATCAGTCTTCGTTGGCGATGCAGGGGAATGCGGCGTCGAGTATCGAGTTGGCGCAGTTGGGGGTTGAGTTGAAGGGGATGGTCGGGCATTTCCGGCTCTGATCGGTCTGGCTCTTGTAGGAGCCGGCTTGCCGGCGATTGCGGCCTGACAGCCGACCTATCTCTTGTTGGTGTACATATCCATTCGTGGTGTAACGGCCGCTCACGGTTTCGCCCTTACGGCGAGTCCCTTTTGGCAAACGCCCCAAAAGGAACCAAAAGGTCTCGCCCCGGCGTCCGGCCCCTCGCTAAGGCTCGGCGTTCCCTCGCTCCGGTCCTGCTCCGTGGGCCCGCCGCGATCGGCCATCCCTGGCCGTGCGCGGCTAACCCGGCATCCATGCCGGGTTACCCACTGCGCAGAACCTCCACTCAGCCTCCCGAAGGGGCGGGCAGATCAAAATCAAAAGCGCAAGGCGAGCTAACGCTCGGCCTGATGAGTGGTGAAAATCAAAAGCAAACGCGATTCCCTGTAGGAGCCGGCTTGCCGGCGATGGCTGCCTGACTACCGACCTGATTCTCGCGGATGTACCACGCCCTTTGTAGGAGCCGGCTTGCCAGCGATGACGGCCTGACTACCGACTTGATTCTCGCGGATGTACCACGCCCTTGTAGGAGCCGGCTTGCTGGCGATGGCGGCCTGACAACCGACCTGATTCTCGCGGATGTACCACGTCCTTTGTAGGAGCCGGCTTGCTGCGGGCGGCGTTCCGGCGATGACGGCCTGACAGCCGCCCAATCTTCCCCGGATGTACCCGCCGCTAAAACTCAACGCAAAAAAAAGCCACCTTGTCGGTGGCTCTTCATCTTTCCGTGTTCAGTCGTAAATCACTTTCTTCTTCCAGTCCGCATCCGCCTCGACGTCTTTGAGGCCTTCGGTCAATTGGTTCACTTCGCCTTCAGCCGGCGCAGTTTTGTCCATGACTTGTGCATTCGCGCGGGCCAGGAGCTTTTCCAGGTATTCGAGTTGTTCGGCGTAGACCTGAGGTTCCTGTTGTTTACGCAGGTATTGCACACCACGTTCGAACGCCAGGCGAGCCTGGCCAGGCTGGTTTTGTTGCAGGGCGTGCTGGCCGAGGTTGTTGAAGAATTCGATGTGCAACAGAACCAGGATGTGGCGAACTTCGCGGATCCAGCGTTTGGCTTCGTTGGTTGGCAGGAAACCGTCCTGTGCCGCACGGGTGATCTGACCGTGCAGGGCCTCGAGCAGGAAGCGTACATCTTTGGCTTTGGCTTCGGTCTGGATCGGTGCCGGCGGGTTGTTGACCGGGATCGATTCGCCCTGCGCGACCAGGGTGTTCAGTTCGCTGATCCGCACCTTAAGGTTGGCGCTGGATTTTTCCAGATTCAACAGGCGCTGGCAGACGTTCAGTTCCAGGCGAGTCAACAACAGCTTGAGAGCCGGAGTCATCAACTGGCCAGGGAACGTTTCGGTAATTTCGCCACAGCGACGCAGGCGGTCGTTGAGTTCAACCTTGGTGCGGGCCCTTTCCAGTTTGTTGTTTTCCACCACATGGTTCATGTACCCAATGGCGATCAATAGTGCGATCCCGGCTACGACTAGCAGGGTGATCATGAGTGGTGTCACCGGTAAGACCTCTTTATGGGATTCGCGTGCGAGTGTAGTGGCTTGGCAGGGGAGCGCATAGGGCCGCTCGACGGGTTGAAACGAACAGGCTTATGCCTGTATCGACCGCAAACCTGCTTATATAAGTAATAGTGTGCGTGGTGCACATTGCCATCATCTGTTGCGTGGGTGGACTATAACGTCTTGGCGGGTGTCAGAATATAGGCGTCAAACACAGGGCGAGCAAAAAGCCGTATTCGCCGCTCAAAGCAGGGCGAAGTCATTGATTTAAATAAATTTATATCTGGGGGTTGACGACCCCTCAATCCATCCATAGAATGCGCGCCACTTACAGCGTAAAGCACACAGCGAAACGCGGTAGGGAGTGAATGTTGTACGTGTGTCCCCTTCGTCTAGTGGCCTAGGACACCGCCCTTTCACGGCGGTAACAGGGGTTCGAGTCCCCTAGGGGACGCCAATATGCGGGAATAGCTCAGTTGGTAGAGCACGACCTTGCCAAGGTCGGGGTCGCGAGTTCGAGTCTCGTTTCCCGCTCCAATTTTAAACAGCGTTGCTTTCGGGCAGGGCTGAGTGAAACCAGAACCAAGTCTTCGGATGCGGGTCTGGGCACCGAAACACACACCATGTGTTCCGGGCAGCGTGTCCCCTTCGTCTAGTGGCCTAGGACACCGCCCTTTCACGGCGGTAACAGGGGTTCGAGTCCCCTAGGGGACGCCATTTGCGGGAATAGCTCAGTTGGTAGAGCACGACCTTGCCAAGGTCGGGGTCGCGAGTTCGAGTCTCGTTTCCCGCTCCAAATTCACAAAAACGCCGCTCATTGAGCGGCGTTTTTGTTTGTGCAAAATTTGTATCCAAGCCTGAAAAAAAGGCCCGCCAGTCAGACTGAGCGGGCCTTTTGCATGGGCGGGTTTTTACATCGACAAAATCAGGCGCCCGGCGAACAGGATCAGAATCACCCCCATGGTGCGTTCGAACCAATGCCCCATGCGCATGAACAGCACGCGCACCCGGCTGCTGGAGAAGAACAGGGCAACGATGACAAACCACAGTGCGTTCACGAAACACATCCAGAGGCCGTAAAGCGCCTGAATGTTCAGCGGCGTCGTGGCACTGATGAGGGTGGTGAAGATCGCCAGGAAAAACAGCGTGGCCTTGGGATTGGTCGCGTTGGTCAGAAACCCGGTGGTGAACGCCTTCAGCAGCGTTTGCTCGACGACCGGCTCGTCGGCTTCTTTATCACCTTCCAGCGCGGATTTAGGCTTGCTGCGCAACAGGCTCACACCGAGGTACAAAATGTAGGCCCCGCCGATCACCTTGGCCACAGTCAGCAGCCAGGGCGTGGTGTGCATCAGCGCGCCGACGCCAAGCAGGGTGTAAAGCACGTGCACGGAAATGCCCGCGCCGATGCCCAGTGCCGTACAGATGCCTACCCACCGACCGAAACGCACGCTCTGGCGGATGGTGACCGCAAAGTCCGGTCCAGGGGCGACCACGGCCAGAAAGTGAATTGTCGCCAGCGCCAGGAACTCGCCCAGGTAATTCGAAAACTGCATCTCAACTCCAGAAAGTAAGGGGTGAAGCATTGCCGCGATAGCCGACAAAGAAAGAAAGGCTCAGGCGCGGATCGGCCACGCCCGGTGTCACCGAGTGCATGCAGCGCGAATTGAACATGATGAAATCACCAGGTTGCGGAAGGACCTCCAGGATCGGAGCGCCGAGCAACGCCGGATCGATGCCGTAACTGTCGCCACGCATTTCATCGAACTGGTCGGGAGAAATGTCGTGGTCCCACATCTGCAGCGCGCCGCCTTCGGTGGGCATGTTCAGGTAAACATTGCAGGCGAACTGCGCATCGAGGCTTCTGGCCTGGTAACTGTCGGGAGCGTCCTTGGCGAAGATGTCGTGGTGGGCCAGAAAGCACACGCCGGGTTTCACCACTCGGGACAAACCGACATACATCTTGCGGCCGTAGAGGTTTTCCAGATGCGCGCCCGCCGGCCAGGACTCATCGAGCATGCAGCGCAGGGTGTCGACAGGGGACGAGTAGGGCGCGCAACGGTTGCGCAGTTCCGCGATGTTGCGCGTGGCGCGTTCGAAATAGTCTTCGATCAGCAGTGGCTGGTTTTCAGCCTCATAAAACGCCATGCCGATACGACCGATGCTCGGTGCGTTGATATAGCCTTCGAAACCGGGCTCGAGAATCTTGTCGCCGATCTGAATCGCCAGCGGCGGGGCCAGGAAACTTTTGACCCGGATGGCGAGGACTTCTTCGTTGGCCAGTTTTTTTATGCACGTCTCATCGAGACGCTCGACGTCAAGCATCATGGTTCAGGTCCATCTATCGGATAGTCAACGGAACCCGCGAATGCAGGCCCCCCGGCGCCAGGCGATGCCGGAATCGGCATCGTCCAAATGCTCAGTCCACGCTGTAGTGGACTGACAGCGTTCCTTTCTTCTGCGAAACGGAAGCGATCGTGACCGTGCCCAATTCCTTCAGGCTACGTACATGGGTGCCGCCGCAGCCATAGGCGGGCAGTTCACCGAAACCGATTTCCCGGGCGCCTTCGCGCAACGATGTCAGGCGCGGCAGGTCGTGGGCGATCCATTGTTCAATGCCGGTCTCGATGGTCCGGGCGTCAATCTCCTGCGCGCAATCCACCGGTTTGAACTGCACGCGTCCCTCGCCCGGCCAGTGATGCGCCTTGATCGGCATCCAGCCCATGGCCTGGACGAAATGGCCGATCAGATGGCCGGCGGAATGCATCCGTGCGTTGAACTGGCGACGTTGCTCATCGATGCGAATCTGGGTCATGCCGAGAGGGACGGGTCGGTCGACGAAATGGATGATCCGGTCCGGGTCCTGAACCACGCGCAGTACCTGGCTTTCGCCGATCCAGCCGGTGTCAAAGGGTTGTCCGCCACCCTGAGGGTGGAACAGTGTGGCGCGTAGCACCACGGCGAATTCGTTCTCGTGCGGCGTGCAATCGAGGACTTCCACGTTAGCCTTGAGGTCATCACTATGGAAAAAGAGGCGAAGCGTCATATTCCATGTCCTCATTAAAGATTCTGTTTTTTATTATATGAAGCGTGGAATTGCGTGATAATCCGTTCAAACATCAAAGGACTGTTGCGCTGTGAGCATAAATCTTCCTCTGCCGTTGCTCGGTGAAATGGCGATATTCGTCAAGGTTGTCGAGACCGGTAGTTTCTCCGAAGCGGCGCGTCAGCTGGGCTCTTCACCGTCGGCAGTCAGTCGCAGCATTTCGCGTCTGGAGAAGGCACTCGCCACGCGCCTGTTGCAACGCACTACGCGCAAACTGCGGCTGAGCGACGGTGGCGAGGAAGTATTCAAGCGTTGCCAGGAGATGGTCAGCGCAGCCAAGTCGGTGATGGAAATCAGCGGTCAGTTCACCCATGAAGCGGAAGGGCTGGTGCGAGTCAGCGTGCCAAAAGCCGTAGGACGATTCGTGATTCACCCGCATATGCCGGAATTTCTGCGGCGTTATCCCAAAGTGGATGTGGAGCTGTTACTCGAAGACCGTCAGGTGGATTTGATCGACGACAACGTCGATCTGGCAATTCGTATCACTGATCGGCCGCCTGCCGGGCTGGTTGGGCGGCAGTTGCTGACCATCGACCATTTGCTCTGCGCCACCCCGCAGTACCTGGCCGAGCACGGCACGCCGACCCATCCCCATGACTTGCTCAACCACAGTTGCATCTACCTGGGTGAGACCCCGAGTGATGCACGCTGGAAATTCAAGAAAGGCACCAAGGCCGTCACCGTCGGTGTGCGTGGGCGATATGCCGCCAATCACACCGGTGTGCGGCTGGGCGCGGTGTTGCAACACATCGGGATTGGCAGCCTGCCGTACTTCACCGCGCGTTATGCGCTGGAGCAAGGGTTGATCGTGCAGGTGCTGCCGGACTGGACGTTTCTGGCGTCGTACCACGGCGGGGCGTGGTTGCTGCATTCGCCGACCTGTTATATGCCACCCAAGCTGCGGGTGTTGATCGACTATCTGGTGGAGTGTCTTGGGAAGGAGCCGACGTTGAGCAAGCCGGGTAAGCCAGGGAGAGGCGCGGCGGAATATGAGTTGCCCGAGAGTGATGGATTGTTCTGACGGGCCTCTTCGCGGGCAAGCCTCGCTCCTACAGGTCTGGCGCTAGCTTTGTAGGAGCGAGGCTTGCCCGCGAAGGCGTCCGCCCAGTCACCACATTTCTCTGCGATGTACAAAAAAAAGCCCGCATGTTCAACCATACGGGCCTTTTGCATTTCTGACCGGGGATCAGTGCTTGCTGTCGTCGTTCGACATCGCCAGCAACTGCTTTTCCTGATTCCAGTCGAACGGTTCGTCGTTCTGTTCAGCTTCGAAGCGACGTTCTTCCAGCGCCTGATACAAGTCGATTTCATCATCGGGCATGTAGTGCAGGCAGTCACCGGCGAAATACCACAACAGGTCACGCGGGACCAGGTGAGCGATTTGCGGGTAACGGGTGATCACCTGGCACAGGATGTCCTGGCCCAGGTATTGGCTTTCGATCGGGTCGACCGGCAGCAATGCACGCAGTTCGTCGAAGCGCTCCAGGAACAAGGCATGGCTTTCTTCGGGAACCTGATCGGCCTCACCCACGGCGACCAGGATGCTGCGCAGATGGTCGAGCAAAACGAGATGATCGGCAACGATGTTGGACACGAGATAAGTCCTCAAGAGCAAAACGGGCGCGGGAGTATAAAGCTCCTGCGCCCTTTTTTACATCGCAAGCAGGATCAGCGGACCCTTCCTTCGGCCAGCTTCAGCTCTTCTTTGTCGAAATCATCGACATCGATCACCTTGCGCCGCGCCACTTCGGCATTGCGCAGGTTGTGCGCTTCCACCGGCTGCAACACCCCAGCCTCCAGCGCGGCGTCGATAACGTTTTCCCCGGCAACCGGTTTGACTTGACCGCTTTTGAGCGCCATGTGGAGTTTTTTCTGCACCGGCTGCACCGCGTTCAACAGGTCACACGCGTGTTGCAGGGCACCGACGGCGTCATCGGCCGACTGCGGACGGAAGCATCCGCCGAGCAGTTCTTCCAGGGTTGGATCGCCCTTGGCCCGGCCAATCACCGCGGCCACTTCTGCACCGAGTTTGTCCGACGGCCCTTTGTGACGGCGACCGAGCGGGAACACAATCACCCGCAACAGGCAGCCCAAAACCTTGTTCGGGAAGTTGGTCAGCAATTCATCCAGCGCGCGTTCCGACTGACCAAGGCTTTCTTCCATGGCCCAGGTAAACAGCGGCGCCATGTGTTCCGGTGAGTCGAGATCGTGGTAACGCTTGAGCGCGGCGGAGGCCAGGTACAGGTTGCTGAGCACATCCCCCAGGCGTGCCGACAGACGTTCGCGCCGTTTCAGTTCACCGCCCAGCAACATCATGCTCAAGTCCGCGAGCAGGGCGAACGCAGCCGCCTGACGGTTGAGCGCACGGAAATACCCCTGGCTGAGCTTGCCTCCCGGTGCATGTTCGAATTGACCAAAACCAAGGTTCAGCACCAGTGTGCTGGCAGCGTTGCTCACGGCAAAACCGATGTGCTTGAGCAGCAGGCCATCGAACTCGGTGAGGGCCTGATCCTTGTCTTCACGCCCGGCGAGGGCCATTTCTTTCAGGACGAATGGATGGCAGCGAATCGCCCCCTGGCCGAAGATCATCAAGTTGCGCGAGAGAATGTTCGCGCCCTCGACGGTGATGAAGATCGGCGCGCCATTCCAGTTGCGTCCGAGGTAATTGTTCGGCCCCATGATGATCGCCTTGCCGCCATGCACATCCATGGCGTGGCTGATGCACTCGCGACCGCGTTCGGTAAGGTGATACTTGAGAATCGCCGACAGCACCGACGGTTTCTCGCCCAGGTCCACCGCATTGGCGGTGAGCATCCGCGCCGCGTCCATCATCCAGGCGTTGCCGCCGATGCGCGCCATGGCTTCCTGAATACCTTCAAACGCCGACAACGGTACGTTGAACTGTTCACGAATCTGCGCGTATTGACCGGTCACCAGGCTGGTGAACTTCGCCGCGCCGGTGCCGACCGCAGGCAACGAAATCGAGCGCCCGACCGACAGGCAGTTCATCAGCATCATCCAGCCTTTGCCGAGCATGTCCTGGCCGCCGATGAGGAAGTCCAGCGGAATGAACACGTCCTTGCCGGAGTTCGGGCCGTTCATGAAAGCAGCGCCCAATGGCAGATGACGACGGCCGATCTCGACGCCGGCAGTGTCGGTCGGGACCAGCGCGAGGCTGATGCCCAGATCCACTTCATCGCCCAGCAAGTGGTCCGGGTCATACGCCTTGAAGGCCAGGCCGAGGAGGGTGGCGACCGGGCCGAGGGTGATGTAGCGCTTTTCCCAGTTCAGGCGCAGGCCGAGGGTTTCCTTGCCTTCCCATTCACCTTTGCAGATGACCCCGGTGTCGGGCATCGAGCCGGCATCGGAGCCGGCCAGTGGTCCGGTCAAGGCGAAGCACGGGATGTCATCGCCACGCGCCAGTCGTGGCAGGTAATGGTTGCGTTGTTCATCGGTGCCGTAATGCAGCAACAATTCAGCCGGGCCGAGGGAGTTGGGGACCATCACAGTGGAGGCGAGGTCGCCACTGCGGGTCGCCAGTTTCATGGCCACCTGCGAATGGGCGTAGGCAGAAAAACCCTTGCCGCCGTATTCCTTGGGAATGATCAGGGCGAAGAAGCCGTTTTCCTTGATGTGGGTCCAGGCTTCGGCCGGCAGGTCCATGTCCTGGCCGATCTGCCAGTCCGTGACCATCGCGCACAGCTCATCGGTCGGGCCATCGATGAAGGCTTGTTCCTCTTCGGTCAGTTGAGCTTTGGGATAGGACAGCAGTTTGTCCCAGTCCGGGCGGCCGCTGAACAGTTCGCCGTCCCACCACACCGTGCCGGCGTCGATGGCATCGCGTTCGGTTTCCGACATCGGCGGCAGGGTTTTCTGGAACCAGTTGAACAGCGGCGCACTGAAATACTTGCGACGCAGGTCAGGCAGCAGCAAGGGCGCCGCCACCGCTGCGATCAGCACCCACAGCACCAGCAACAGCCAGCCTGGCGCGTGGCTGAAGGCGCCCATCAACACCACATACACGGCAACGATGCACAGGGCGGGCAGCGGGGCGATACGGCGGTGGGCTAAATACGCAATCCCGACAACCAGAACCAGTATCCACAACAGCAGCATATTTAATCCTCCGTGAAACCAGGGCAAAACCAACCTTCAGAGCTTAGACGGCATCCGCAAAACAGGGTGGTCAGAGCGAGGTGATTGAAATCGTGGGAAACCTTCGATGAGTTTTGTAGGACCGATTGGCATCGGGCCGGGCAAATCGTTCGCCGGGCGGGCGGCAAAGCGTCCATGTTTGGCCGAAACGTCGTTATCTCTGTGCTGAACCTGTCGCTAGACTCGTGGCTTCCCCAGGAGATTGTCCTCATGCACGAGTATCTGCGTCCCGGCCGCTTCATCGATAGTGACCACCCGTCGGTGGTGGAGTTCGCCGAAAAACATCGCGGCAGTAACCGCGACCCGCTCGAGCAGGCGATCAATCTCTATTACGCGGTGCGCGAGGCCGTGCGTTACAACCCTTACACGTTCAGCCGCGATCCAGAGACCTTGCGCGGCAGTTATGCGCTGGCGACCGGCGAAAGTTATTGCGTGCCCAAGGCCACGCTGCTCGCTGGTGCGGCGCGGCATTGCGGGATTCCCGCGCGGATCGGCCTGGCCGATGTGCGCAATCACTTGTCGACCCCGCGTTTGCTGGAATTGCTCAAGAGTGACGTGTTCGCCATGCATGGTTATACAGAGCTGTACCTGAACGATCGCTGGGTCAAAGCCACGCCGGCGTTCAACCAGAAACTCTGCGAAATGTTCAACGTTGCGCCGCTGGAATTCGACGGGATCAACGACAGCGTTTTCCACCCGTTCAATCGTGACGGCGAGAAATTAATGGAGTACCTGATTGATCACGGTCAGTTCACCGATGTGCCGGAGGCGTTCTTTTTCGAACACCT
The DNA here is from genome assembly GCF_019956105.1 of Pseudomonas sp. BF-RE-25. Lineage (NCBI taxonomy): Bacteria > Pseudomonadati > Pseudomonadota > Gammaproteobacteria > Pseudomonadales > Pseudomonadaceae > Pseudomonas > Pseudomonas sp. BF-RE-25. Next base: position 18,239 of record NZ_JAHBDB010000069.1, read on the forward strand.
GGAAAAGTGCTATCCGCACTTGTTCAGCGAACAGTTGCCGCAGCTGTTGGGGGACATGCAGAGCGATTTGAGTCGCGGCTGATCCGGCGTATGCTGCCTGCGCATTCATCTATCAAGAGGCGGTCATGCTGAAGATCTGGGGTCGGAAAAATTCGTCGAATGTCAGAAAACCTTTGTGGGCCGCCGAAGAACTGGGCCTGGCCTATGAAGCCATCGATGCAGGCGGCGCCTTTGGTGTGGTCGATACGCCCGAGTATCGTGCGATGAATCCCAACGGTCGCGTTCCGGTGATTGAAGACGACGGCTTCGTGCTGTGGGAATCCAATGCCATCGTGCGTTACCTGATGGCTCGCCACGCCAACGACACCGCCTGGTATCCCTCGGACCTGAAAGCCCGCGCCACTGCCGACAAATGGATGGACTGGACCACTTCAAGTTTTGCCGGGCCGTTCCGCACCGTGTTCTGGGGCGTCTTGCGCACACCGGCAGACCAGCAGGACTGGCCCGCCATCAACGCCGCAATCAAAGAGTGCAATGGCTTGCTGGCAATGGCCGATCAGGCTCTGGCGGCCAAACCGTACTTGTCCGGCGATGAAATCGGCATGGGCGACATTCCCCTCGGCAGCTTCATTTATGCCTGGTTCGAGATGCCAATCGAGCGTGCCCCACAGCCACATCTGGAAGCCTGGTATGCACGGCTGAAGCAGCGTGCGGCGTACAAGAAAGCCGTCATGACCGCGTTGACTTAATACTCACTATCGACACACTTGACTGTACTTGTGTGGCGGCGACAAGCACCATTGCGCTCATGCGCCGCGGTTGCAATGCTCGCCGCCCGCCCTTATTGATCCCTTTCTTCCCTTCTTGGTGCGTAAATCCGATATGAGTTCCGCTCTGTCCATCCGGCAGCTAACCAAAACCTACGGCAACGGTTTCCAGGCCCTGAGTGGTATCGATCTGGACGTCGCCGAAGGTGACTTTTTCGCCTTGCTCGGCCCTAACGGCGCCGGCAAATCCACGACCATCGGCATTCTCTCGACCCTGGTGAACAAAACCAGCGGCACAGTGAATATCTTCGGCAACGACCTGGACAAGAATCCTGCGCAGCTCAAGCGCTCCATCGGCGTGGTGCCCCAGGAGTTCAACTTCAACCAGTTCGAAAAAACCTTCGACATCGTCGTGACCCAGGCCGGTTATTACGGCATCCCGCCGAAAATCGCCAAGGAACGCGCCGAGCAATACCTGACCCAACTCGGTTTGTGGGACAAGCGCGATGTACCGTCGCGCTCGCTGTCCGGTGGCATGAAGCGTCGCTTGATGATCGCCCGCGCGCTGGTTCACGAACCGCGCCTGCTGATCCTCGACGAACCGACGGCGGGGGTCGATATCGAGCTGCGTCGTTCAATGTGGACGTTCCTCACCGAGCTGAATCAGAAAGGCATCACCATCATCCTCACCACGCACTATCTGGAAGAGGCTGAGCAGTTGTGCCGCAACATCGGCATCATCGACCACGGTACGATCGTCGAGAACACCAGCATGAAACAGCTGCTTGGCCAGCTGCATGTGGAAACCTTCCTGCTCGACACGAAAAACATGCTGAGCGTTGCGCCGCAGTTGCTGGGTTACCCGACCCGTTTGCTCGACGGCCATACCCTTGAAGTCCAGGTCGACAAGTCCATGGGCATCACCGCGCTGTTCACTCAACTGGCGCAGCAGAACATCGAAGTGCTGAGCCTGCGTAACAAAACCAATCGCCTCGAGGAGTTGTTCGTGTCCCTGGTGGAGAAAAATCTGTCGAAGGTGGCGGTATGAGTTCCGAGCTGCAGCCCAATCTTGTCGCGCTCAATACCATCGTTTATCGCGAGGTCAAACGCTTCACCCGGATCTGGCCGCAAACGCTGCTGCCGCCAGCGATCACCATGGTTTTGTACTTCGTGATCTTCGGCAATCTGATCGGCCGGCAAATCGGTGACATGGGTGGTTTCACCTATATGGAATACATCGTGCCGGGGCTGATCATGATGTCGGTGATCACCAACTCCTACGGCAACGTGGTGTCGAGTTTCTTCGGCAGCAAGTTCCAGCGTTCCATCGAGGAACTGATGGTGTCGCCGGTGTCGCCGCACACGATTCTGATCGGTTACACCCTGGGCGGCGTGCTGCGCGGGTTGATGGTCGGGCTCATTGTGACGTTGCTGTCGCTGTTCTTTACCAAGTTGCAGGTGCATCACCTGGGCGTGACCATTCTGGTGGTGGTGCTGACGGCGACGATCTTCTCGTTGCTGGGTTTCATCAACGCGGTGTTTGCGCGCAACTTTGATGACATCTCGATCATTCCGACGTTTGTGCTGACGCCGCTGACCTATTTGGGCGGGGTGTTTTACTCGATCTCGTTGTTGCCGCCGTTTTGGCAGACGGTGTCGTTGGCAAACCCTGTTTTGCATATGGTCAATGCGTTTCGCTATGGCATCCTCGGTGTTTCGGACATCAGGATCAGTGTGGCGATTACGTTCATGCTGGTGGCGACGGTGGTGTTGTATATCGGGTGTGCGCGGTTGTTGGTTAGTGGGCGGGGGATGCGTACTTAAGCGTATATATCCGTTGTTGTGGTCATGGCGGCTATTGGTTTCGCCCTTACGGCGAGTCACTTTCGAAAAGCGCGAAAGTAACCAAAGCGCTCTTGCCCCTTTCGTTCGGTGCCTCGCCTAGGCTCGGCATGCCCTCGCTCCGGTCCTGCTCCGTGGGCCCGCCGCCATCGGCCATCCCTGGCCGGGGGCGGCTAACCCGGCATCCATGCCGGGTTGCCCACTGCGCAGAACCTCCACTCGGCCTCTCGAGGGGGCGACTACCGCCAC
>NZ_JAHBDB010000070.1:0-21069 GCF_019956105.1 Pseudomonas sp. BF-RE-25
GCGTACTTGAGATCGCCATCGCCGGCAAGCCGGCTCCTACAGGGATCGTGTGGGGCCATTCGAGTCATCGTATAACTTCTGATTGACATACCCTGAAACACTCGCAAATAATCGCCTCGATGTTGTACGACGACGTATGACAAAAATAAAAACAACAAATACCCAGGGAACGTCACAGTGAGCAAACTCGCCCGCAATTCCTCCATCCGCACTTCTCGCCCTGTCTTCGCACGCCGGCATACCCTGAGCCTGATCAGTTGCAGCAGCCTGGCCGTACTCGCCATGCCTGTGATCGGCCACGCCGAAGGTTTCGTCGATGACGCCAAGGCCACGCTGAACCTGCGCAACTTCTACATCAACCGCAACTTCACCAACCCGACCTACCCACAAGGCAAGGCCGAAGAGTGGACGCAAAACTTCATCCTCGACGCCAAGTCAGGATTCACCCCAGGCCCGGTCGGTTTTGGTGTGGATGTGCTGGGCCTGTACTCGCAGAAGCTCGATGGCGGCAAAGGCACCGGCGGTACGCAACTGCTGCCGATCCACGATGACGGCCGCCCTGCCGACAACTTCGGCCGGATGGGGGTGGCGCTCAAAGGCAAAATCTCGAAAACCGAATTGAAGGTCGGCGAATGGATGCCGATACTGCCAATCCTGCGCTCGGATGACGGCCGCTCCCTGCCGCAAACCTTCCGCGGTGGCCAGGTGACCTCTACCGAAATCAGCGGCCTGACGCTCTACGGCGGCCAGTTCCGCCAGAACAGCCCGCGCAACGATGCGAGCATGGAAGATATGTCCATGAACGGCAAAGCGGCGTTCACCTCGGACCGTTTCAACTTTGGTGGTGGTGAATACCTGTTCAACGAGAAGCGCACGCAGGTCGGCGTCTGGTACGCGGAACTCAGCGACATTTATCAGCAGCAGTATTTCAACCTGAGCCACAGCCAACCCATCGGCGACTGGACCCTCGGCGCCAACCTCGGTTTCTTCAACGGCAAGGAAGATGGCAGTGCCCTGGCCGGTGATCTGGACAACAAAACCACGTTCGCCATGTTGTCTGCCAAATACGGCGGCAACACCTTTTACGTCGGCCTCCAAAAGCTCACCGGTGACAATGCCTGGATGCGCGTCAACGGCACCAGCGGCGGCACCCTGGCCAACGACAGCTACAACTCCAGCTACGACAACGCCAGGGAAAAATCCTGGCAACTGCGTCATGACTACAACTTCGTCGCCCTGGGCATTCCCGGCCTGACGATGATGAACCGCTACATCAGCGGCGATAACGTGCACACCGGCGCTATCACCGACGGCAAGGAATGGGGCCGCGAATCGGAACTGGCCTACACCATACAGAGCGGCGTGCTGAAGAACCTCAACGTAAAATGGCGCAACGCGAGCATTCGCAAAGACTTCAGCAACAACGAGTTCGATGAAAACCGCATTATCATCAACTATCCGATTTCGTTGTTGTAATACGCGCTACTGACCTGTAGGAGCGAAGCTTGCTCGCGAAAGACGTCAACGATAACGCATGTTTTCTGGATAAACGCGTTGCCCTGAAGTCCTTCGCGAGCAAGCTTCGCTCCTACAGGGGATAGCGTTCTTGCCAGGTAACCCTCCGTCTTTTTTGACCAAAGTTGCGTTGACAAGACCCGGAAACCCTAACGATACTTCGGCACAGTCGTACGACAACCTACAACGAACTCAACAACAATAATTTCGCGCCCAGGAACTTCCATGACCACCACTTCCCAAGCCCCTTTCAATCGCCTGCTGCTGACCGGTGCCGCCGGTGGCCTCGGTAAAGTGCTGCGCGAACGCCTGCGCCCTTACGCCAAAGTCATTCGCCTGTCGGACATCGCCGACATCGCCCCCGCCATTGATGACCGCGAAGAAGTCGTGACTTGCGACCTCGCGGACAAGCAAGCCGTGCATCACCTGGTCGAAGGCGTGGATGCGATCCTGCACTTCGGCGGTGTGTCGACAGAGCATTCGTTCGAAGACATCCTCGGCGCCAACATCTGCGGCGTGTTCCACATCTACGAAGCGGCGCGCCGTCATGGCGTCAAGCGGGTGATTTTCGCCAGTTCCAACCACGTCATCGGTTTCTACAAACAGGATGAAGTGATTGACGGCCGATCCCCTCGCCGCCCGGACAGCTACTACGGTTTGTCCAAGTCCTACGGCGAAGACACGGCCAGCTTCTACTTCGATCGCTACGGCATCGAGACCGTCAGCATCCGTATCGGCTCGTCGTTCCCGGAGCCGCTAAACCGTCGAATGATGAGCACCTGGCTGAGCTTCGGCGACCTGACCCAATTGATCGAACGCTCCCTGTACGCGCCGAACGTTGGCCACACCGTGGTCTATGGCGCTTCCGACAACAAAAATCTCTGGTGGGACAACCGCTACGCCACCGCGCTGGGTTATGTACCGCAGGACACCTCTGAAGTGTTCCGTGCAAAAATCGACGCCCAGCCGATGCCGGCCGCTGATGACCCGGCGATGGTTTACCAGGGTGGCGCGTTTGTCGCGTCCGGTCCGTTCGGCGATTGAGTCAGCGCTGTTCACTTGATCCCCACAACAAAAACCCAGGGAATGAGTTGCCATGCAAGCCGAATTGATTGTCGATGCCCGCAACACGGTCGGTGAAAGCCCGGTCTGGGTCCCGGAAGAAAACGCCCTGTACTGGGTCGATATTCCCGCCGGGGGCCTGCAACGCTGGAGCGCCGAAACCGGGCATGTCGAGGCCTGGACGGCGCCGGAGATGCTCGCCTGCATCGCGCGTCACCGCGATGGCAGTTGGGTCGCCGGGATGGAAAGCGGATTCTTCCGCCTCCAGCCGCACAATGACGGCAGCCTCGACAGTGAGTTGCTGGCCCACGTCGATCACCCGCGCACCGACATGCGTCTCAACGATGGTCGCTGCGACCGTCAGGGGCGTTTTTGGGCCGGCAGCATGGTGTTGAACATGGGCGCCAGCGCGGCCGACGGTGCGCTGTATCGCTACGCCGACGGCCAGCGCGGGCCGCTCAACGCGCTACTTTCAGGATTCATCGTCCCCAACGGCCTGGGCTTCAGCCCGGACGGGCGCACGATGTACCTGTCTGACTCGCATCCCTCGGCCCAGCAAATCTGGGCCTTCGATTACGACATCGACAGCGGCACGCCGACAAACCGTCGGCTGTTCGTCGACATGAATCACTTCTGCGGTCGCCCCGATGGCGCTGCCGTGGATGCCGACGGCTGCTATTGGATTTGCGCCAACGATGCCGGGCTGATTCACCGTTTCACCCCCGACGGACGCCTGGACCGCTCCCTCACCGTACCGGTGAAAAAGCCGACCATGTGCGCCTTCGGCGGCAGTCGACTGGACACCCTGTTCGTGACCTCGATCCGCCCCGGCGACGACCATGACGAACAGTCACTGGCGGGCGGTGTGTTCGCCCTTGATCCGGGCGTTAAAGGTTTGCCGGAACCCCTTTTCAGCCACTGATCGAATTCGCCAGACAACGCTGTACCTGTAGGAGCCAGGCTTGCCGGCGAAGGCGATCTCAAGGACGCCTTCGCCGGCAAGCCTGGCTCCTACGGATAGTCCAAGCATTCATTGATTTCGCAGGTCACCATGACGCCAACACTGCTCGAACTCGAAGACGAATTCACCCACCTTACCCTCGCCCCCGAAACCGGTGGCAGCATCGTCAACTGGACCGTGAACAGTTCGGGTCAGCCGCTGTTGCGCCACAGTGACGCGCACGCGCTGAACACCGGTCTGCCGGGCAAACTCGGCTGTTTTCCGCTGGTGCCATGGTCCAACCGCATTTCCGACGGTGGTTTCGATCGCCCGGACGGCTGGCTCGCGCTCGAGCCCAACAGCCTCACCGATCCCCTGCCGATTCACGGCAGCGCCTGGCAACAACCGTGGCAGGTGGTTTCGCAGGCGCGTGATGAAGTCGTCCTGCAACTCGACAGCACCAGGCCGTTCGCCTATCGCGCCCGGCAGCGTTTTCATTTGAGCCAGGGCAAACTGAGCATTGAGTTGCACGTCACGCATCTGGCTGAACGCGCCGCGTGGCATGGTTTGGGGCTGCATCCGTACTTGCCGCGTACCGCCGGCACTCGGTTACAGGCCAAGGCTGAGCAGGTGTGGTGGTGCGACGCCTCGAAACTGCCGACTCGACTCGGTCCTTTGCCTGCCGAGTGGGATTTTCGCCAGCTCAAGGCCCTGCCCGACACGCTGGTCGACAACGGTTTCTGCCAATGGGATGGCCATTGCCTGATCCAGCAACCCGACCTCGGTTATGAACTGGAATGCCAGGCCAGCGGCAGCGATTACTACCTGCTCTACTGCCCGGTGGACCTGGGGTTTTTCTGCATCGAACCGGTGAGCCATCCAGTCAATGCGCACCACTTGCCCGGTCGGCCGGGGCTGGTGTTGCTCGAACAAGGTCAATCCGCCGAGCTGGGTTTCAGCCTGCAATACCGCGCCTACCCCAACAGCTGACTCAGCACCGCACGCAACTTGCCGGGTTTCACCGGTTTGTTCAGCAACGGCGCATCCAATCGCTGCAAGGAGCGGCGGCACTGATCGGTGCGGTCGGCAGTGATGATCACCGCCGGAATCGTCTGGCTGAAATGCTCGCGCAAATGCCGGACCACCTCGCACCCCACCACCCCATGATCAAGGTGGTAGTCCGCCAGAATCAGCTCCGGCGCGTGGCCCTGCAACGCGGCCAGCGCCGAGGCTTCGTCGGTGGCGATGACCACTTCGCAGCCCCATTGCCCGAGCAGCGCGCTCATGCTTTGCAGAATGCTGACCTCATTGTCCAGCACCAGCAAACGCCGGCCCGGCAGCGGATTGCCGGTACCCGGCTGGGGCGCCGCGAGGCTGATGGGTAACGGAACCTCACGGGAAATCGGCACCTCAATGCTGAACATCGAGCCGCGTCCCGGCAGCGAATGCACCTGGACCCGGTAGTCGAGAATCTTGGCGATGCGCTCGACGATCGCCAACCCCAGCCCCACACCTTTGCGGTCGGCGGCACGGCCGACGTCCAGTTGATTGAACTCAAGGAAGATCGAGTCGAGGCGATCCGCCGGGATCCCGCGCCCGGTGTCCCAGACTTCCAGACGCAGCCTGTCACCGCGACGCCGGGCGCCGAGCAGGATGCTGCCCTCGTCGGTATAGCGACAGGCGTTGCTGAGGAAGTTGCGCAGGATGCGCGTCATCAGGCGCAGGTCGGTGCGAATGGCGTAATCGCCCATGTGCACGCGCAAGCGCAGCCCGGCCGCATCGGCCACTGACTGGAATTCCGACACCAGCGGCCCGAGCAATTCATCGAGGCGGTACAACGCGACATCCGGTTTGACCGCCGCTTGATCGAGCCGGGAGATGTCCAGCAAATCAGTGAGTAAATCTTCCGCCCCTTCCAGGGCCTGATGCGTGCGTTCGACCAGCACCTGCTCGACGTCCGGCAGTTTGCGCTCACGCAAGGTCGAAATCAGCAAACGCGCGGCGTTGAGCGGTTGCAGCAGGTCATGACTGGCGGCGGCGAGGTATTTGTCCTTGCTGCGATTGGCGGCCTCGGCGGCATCACGGGCATCGCGCAAGGCCTCGGCGATCTGTTTGCGCTGGGTGATCTGTTGCTGCAGGTTGCGGTTGGCTTCAAGCAATTCGTCGGTGCGCGCGGTGACGCGTTGTTCCAGTTCGTCATTGAGCTGTTGCAACCGTTGCTGGGCCTGTTTGCGTTCGGTGATGTCAGCGACAAAACCTTCCACCAGCTGTTCCTTATCGGGCCTGAGCAACAGGTTCATCAGCACATCGACGCTGCTGCCGTCCTGGCGGCGCAACTGGGTTTCGTAGCCGTGAAGGCTGCCTTGATGCCGAAGGATCTCGCCGATGTTTTCCAGCTCCTGCTCACCGCCGACGAACAGCTGGCTGGCCAGGTCGGCCTTGGAAAACATCACGTCTTGCGGGTCCTGATAGCCGAGCATGCGTGCCAGCGCCGTGTTGGCGGCACGCATGCCGCCGTCGAGGCTGGCCTGGAAAATCCCGTAGACCGCGTGCTCGAACAACCACTTGTAGCGATTGCGCTCGGTTTCCAGGTCTTCCAGGCGGGCGGCCAGTTCCGGGTAATGGCTCTTGCGCGCCGAATGGCTGCCCAATCCGAGCAAGCCGGCCAGCGCCGCCTGTTGCTCGTCAGAGGGCTTCGCCATAGACGACCTCGACATCACGCTGACTGGATTCACGCGGGTTGGTCAGGATGCACGGGTCGTGCATGGCATGTTGCGACAGGAATGGAATGTCCGCCGTGCTGACGCCGTGCAAGCCGAGGGTTTCGTGAAAGCCGATGGCGTGTTTCAACGCGATCAGATGTTCAACCAGCCGCCCGCAGATCTGCCGGTGATTGAGGCCACGGCAATCGATGCCGAACGTCTCGGCAATCACCTTGAAGCGTTCCGGCGCAGAGCTGTAATTGAAGGCCACCACGTGCTCCACCAACACCGCGTTGCACAGGCCATGGGGCAAATCGAGGAAGCCACCGAGGCTGTGAGACATGGCGTGCACTGCGCCGAGGATCGCATTGGAAAACGCAAGCCCGGCCTGCATGCTGCCGAGCATGATTTTCTCGCGCAGGGCGATGTCCGTCGGGTTGGCGATCATCTGCACCAGGTTGCCGTTGATCAGGCGCATGGCTTCCAGCGCGTGGGGGTCGGTCAGTGGCCCGTGCCCCGTAGAAACGAAGGCTTCGATGGCATGCACCAACGCGTCGATGCCGGTACAGGCCGACAGGAACGGGTCCATGCTCAGGGTGGTTTCCGGGTCGATCAGCGACACGTCCGGCACCACCGCTTTACTGACGATGGAGAATTTCATGCGTTCTTGCTGGTTGGAGATGATCACGAATTGCGAGACGTCCGCCGAGGTGCCGGCGGTGGTCGGGATCAGGATCAGTGGCGGGCTGGGCACGCTGATGGTGTCCACTCCTTCGAACTCGAGGATGCTGCGCCCGTGAGCGACGACAATGCCGATGCCCTTGCCGCAATCCATCGGGCTGCCGCCACCGACGGCGACGATCACGTCGCAATGGTTTTCCCGGTACAACTCGGCACCGAGCATGACTTCCTCGACACGCGGGTTGGGCGAAACGTCGCTATACAAAAAGTAATCGATGCCCTGGGCCTGCAGGCTGGCCTCGACATCGGCAACCCAACCGGCGGCAATGACGCCGGGATCGCTGACCACCAGGACCTTGCGCGCGCCAAAGGTCTTGGCATAGTTGCCGACGTTGTGCCGGCAACCGGCACCGAAGATGATTTCAGGCGAAACGAATTTACGCAGCTGGCTGAGACTCTGGCTCATTGGAAAGCCTGTTTTTATTGTTTTGGAAGGTAAGAACCACACTAACCCATCCGGCTGTGAATGCAATCAGACCAAAGATCAACGTTGATTCCCCTGTGGGAGCGAGCCTGCTCGCGATGGTGTGTCAGTCGACACTTATTTTGCTGACACACCATCGCGAGCAGGCTCGCTCCTACAGGGGATTTGCGGTGTTTGATCTATCCGCGATAGATCAAGCGGGAGGCCTTCTCATTGCGCAAGGTCAAATGTTCCATGCCCTGCCCCGGCGCAGCGGCCTCCTCGCGAGCCTTGAGGATCACGCCATGGTGCGGTGACTTGCTGCACACCGGGTCGGCATTGGCGGCATCGCCGGTCAGCATGAACGCCTGGCAGCGGCAGCCTCCCAGGTCCTTGTGTTTTTCATCGCAGGAACGGCACGGTTCCTTCATCCAGTCGTCGCCACGGAAGCGGTTGAAACCGAAGGAGTCGTTCCAGATGTGCTCGATGCTGTGTTCGCGCACATTGGGGAATGTCACCGGCAATTGCCGGGCGCTATGACAGGGCAGCGCCGTGCCGTCCGGGGTGATGTCGAGAAACAGGTTGGCCCAGCCGTTCATGCAGGTCTTGGGGCGTTCTTCGTAGTAATCCGGGGTGACGAAGATCAACTTGCACGGATGCCCCTGCGCCTCAAGCCGTTCGCGATATTCATTGGTGATGCGTTCGGCGCGCTGCAATTGCTCGCGGGTCGGCAACAGGCCCACGCGATTGAGCTCGGCCCACCCATAAAACTGACACGTGGCGAGCTCGACAAAATCCGCTTCAAGCTCCAGACACAAGTCGATGATGCGGTCGATGCGGTCGATGTTGTGCCGATGGGTGACGAAATTCAGCACCATCGGATAACCCTGGGCTTTCACCGCACGGGCCATGGCGAGTTTCTGCGCGAACGCCTTGCGCGAGCCGGCGAGCATGTTGTTGACCGCTTCGTCGGCCGCCTGGAAGCTGATCTGGATATGGTCGAGCCCGGCGACCTTGAAATCATGGACTTTCTGCTCGGTCAGGCCGATGCCCGAGGTGATCAGGTTGGTGTAGTAACCCATGTCCCGTGCGGCTTTGATCAGCTCCGCCAGGTCCTGGCGCACCAACGGTTCACCACCGGAAAACCCCAGTTGCGCAGCGCCCATCGCGCGCGCCTCGCGGAACACGCGAATCCATTCGTCAGTGCTCAGCTCTGCGCCTTGCTGGGCGAAATCCAGTGGATTTGAGCAATAGGGGCATTGCAACGGGCAGCGATAAGTCAGCTCCGCCAGCAGCCACAGCGGTGGCCCCGGCGGCGCATCATTCGATCCAGAATTGAGCATGGGCCACCTCCAGAAACGCCAGCACATCCTCGTCGATCCCCGGCACACCGGGAAAACTCGCGGAGAGCAAATCAATGATCGCCGCCACACTGCGTTGACCGTCCAGCAGGTCGAGAATCTGCCCGGCACTGGCGTTGAGTTTGATCATGCCTTCGGGGTACAGCAGCACATGGCAGTCCTGACGAGGTTCCCACTGCAGGCGAAAACCCCGGCGCAACGCCGGTGACTGCGCACGATTGATCGGGCTCACAAGGCGATCCCCCGATGCCAGACGCGTTCAGTGGTCACCGTGTGATACGGCGGGCGTTCCAGCTCGTAGGCCATGCTCATGGCGTCGAGCATGCTCCACAGCACGTCGAGCTTGAACTGGAGGATTTCCAGCATCCGTTGCTGGGCTTCGACAGTGACGTAGTGCGCCAGGGTAATGCGCAAACCGTGCTCGACGTCGCGCCGCGCCTGACTCAGGCGCGTGCGGAAATAGTCGTAACCGGCGACGTCGATCCACGGGTAATGCGCTGGCCAGGCGTCGAGCCGCGACTGGTGGATCTGCGGAGCGAACAGTTCGGTCAGCGAACTGCTGGCCGCTTCCTGCCAGCAGGCGCGCCGGGCAAAATTGACGTAGGCGTCCACGGCGAAACGTACACCGGGCAACACCAGTTCCTGGGACAGAATCTGCTCACGATCCAGGCCCACTGCTTCACCGAGGCGCAACCAGGCTTCGATACCGCCTTCGCTGCCAGGCACACCGTCGTGGTCGAGAATCCGTTGCAGCCATTCGCGGCGCACGTCGCGGTCCGGGCAGTTGGCGAGGATGGCGGCGTCCTTGAGCGGAATGTTGATCTGGTAGTAGAAGCGGTTGGCGACCCAGCCTTGAATCTGCTCGCGACTGGCGCGACCGGCGTACATGGCTTGGTGGAACGGGTGATGGATGTGGTAGTACGCGCCTTTGGCGCGCAGGGCCTGTTCGAATTCAGTGGGGTTCATCGCTGTATCAGTCATTGCAGGTCTCCTGGAGGATTTGCGGTGTCTGGTCTGGCGCCTTCGCGGGCAAGCCTCGCTCCTACAAGGACCGCGCTGTACCTGTAGGAGCGAGGCTTGCCCGCGAAGGCGTCATCCGCTACAGCACAATGTCCATGCCGTCATAGGCCACCTCGATCCCCCGCCGCTCCAGCAACGCCCGCTCAGCCGAGTCTTCGTCGAGGATCGGGTTGGTGTTGTTAATGTGGATCAGCACCTTGCGCTGACGAATAAAACACTCCAACACCTCCAGCATCCCGCCTGCCCCACTCTGCGGCAGATGCCCCATCTCGCTGCCCAGGCTCTGGCCGACTTCACAGACGCGCATTTCGTCATCGCGCCACAACGTGCCATCCAGCAACAGGCAATCGGCACGCTGCATCCAGCTCAACACCTCGTCATCGATTTGCCCGAGGCCCGGCGCATAGAACAACGAAGCGCCCGTACGCCGGTCTTCGATAAACAGGCCAATGGTGTCACCCGGTTGCGGATTGCCGCGGTTAGGCGAATACGGCGGTGCATTGCTGACCAGCGGAATGCCCCGAAACTGCAAATGCTCGCAAGCCGCGATGCTGAATGGCTGGCGATCGAGTCCGATCGGTTGCCACTGCAAACCGCCATTCCAGTGCTTGAGCATGGTGAACAATGGAAAGCCGCTGCTCAGGTCTTCATGAACCCGCTCGGTGCACCACACCGAATGCGGGCAGCCTTCGCGCAGGCTCAACAGGCCGGTGCAATGGTCGATCTGGCTGTCCATCAGGACCACGCCGGCAATGGCCGTGTCGCGCAAGCGCCGTGCCGGTTGCAGCGGCGCGAAACTCTCGAGTTGCGCGCGGATATCCGGGGAGGCATTGCACAGCACCCAGTCCACACCGTTGTCGCTCAGGGCAATGGAAGATTGCGTGCGACGTTGCGCACGCAGGCTGCCATTGCGCATACCGGCGCACTGACGACAGTTGCAGTTCCACTGCGGAAAACCACCGCCAGCGGCGGAACCGAGAACGCGAATGTGCATGGGCGATGCTCCAGAAGGCAGGCCCGGCCAACGCAGCGGCTGGCCGGGTGGACGATCAGCGGTTGGCGAAATACATCGTCACTTCGAAGCCAATGCGCAGATCGGTAAACGCGGGTTTAGTCCACATGGGTCATTCCTCTTCTTGTGCCGGACGATTCCGGTAAAGCCATTAATGCACGGGGCGGCAGGCGCCCGAATGCTACTTTCGAAGGAGGTTGTGGGGTGCGTTGGTAGGGGGTATGGCGCGGTCGTCAGGCACACAAAAATCCAATGTGGGAGCGAGCCTGCTCGCGATGGCGGCGTTACAGTCAACATCAATGTTGAATGTAATGGCCTCATCGCGAGCAGGCTCGCTCCCACAGGGGGATTGTGGTGATTTTGCGGGGGTTAGAAGAACCCCAGCGGATTGATGTCGTAGCTCACCAGCAGGTTTTTGGTCTGCTGATAATGGTCGAGCATCATCTTGTGGTTCTCACGGCCGACACCGGATTTCTTGTAGCCACCGAACGCGGCATGCGCCGGGTACAGGTGGTAGCAGTTGGTCCAGACGCGCCCGGCCTTGATCGCCCGGCCCATGCGGTACGCGCGGTTGATGTCGCGGGTCCACAGGCCGGCACCGAGGCCGAACTCGCTGTCGTTGGCAATCGCCAGGGCTTCGGCTTCGTCCTTGAACGTGGTGATGCCCACCACCGGGCCGAAGATTTCTTCCTGGAACACGCGCATCTTGTTGTGGCCCTTGAGCAAGGTCGGCTGGATGTAATAGCCGCTCGACAAGTCGCCTTCAAGACGTTCCGCCGCACCACCGGTGAGCAGCTCGGCGCCCTCCTCCTGGGCAATTTTCAGGTACGAGAGAATCTTGTCGTATTGCTGCTCGGACGCCTGGGCGCCGACCATGGTGTCGGTGTCCAGCGGGTTGCCGCGTTTGATCTTGACGATCTTCTTCATCACCTCGGCCATGAACGGTTCGTAGATCGACTCTTGCACCAGCGCACGCGACGGGCAGGTGCAGACTTCGCCCTGGTTGAAGAAGGCGAGCACCAGACCTTCGGCGGCTTTCTCGATGAACTGTGGCTCGGCGTTCATGATGTCTTCGAAGAAGATGTTCGGCGACTTGCCGCCCAGTTCGACGGTGCTCGGAATAATGTTCTCGGCGGCGCAATGCATGATGTGCGCGCCCACCGGAGTGGAGCCGGTGAAGGCGATCTTGGCGATACGTTTGCTGGTGGCCAGTGCCTCACCGGCTTCGCGACCGAAACCTTGCACGATGTTGAGCACGCCGGCCGGCAGCAAGTCGGCGATCAGTTCGGCGAAGACCATGATCGACAGCGGTGTCTGCTCGGCAGGCTTGAGCACGATGCAGTTGCCGGCCGCCAGGGCCGGGGCGAGTTTCCACGCGGCCATCAGCAGCGGGAAGTTCCACGGGATGATCTGCCCGACCACGCCCAATGGCTCGTGAAAATGATAGGCGGTGGTCAGCTCGTTGATTTCGGCGGCGCCACCTTCCTGTGCGCGGATGCAACCGGCGAAGTAACGGAAGTGGTCGGCGGCCAGCGGCACGTCGGCGTTGAGGGTTTCGCGCACGGCCTTGCCGTTGTCCCAGGTTTCGGTGACGGCGAGTATTTCGAGGTTTTGTTCAATGCGATCGGCGATTTTCAACAGCACCAGCGAGCGGTCCTGCGCCGAGGTTTTGCCCCAGGCATCGGCAGCGGCGTGGGCGGCGTCGAGCGCCCTTTCGATGTCGGCGGCGCTGGAGCGCGGGAACTCGGCGATCACTTCACCGGTTACCGGCGAGGTGTTGGTGAAGTACTCGCCATTGACCGGTGCGACGAACTCGCCGCCGATGAAGTTGCCGTAGCGCGGTTTGAAGGAAACGACGGCGCCGGGTGTTCCGGGTTGTGCGTAGATCATGATGGGCCTCTGTCTGGGTCGATGCCTGTCGGGCAAACAGGCGATGAACCGATAGTAGAGAGCCCCGCGTGCCAGACGAATGCGCCGTTGGCAGGGGGGCTCTCGTTATTTGGTAGTAGGTTTCACGCATTCCCCTGTAGGAGCGAGCTTGCTCGCGATGGTCGTCAACGATAACGCGGGGTGTCTGGTGCCCCGCGTCGGCCTCAGGTTCATCGCGAGCAAGCTCGCTCCTACAGGGGTGTGGCGGGGTTAGTGTTTGGCCACCAGGTCTTTCGGCAACTTGAAGGTCCAGAGCATGCCGCCCTGGTTGAAGTCCTTCACGCGCTTGGCCACTTCGCCGCCCCACAGCGGAACCGCGCCGCCCCAACCGGACAGCACGGAAACGTACTGCTCGCCGTCCATTTCCCAGGTCACGGGCGAGCCGAGTACGCCGGAGCCGGTCTGGAATTCCCAGACTTTCTCGCCGGTCTTGGCATTGAACGCCTGGAGGAAACCTTCCGGAGTGCCGGTGAACACCAGGTTGCCTTTAGTGGTCAGCACCCCGCCCCACAGCGGCGCGAAGTTCTTGTGACGCCAGACTTCCTTGCCGGTTTTCGGGTCGATGGCGCGCAGTACGCCGATGTAGTCTTCGTTCAAGGGCTTGATGGTGAAACCGGCACCGAGGAACGCCGCGCCTTTCTTGTAGGCGATGCCTTCGTTCCAGATGTCCATGCCCCACTCGTTGGACGGTACGTAGAACAACCCGGTGTCCTTGTTGTAGGCCATCGGCATCCAGTTTTTTGCGCCGAGGAACGCCGGGGCGACGAACACCGAACTGCCCTTGGCTTCGGTGCCCGGTGCGCCCGGACGGCTGGCTTCGTTGTAGATCGGCCGGCCTTGTTTATCGAGGCCAGTGGCCCAGGTGATCTTGTCGACGAAGGGGAAGCCGCGAATGAACTTGCCGTTGGTGCGGTCCAGCACATAGAAGAAGCCGTTACGGTCCGCGGTCGCGGCGGCTTTGATTTCTTTGCCGCCTTCGCTGTAGTTGAACGACACCAGTTCGTTCACGCCGTCATAGTCCCAGCCGTCGTGGGGCGTGCTCTGGAAATGCCATTTGATGGTGCCGTCGTCCGGGTTCAGCGCCAGGCGTGACGACGAGTAAAGGTTGTCGCCAGGACGCAGGTGCGAGTTCCACGGCGCCGGGTTACCGGTGCCGAACAGCAGCAGATTGGTTTCCGGGTCGTAGTAGCCGCCGAGCCAAGGTGCGGCACCGCCGGTTTTCCACAGATCGCCAGGCCAGGTCTTGCCTGCTTCGCCACCGGAGATGCCGTTCTCTACCGCTTTGCCGTCCTTGTAGACGTAGCCCATGTGGCCCTCGACGGTTGGCCGGGTCCACAACAGATCACCGTTTTTCGGGTCGTAGGCTTCGATTTTGCCCACCACGCCGAACTCGCCACCGGCCACGCCGGTAATCAGTTTGCCGTTGATCACCAGCGGCGCGGCGCTGATCGAATAGCCTTCCTTGTGGTCGGCGACTTTCTTGCTCCACACCACTTTGCCGGTGTCTTTGTTCAGGGCCACGAGCTTGGCGTCGAGGGTGCCGAAAATCACCAGGTCGCCATACAGCGCCACGCCCCGGTTGATCACGTCACAGCATGGGCGGATGTCATCGGGCAGACGCGCATCGTATTGCCAGAGTTTCTTGCCGGTGCGCGCATCCACCGCAAACACCCGCGAGTAGGAGCCGGTCATGTACATCACGCCGTCCTTGATCATCGGTTGCGCTTGCTGACCGCGTTGTTTTTCACCGCCGAAGGAGAAGGCCCAGACCGGCCGCAAGTCTTTCACGTTGTTGACGTTGAGGGTGTCGAGCGGGCTGTAGCGCTGACCCTGGACGCCCAGACCGTTGGTGACGACCTGCTCCGGGTTCTTGGGGTCCTG
Organism: Pseudomonas sp. BF-RE-25; assembly: GCF_019956105.1. Lineage (NCBI taxonomy): Bacteria > Pseudomonadati > Pseudomonadota > Gammaproteobacteria > Pseudomonadales > Pseudomonadaceae > Pseudomonas > Pseudomonas sp. BF-RE-25. The sequence goes on from NZ_JAHBDB010000070.1 coordinate 14,567, forward strand.
GAGAATGTCCTGGTCGGTGACGGCGGCCAATGCGGTGCCGGACAACAGCATGGCACTGAGCAACAGGCTCAAGACGAAGGGTTGGCGACGTGCGGGTTGGGTCATGACGGCTGCCTCTGCGGTTATTGTTATACCCGGGAAATTTTCCCGGTCTGGTGCAGATTCTTGGGCGCCGCCGCCCTTGCAACAATTGCCCGCAGTGCTGAGATTGCTAGTTCCTTAGTACAGGGTCTGAAATCGGATTTTTGAACGCCCCAACCCTGTAGGAGCCAGCTTGCTGGCGATGACGCCAATGAAATCGCCATCGCCAGCAAGCTGGCTCCTACAGGGTTTGCGTTACCCCCGATCCCGAACACACCCAAAATCCGTAGGAGCCGGCTTGCTGGCGATCCAGGCAACGCGGTGTATCAGGCAGACCGCAGCGTCCCGATCGCCAGCAAGCTGGCTCCTACAGGTTTGAGTCAACGCGTTTCATTTGTGTGCGTTCGTATCGCGGATAGAGATGGCTGACGCTGCGGATCAGTTCGTAGCGACTCAGGCTGATCCCGGCGAAACGTTCGGGAATCGGGCTGCGGATCATCTCGGCCATGTCGCTGCCGTCGGCCGCACCCTCGCGCATCAACCGGTCGAGCCAGCCAAGGTAGTCGCGCATTTGTTCGAACGGTTTTGCGTCCGTGGCCACCGGGCCGTGACCGGGGACGATGAGCGTCCACGCCAACCCCTGAAGCGTGGCGATGTCCGCCAGCCACACCGACAGCCCCGGACTGTTGGGCGTGGTCAGCGCCCGCTGGTAAAACACCAGATCCCCGGCAAACAGCACGCCGGTTTGCTGGTCGAGAATAGCCAGATCCGCGCCGGTATGCCCACCCAGGCTCAGCAGGCGCAGATCATGATTCCCAAAATTTCGCACGCCGGGCGTCAGCGTCTCGGTCGGCAACACCACTTCGGTGCCCCGCATCCAGTCGCCCACCAGCCGATACATGTTCTCGGCCATGGCGTCGCCCTGCTGCTTCAACAACTCGCAGGTGCCCGCGAGCGCGCCGATCGGCACATCGCTGAAGGCCTGATTGCCCAGCACATGATCGGGATGATGATGGGTCAGCAGCACCTGGATCACCGGTTTGTCGGTGGTCGCGGCAATGGCTTTGCGCATCGCTTCGCCGTATCGCCTGGACGGCCCGGTGTCGATCACCACCACGCCGCGTTCGGTGACGATGAACGCTGTGTTGACGATGTTGCCGCCGTTGGCCTTGGCAAAATTGTCGGTGCTGCCTTCCAGCAGCCAGGTGTCGGCGGCGATCTGCCGGGGCTTGAGTGAATAGTCGAGTTCGGCCAACGCCGGAAGGCTCAGGCTAATGAACAACAGCAGCATCCAGCGCATCACGCGCTCCTTTGAGTCAGGGTATGGCCGCATCAAATTCGTTGCCGCTGTTGTCACGCAGCAACAGGCGCGTCTGCCCTGCCCCTTCGATGTCGAAGGCCAGGTTGGGGTTTTCGCTGACGGCGGGAAACAGTTCGAGGCGGGCCAGCACTTGATCGTTCTGATCCCGCAGCTCGGCATGGTTGATGAAGAATTCCGGGATACCGCCGACCATGCCGTTATCCATCGGATGCGCCACCTGCAAACGCAAGCGGCTGAATTCGCCACGGGGATAACGTCCGCCAAGCACTTCGCCAATGTGATCTTCCCAGCCCGGCTGGGTGCGCACCACGCTCGGCGCCGTACATCCGCCACCCGCCGCATCGATCAGGGTCGAGCCGACATGCCACACACCGTCGCGAGTCAGGACGGCCGCGCGCAGCGGCGTGGCTTGTTCGACACGAATGCGGATCGACAGCCAGGGCAACACCCGATCCAGCGGCTGGAAATCGACAATCTTCGGCAAAGGATTGAGCTCGGCCCAGGCGAGGATTTTCACCACCTCGCCCTTGAACGCCCGGGCATCGATTTCCAGCGGCACTTGCCGGGCGTCTTCGGCGAACGGCGGCGCCAGCAGCTTGACCCGCTCATCAAACACGAACGGCGCATCGCCGAGCATCTGCTTGTGATAGAAGGCCCACATCACCGACGGCACCGGGTCTTTGCCCGGTGGGATATCTGCCGCGTGCGCGGCCAAGGGTAGCCAACAGGCCAACAGACCACACGTGCGCCAGTTCACTGTTGATACATCTCCGGGACGTCATAGCGCAGGCCATAACGGGCATAAATGGCTTTCACCGAACCCTCGCGGATCATGGCTTCCAGCGCCTCTTCCACGGCATAGGCCAATTGTCGGTTGCTCTCGTGCACGGCCATGCCGATTTCCCAGAGTTGCTTGCCCATGTTCGGGTAGGCGTTTTCCGCCAGCGCCACTTGCGGGTCGGCGGCTTCATGAACCTGCCAGTCGATCTCGCCGCGCATGGCCATGACCGCGTCGACTTCGCCCGCCTTCATCGCTGCGAATGCCTGGGGCACGCCAGGGTAGTGATGGGTTTTGCCGGCGAGCATGCCGTTGAACACCGAGGTCAGGTAGAACGACGGCACGCTATCGACCTCGACACCGATCGGGTGATGCTCAAACACCGCGACGCTGCCTACCGACTCGAGCCGACGACGGTCATAGGCGACTTGCCATTGTTCGTTCTGATACGGACCGAACATCACCACATGGCTGTTTTCCAGCTCACCCAGTTCGTTGCGCTTGCGTGCGTAATCCTGGTCATAGGGCACGCGCATCATCAGGTCGGCCAGTTGCAGATCGTGCAACGGACTGGCGCGCCAGATGTAGTCGCGCAGGTCGTCGTCGAGCTTCTCGCCGGCGGGCGCCCAGATCAGCGTCAGGCGCACACCAAGAGCTTTGGCCAGCGCCTCGGCGAGGTCGACATCGACGCCACGGGGTTGGCCGGCGTTGTCGAAACTGTAGGGGGCGAAGTCTTTGTAGACCGCCACTTTCAGCTCCCCGGCAGCGATCATTTCGTCATAGCTGCGGACCTGCGCCTGCACCGTCTGGCAGCACAGCAACACAGCGCTGATCAACACCGCGAGCAGGCGCATGCATTACTCCTCGACGCGGACGCTGTCCAGGTAAGTGCGCACCGCCCACAGGGCTTCCTGGCTCAGGTAGTCCGCCATTTTCGGCATGTACACCCGACCGTCACGCACCGCGCCATGGCGCACCCGTTCGACGAACCATTCATCACCGGCCTCGCCGACATCGAGCATGCGCAAATCAGGTGCGATGCCGCCGGACTTGGCTTCCAGGCCATGACAGGCCGCGCAGTTCTGGTTGTAGGCCGATGAACCGATCTCGACGGCCTTATCGTGTTCCGGGGAAGTGCGGTAAGGGTTCACCGCCGCCCATCCATCGCCATCGAGCTGCACGCCGGCGTCCTTGATCGGGGTCAGTCCCTGGGTTTCGACGGCTTGTGGCACGACATTGCCGTGAGCCCAGACCGAACCTGCACTGATGAAGCCGGCCAGCAGGCCGGCAACGAGCAAGGCGTTGCGTTTTGTTGTCATTGTTATGCCCTCAGGATTGCACGCAAAACCTCTTTACAGAGGCTATGGCAGCCATCTTAGGAAGCGCTTCGCGCAAGCCCCATGCTGCTTTGGTGGTCGCCACCCAGTACCTTGGTAGTAGGGCTTGCGACGCACACCCAAATCAGGTGCCGCCTGGGAAATCTTCCCGGCAACAGCGGGACTTTTTCCGTATTCGCCACCCCGTCGGACGCACCACCCTGTGCAGGCCAAAACCTCCACTGGGAACTGCAACCATGACAATAAGATCGCTACCCGCCCTTTCCCCTTTGACCCTCGCCGTGCACGCCTTTTTGCTGGTGAGCAGCCTGTCCCTGAGCGCGGCCAGCCAAGCTGCAACCGCGCCTGCCACACCAACGCACAACGTGAGCTGGGAAGACATTGCCAACGATCACCTGACCACCAAGGACGTTCTGCAATACGGCATGGGCACCAACGCACAGCGCTGGAGCCCGCTGGCCCAGGTCAATGACAAGAACGTGTTCAAGCTGACACCGGCCTGGTCCTACTCCTTCGGCGACGAGAAGCAACGCGGCCAGGAATCCCAGGCCATCGTCAGTGACGGCGTGGTGTACGTCACCGGTTCGTACTCGCGGGTATTCGCCCTCGATGCCAAGACCGGCAAGCGCCTGTGGACCTACAACCATCGCCTGCCGGACAACATTCGTCCGTGCTGCGATGTGGTCAACCGTGGCGCGGCGATTTATGGCGACAAAATCTACTTCGGCACCCTCGACGCGCGACTGATCGCGCTGGACAAGAACACCGGCAAAGTGGTCTGGAACAAAAAATTCGGCGACCACGCCGCCGGTTACACCATGACCGGCGCCCCGGTGCTGATCAAAGACAAGACCAGCGGCAAGGTGCTGTTGATCCATGGCAGTTCCGGTGATGAGTTCGGTGTGGTCGGGCAACTCTATGCCCGCGACCCGGACACCGGCGAAGAAGTGTGGATGCGACCTTTCGTCGAAGGCCACATGGGCCGCTTGAACGGCAAGGACAGTACGCCGACCGGCGACGTCAAGGCGCCGTCCTGGCCGAACGATCCAACCACTGAAACCGGCAAGGTCGAAGCCTGGAGCCACGGCGGCGGCGCCCCTTGGCAGAGCGCCAGTTTCGACGCGGAAACCAACACCATCATCGTCGGCGCCGGCAACCCTGGCCCTTGGAACACCTGGGCGCGCACCTCCAAGGACGGCAACCCGCACGATTACGACAGCCTCTACACCTCGGGCCAGGTCGGCGTCGATCCGAGCACGGGCGAGGTGAAATGGTTCTACCAACACACCCCGAACGATGCCTGGGATTTCTCCGGCAACAACGAGCTGGTGCTGTTCGACTACAAGGACAAGGACGGCAAAACGGTCAAGGCCACCGGCCACGCGGACCGCAACGGTTTCTTCTACGTGGTCGACCGCAACAACGGCAAATTGCAGAACGCTTTTCCCTTCGTCGACAACATCACCTGGGCCAGCCACATCGACCTGAAGACCGGGCGGCCGGTCGAGAATGAAGGCCAGCGTCCGGCCAAGCCGTTGCCGGGCGAAACCAAAGGCAAACCGGTGGAAGTTTCGCCGCCGTTCCTCGGTGGCAAGAACTGGAACCCGATGGCCTACAGCCAGGACACCGGCCTGTTCTACATTCCGGGCAACCAATGGAAAGAGGAATACTGGACCGAAGAGGTCAACTACAAGAAAGGTTCGGCCTACCTGGGCATGGGTTTCCGCATCAAGCGCATGTACGACGATCACGTCGGCACCTTGCGTGCGATGAACCCGACCACGGGCAAAGTGGTGTGGGAGCACAAGGAACACTTGCCGTTGTGGGCCGGCGTGCTGGCGACCAAGGGCAACCTGGTGTTCACCGGCACCGGTGACGGTTTCTTCAAGGCCTTCGACGCGAAAACCGGCAAGGAGCTGTGGAAGTTCCAGACCGGCAGCGGCATCGTCTCGCCGCCGATCACCTGGGAACAGGACGGCGAGCAGTACATCGGCGTGACCGTCGGCTATGGCGGTGCGGTGCCGTTGTGGGGCGGCGACATGGCCGAGCTGACCAAACCGGTGGCTCAGGGCGGGTCGTTCTGGGTGTTCAAGATTCCGAGCTGGGATAACCAGACCGCGCAGAAGTAATTCTCCCCACCCACCTCTGTGGGAGCGAGCCTGCTCGCGATTAACCTGAGACCGCCGCGGGGCACCAGACACCCCGCGTCATCGTTGACGACCATCGCGAGCAGGCTCGCTCCCACAAGGGAAGCCAGAGACCTTGCCATGAAATACCTGCCTCTAATGTTATTACTCGCCGCCCTTCCGGTTTTCGCGGATGACGGCGACGACGCCCCGCTGATCATCAACGGATGCACCCTCGCCGAACACAGCCAGTGCCCCGGCGCCAATCTCAAAGGCGCCAACCTGAGCAATCAGGACCTGCGCAACATGAACCTCAGCGGCGCCGACCTGCGCGACGCCGACTTGCGTCACGCCCGCCTCGACCTCGCCAACCTGGAAAAAGCCCAACTGCAAGGCGCCAACCTGACCCGCGCCAGCCTGCAACAAAGCAACCTGCGCCTGGCCGACTTCAGCGGTGCTAAGTTGATGGCGGTCCAGGGCTGGGGCTTGTTTGCCCAGGGTGCGCAGTTTCAAGACGCCAACCTCAGCGGCGCCTACCTGCAATTCGCCCGCCTCTCCGGCGCCAAACTGCATAACGCCAACCTGCGGGCGGCCGACCTGGAAATGACCTGGCTGAGCAAAGCCGACCTCAAAGGCGCGAATCTCAGCGATGCCAATCTGCAGGAAGCCAAGTTCGGTGAAAGCAACCTGGAACAGGCAAACCTCAACGGCTCGCGCCAGCATTATGCGAATTTTCAAGATGCGAATATGGAAGGCTGCATCGGTTGCCCGACGACGTGGGACAAATAACACCTCCCCTGTAGGAGCCGGCTTGCTGGCGATAGCGGTGGATCAGTCGACATCAATGGTGCCTGCCCCAC
>NZ_JAHBDB010000071.1:0-20823 GCF_019956105.1 Pseudomonas sp. BF-RE-25
GGTATGCGGCGATTGAGCATTACACCGAGTTGAAGTCGGTGTTGATCAAGCTTTGATTTTCAGCGTTCTTTAGGCCGCCTTCGCGGGCAAGCCTCGCTCCTACAAGGGCACGAAAACCTGTAGGAGCGAGGCTTGCCCGCGAAGAGGTCAGACCAATCGCTACAAATATCAGGGCTTGAACCCCTGCCCCAACAACCAACTCCTGACCATCCTCCCCTGCTCCACCGTCAACCCCGCCAACGCCTGCCCGGCCGGTTCAGTCCGCAACCTGCGCACCAACGGCGCCAACTCAACCCCCTGCACATGCCAGATCCCCAACGGCTGATCCGCTGTGATCACCACCTCGGCCTCATCCACAAACCCATCCTTCAACACCGGCGCCCGCTCGATCCGCAGCGCGACAAAATCCGCCTCGGCATGCACCACCTCGGCATCCGGCCACTGCCGCCGCGCCTGCCAGAATGGTTGATCCAGCCAACGCTGCTCATCGGCATAAAAATCCCGCCCGATCCGCGCAAAACGCAAAAACAACTGCTCCACCCGTTGCTGATGAAAACGCTGGGCCAACGCCGCCCGCTCAGGTTTTCGCAACAACGTGTTGATCACCGTCGGCGCCTGCAACGCCGAGGACAAGGACTGAAAGATGCCATTGCCCGACAGCGGGTCCACCGCCATCGCCGCATCGCCGACCCGAATCCAGTTTTCGCCGCACACCTGCGGGCTCAAAATCGCGGTGCTGCTGCGGGCGTGCAGCTGTAGATCGACCTCATGTTCGACACCAAAAAACTCACGCGCCAACGAGGAACCCTGGCGCTGCTGGCGACAGTAATCGAGCAACTGCGTCTTGCCCGGCAGCTCGGCACTGGCCACGTCCACCGTCCATTGCCAATAACACTGACCGTCCGCCCGCCGCGCCATCCAAGCCCAGCCGTCCGCAAGGCTTTCCACGGCACTGGCAGTGTTGCCCGGCGCGCCTTGCCAGCGATTGAGCAGGCTGACCGTCTCCGGCCCGCGCAGCCCCTTGCCGAGTGCCGGTGCCTGGCGTCCGCGCGCCTCGACGAGGAAGTCCGCGAGCAACGCCTCACGCCCTTCAATCTCGATCCGATGTCCCTCCGCCGAGGTCTGAACGCTCAGCACCCGACCTTCAATCAGCTCAACGCCCGCCAGACGCAGGTCCTCGCGCAGTCCTCGATCAAAGCTCGGACGGTCCAGCAGGAATTCGATGTTTTGCGCATGCTGCTGACCGTTCCACGACACCTGCCGCTGCGACGGCAACGCCGCATCCGCCAGCGCCTGATGCAGACCGGCACCGCGCAAGGCCTCCAGCACCCGCAGCGAAACGCCTTCCAGCGCCGCAAACCGGCGCCACTCGCTGACCAGCGTCACGGGGTAACCGAGCGGCCGCAAGCCCAAGGCAACCGCCGCTCCCGCTGGCCCCGCCCCCAGAATCAGGATCATGCTCCGAAGCGCCGTTCAGGACCGCGATAACGGGCATTCTTGCGCAGCCAGTCGATGATCTGTTCGTTGCTCGCCTCGGGTTGTGAAACGAGGAAACCGGCAATGTGCCCGCTCAACGCCGCGCAGCCCAGACTGGCGCCGGACTGCCCCGGATACGTCCCGTGCACGCACGCCGCGAAATCCGCCTGAGCGCTGTTGAGCCAAGACCATTCCTGTTCGGCGCAACGTGCATCGCCGGTCACCCGCAGCACCTGTGGATAATTCGCCGGGAACACGCCCTCGCCCTGCGCCGGGCTCGATGCACACAGCAAAATGCCTTGCGCTACTGCTGCCGCGCAGGCTTCGCGCAATAGACTGCGGTCCTGGCGCAAACCGAGGCTCAGATTGATCAGCCGTACGTCCTGCGCCACCAGCCAGTCAATCGCCGTGGCAATCTGCAGGGCGCTGGTGACGCCACGCTGGTCGAACACCTGAGCCACGCAGAACACCGCCGAAGGGGCCCGATGACTAATGGCTTCGATCACCGCGCTGCCGTGGCCGAGCGGGTCGTCGCGCAAGTCACTTTCGGCCAGGCCGTCCGCCAGCAACGAGAACCGTCGCCCGGCGATCACCTGCACCCGCTGCGCCGCCGAATGGCCGCTGTCCACCACACCGATTCGCAGTTCAGACTTCATGCTGCACCGTTTTCGACGTGAGCACGCCGTCGAGCAATTCGAAGCGCAGGTCGGCATCGGCCAACGTTGAGGGACGATGACTGATGAGGATGCGCGTGCGTCCGGCAAACAGTCGGTCGATGGCCTCGATCACTTCGCGCTCGGTGGCTTCATCCACCGCCGAAGTGGCTTCGTCGAGCACCAGAATCAACGGGTCCTGCAACAGTGCCCGGGCGATGGCGATGCGCTGTTTCTGCCCGCCGGACAACTGCTGCCCGCGTTCGCCCAACGGACTGTCGAGGCCTTCGGGCAATGAGGCGATCAGGCTGTCGAGTTGCGCCAGCCGCGCTACGTCGGCGATTGCTTCGCGGCTGGCGTCGGGCACCGCGTAGGCCAGGTTATCGGCGAGGCTGCCGCGAAACAGCACGATGTCCTGACTGACCACGGCAATCCGCCGGCGCAACTGGAACAGGTCCAGTTCCCGCAGGTCGACCTCGCCGAGCAGCACCCGCCCGGACTGTGGATCGTGATGCCGTTGCAGCAAATCGATCAGCGTCGATTTGCCGACGCCGGAGCCGCCGCTCAGGGCGACTTTCAAACCGTAGGGAATCCGCGCTTCAATGCCGCGCAAGGTGCTCGGCCGACCGGGATGGCTGAAGTGCACGTCGTCGAAACGCAGTTCGCCGGAGGTCGGCATTGGCCGGGGTTCAACGGGGGTCAGCACGGTCGGTTCTTCACCGCGCAATTCCATGACGCGCCCGAGACTGACCGTCATCCGCTGAATCGCCACGTAGAGCCCAAGCAGACTTTGAACCGGCCCGACCGCCATCCCCAGATAGGTGGAAAACGCGATCAGCGCCCCCAGTTGCCAGGTACCTTGCACCACCCAATAACCGCCAATCAAAAACGCACAGGCACGGGACAGCGAGGTCAGCGTGCCCGGCACCGCCTGGGTGAAAAACTCGGTGACTTGCAGGCGCAGCAGTTGACTCATGTAGCCCTGCCCCAACGCCTCCAGACGCCGCGACTCACGTTGCTGCTGACCGGCCGACTGAATGAATTTCATCACCGGCAGGGTCTCGACCATGAACGACGACATGTCCGCCGAACGCTCGCGCAACTGGCGCACATCGCGCTCGACCTTACGCCGCATCCAGCGCAGCCAGAGCACGTCGAGGGGAATCAGCACCAGCGCCAGCAGCGACAACTTCCACGACAACGTCAGCAACATCGCCACGGCGACCACCAGGCCGATCACGCTCGACACTGCCGAGAACAGCGAATCCACGGCGAAGCGCTGGATCTCCGCGACATCGCCATCGAGGCGCGACATCAGGTCGCCGATGCGCCGTTGCCCGTAGAAGCTCGGTGACAGGGTTTGCAAATGCCGATAAAGGTCGTCGCGCAGCGAGAACAGAATCCGCCCGGACAGCCGCGTGTGCAGGTAACGATTGATCCCCGAGAGCGCCGTGCCGAGCAGCCCGGCGACGATCATCAACCCGGCGATCAACACCAGCATGGGGAAGTTGCGCGCCAGCAAGCCATCGTCGATCAGCAGCTTGGTCAGCCAGGGTTGCACCAGCACCAGCGACGAGGCGCAGACCGACAGACCGAGCAGTCCGACAATCGCCAGACGATGCGGGCGCACAAAGCTGTAGAGCCAGCGCAACGCCGCTTGCAGGGCTTCGGGGTTCTGGCTGTCGATCAGCCGAACGATCAGGCGCTGCATCACGAACGCAACTGTTTGAGCTTGCGGTACAAGGTTGCGCGACTGATGCCCAAGGCGTCGGCGGCGGCCGAGACGTTGCCCTGATGGCTGTCCAGGGACTGGCGAATCAGCTCCAGTTCGTTTTCGCGAATGCTCCCGGACGCCGGCCGCTCGCTGGCGTTCAGTTCGTCGAGCATGCTGTCGGGCAAATGATCGAGGGTGAGGACCGTGTCCCCCGGTTCGCGCATGGCCAGCGCGGTGCGCAAGACCATTTCCAGTTGGCGGATGTTGCCCGGCCAGTGGTAACCCGCGAGCAAGCGGTTCAAGTCGTCATGCAGGAGCATGGCCGGTGCATCTAGCCTGGCCAGCAGACGACCGACCAGCGCGTTGAAATCGTCGCGTTCGCGCAGGGCCGGCAACATCACGCTGATACCGTTGACCCGATAGAACAGGTCTTCACGGAAGTGTTTTTCTTCGACCAGGCGTTTGAGGTCGCGGTGGGTGGCGCAGATCAGGGCGACGTCGATGTCCTGTTCTTCACCGGCGCCCAAAGGCGCGACCTTACGGTCCTGCAACACGCGCAGCAGACGCGCCTGCAAGGCCAGCGGCATGTCGCCGATTTCGTCGAGAAACAACGTGCCGCCATGGGCCTGTTGCAGACGCCCGACCATGCCGCCGCGACGGGAGCCGGTGAACGCGCCTTCGCGGTAACCGAACAGTTCCGACTCGATCAGGCCTTCGGGAATCGCCGCACAGTTCACCGCGACAAAGGGCTTGTCGCAGCGGCTGCCGGCCATGTGCAAGGCGCGCGCGATCATTTCCTTGCCGGTGCCTGTTTCGCCGAGCAGCAACACCGGCAACTCGTTGGCCAGCCCCTGACGGGCCATGCGCAAGGCGCGGGCATAACGGACGTTGCTGCCGGCCAGGGCGTCGAGATCCGGTTGAGGTTTGGCGGTTTTCGCCGGGCTGCGCGGCGGCGTGCTGACGTTGATCGAGCGCTGCGGTGCGCGCAGGGTTTTATAGAAAAATTCGCCTTTGGCGGTCTGTAAACTGCCGACGCCGCCCTGATGCAAACGCGACAACAGTTGCAAGCCATCGACGCCGAGAAACTCTTCGCAACGGCGACCGACCAGCGCCGAGCGTTCGGCATGGAGCAACTGACACGCCTGGGCGCTGACCGCAAGAATCTGCCCGCCAAGGCTCACCGCCAGCAAACCCTGCCAAGGGGATTCGAGGTACTGCCGGCGGCTGTGGAACGCCAGCACGATCTGGTCGGGGAAACTGGCGTTGAACACCCGGCTTTCAATCTGGCTGACCGCCATGGCCAACAGCGCGGTGCTGTCGTGAACGCGGCCGAGCGGGCCTTCGCGGGTCAGGTCGAGGACGCCGAGGATGTCGCCTTGCGGGCAATAAATCGGCACTGAGGTGCAGGAGAAATCGGTCAGGCGATCGAGGTAATGCTCGCCGCAATCGATCATCGTCGGCCGGGCTTCCACCAGCGCGGTGCCCAGCGCGTTGGTGCCGCGAGCGGCTTCGCTCCAGCAGGCGCCAAGGGTGATGTCCTGCAGGCCGCTGCCCTTGAGGCGATCGGCGCGGCCTTCGACCGCGAGGATGGTCGCGTCGGAATTGGCGAGGATGATCAGGCCTTCCTTGCCCTGGCGGTCGGCCAGGTAATCGATCGCCGGCAATGCCGCGTCGATCAGCAGGCGATTGTTCGCCAGCAGCACGTCGAGACTCGCGCTCGATTCCAGCGCCAGTTCATGTTTGCTGTTGAAATGCACGCCATGGCTGAGGCTGCGTCGCCACGATGCATCGATTTCCGCCCGCAACACGCCATCGGGGACTTCACCCTCAAGATGGAGTTTTTCCCGGGCCAGCCGGGCTTCATGGTGCCGCTTGGGGGAAGTTGTTTTTATTAGCGTCATCAAGCGCTCCGAATCGGTCCGCCCTGCGCTTTTTTAAGTTCAGCGCCCTGCCGCAATCTTTACGTTAACGTCAGGGCGATGGCAAGTGTGTTTCATCCGTTGTACCGCGTTATCGTTCTTCGCGGGCAAGCCTCGCTCCTACAGGTTCAGCGTCGCCCACAAACAGGCGAGTCAACTTAGGCACTGTAGGAGCGAGGCTTGCCCGCGAAGGCGATCATCCAGGCACCCCACAACTCAGATCCGCCACACCTGCGGCCCGACAAAAAACGCCCGCGCATTGTCCTCAAGACTCTCCAGGTGATACCCACCCTCCTGCACAATCAGGCACGGCAACCCAAGGCTGCGAATCCGCTCACCCAGCCGCGCAAACCCTTCCCGCGTCACCGCCACTTTGCTCTGCGGGTCCAGCTCGAAAATGTCGAAACCCAGGGACAGCACCAACACCTCGGCAGCGAAATCCTTCACCGCCGCCAGCGCCACCTCCAGTTGCCCAAGAAAGTCCGCCTCACTCGAACCATGGGCCATCGGCAAGTTCAGGTTGTACCCCTCGCCCGCCCCGGCACCGCGCTCATCCGCAAACCCGGCAACCCCCGGATAGAAGTTGGTCGGATCGCCATGCACAGAGACGTACAGCACGTCATCGCGGTCGTAGAAAATCTCCTGAATCCCCTGACCGTGGTGCATGTCAGTGTCGAGCACCGCGACGCGTTCAAACCCGCCGCGCAACACCTGCGCCGCCACCGCCGCGTTGTTCACATAGCAGAAACCACCGGCCGCTTCGGCCCGGGCGTGATGCCCCGGTGGACGGCACAACGCGTAAGCCGCCGGCTCGCCATCAAGCAACGCCTGCGCACCGGCCACTGCGCTTTGGGCCGACCAATAGGCCGAACGCCAGGTCTGTTCGCCCACCGGGCAACTGCCATCCGCGAGATAACGTGCGGCCTGAGCCAGGATTCCGCGCAGAGCGTTTGGCTCACGGACGAAGATGTTCGACATCACTTCGTCGCCCCAATCTTCCGGGATTTCCTTCCAGCGCTGATGCGCTTCCTGGAGAAACGCCAGGTACGGCGCACCGTGCACCGCCAGCAGCGGATCAAGTCCGGCATCCACCGGCTGCTCGACTTTGAAGCCCAGCGAGCGAGACGCCTGCACCAGTCGCTGCGCACGCTCCGGCACTTCCTGCGGCGTGCGCATCTGTCCGCGGGAGTAATAGCTGCGTGGATGGTGAAGCAATTGTTCGGGATGGAAAAAACTGCGCATGGGATTGATACCTGTCAGATAACGTAAATCTTCAAACCGGGCATGTTCAATTGTGGGAGCGAGCCTGCTCGCGAAGGCGGTGTGTCAAACAACATTGGCTTCGACTGACACGCCCTCATCGCGAGCAGGCTCGCTCCCACAGGGGTTTGGCGTTTATTCAGCTTTACCGGCGCGGGACAGCACGGCGTTGAGCAGCACGTCGGTGCCTTGCCGCACGTCTTCCGGCAACACGTCTTCGGCTTCGTTATGACTCAAGCCGCCGACACACGGGATGAACACCATCGCCGTCGGGCAGAACCGCGCCAGGTGAATCGCGTCATGCCCGGCACCGCTGACAATCGATTGCTGAGCGTAACCCAGGGCATCCACAGCGTGTTGCACCGCCGCCACGCAGTCTGCGTCGAACGGTGTCGCCGGGCTGATCCAGTGCGGGGTGATCGTCAGGTTCAGGCCGCGACCGTCGGCAATCGCCTGCAGCCGCGCGCGCACTTGCTGCTCCATCGCATCGATGGCGTCGTCGCGGTGATGACGCAGGTCGACGGTAAAATTCACCAACCCCGGAATGGTGTTGCGCGACGACTTGTTGATGCTCAACTCACCGACGGTGGTCAGGCCCTCCGGGGCGAAATCGGTGGCCAGACTTTCAATCGCCTGAATCATCCGCGCCACGCCGTACAGCGCATCCTTGCGCAGGGGCATCGGCGTGGTGCCGGCGTGAGCCGCCATGCCTTCGACCCGCACGTCGAGCCAGCGAATCGCCTGGCCGCCGCTGACCACGCCGATGCTCTTGGCGTTGTCTTCAAGGATCGGGCCTTGTTCGATGTGGGCTTCAAAATACGCATCCACCGCGCCGCCCAACGGACGCTCGCCGGCATAGCCGGTACGCTTCAGTTCATCACCGACGCTGATGCCATCGGCATCCCGCACCGCCAGCGCCGCGTCCAATTGCATGATGCCGGTGAACACCGCCGAGCCAAACATCGCCGGGGTGAAGCGCGCGCCTTCTTCGTTGGTCCACACCGCCACTTCCAGCGGCTTGCGGGTCTGGATGCCGAGGTCGTTGAGGCAGCGCACCACTTCGAGGCCGGCGAGCACGCCGTACACGCCATCGAAGCGTCCGCCTTCAGGCTGAGTGTCGAGATGGCTGCCCATCATCACGGGCGCAGCGTCCGGGTCCGTGCCGGCGCGGCGGGCGAACAGGTTGCCGATGGCGTCCACGCTCAGGGTCATGCCGGCTTCGCGGCACCAGTGGGCAAACAGTTCGCGACCGGCCTTGTCTTCATCGCTCAAGGCCAGGCGGCAACTGCCGCCACGGGCGGTGGCGCCGATTTCGGCCATCGCCATCAGACTCGCCCACAGGCGTTCGCCATTAATCTTCAACATAAGACTCTCCAAAAATATTCGAAACGACGATCCCCTGTAGGAGCCGGCTTGCTGGCGATGGCGTGCGTTCAGGCGATAAACATGTCGACTGACACACCGTAATCGCCAGCAAGCCGGCTCCTACAAGTTCAAATGGTGGCTAGCTCAACGCGTTCAGCGTTGGCATGGCGACGGGCAAGGGACAGAACGCAGACCAGCGAAGTCGCGGCAATCAGGCTGTAGAACAGCGCCATCGGCCACCATTGGCCGGCGAATTTATGCGCCAGCAGCGTGCCGATCAGTGGCGTCAAACCACCGGCCACGGCGCCACAGATCTGATACGCCAGCGAAATCGCCGTGTAGCGCACGCGGGTCTCGAACATGCCGCTGACGTACCCGGCGATCACCGCGTAGAACGACGCCATGCACACCACCGCCAGCGCGATGCCAAGGATGATCAGCGGTGCCTGGCCCGAGCTGACCAGCACGAACATCGGGTACGGCGAAGCCATCGCCAACAACGACACCAGGCACAGGAAACGCGTGGCGCCGATTTTTTCCGCGAGCCACGCCGCCAGCGGCTGGATGCAGAACTGAATGATCGCCACCACAAACAGGCACTCGAGGATCAGCGAGCGCGGCAACTGCAGTTGCTGGGTGGTGTAGGCGATCATGAAGGTGTTGGTGAAATACACCCCGGCAATCCCCAGGGTGTTGGCGCCGATGCACAACAACAGCGGACGCCACGCGGTGCGCAGGACTTCCATGACCGGCGCCTGCTCTTTACGCGTGCTCTTGGCGGCGAGTTCGCGACTGGCGAGGAATTCCGGTGACTCGTTCACACCCAGTCGAATCGCCAGCCCCACCAGCAGCAGCAACGAACTGGCGAGGAACGGCAAGCGCCAACCCCAGCTCATCAGGTCTTCTTCCGGCAAACGGGTGACTGCGCTGAATGCCAGCAGCGACAGGATCAAACCGGCCGGGCTGCCAAGTTGCGCAAAGGACGCGAAGAAATTGCGCCGACCTTTCGGCGCATGCTCGCCGGCCATCAAGACCGCCCCGCCCCACTCGCCACCCACGGCAATGCCCTGGACGATGCGCAGCAGAATCAGCAGTACCGGCGCTGCTGCGCCGATCTGTGCATAAGTCGGCAGCAAACCGATGCAGACCGTGACCACGCCCATCATCAGCAAGGTGATGATCAGCGATTTCTTGCGCCCGATGCGGTCACCGATGTGGCCGAAGATGATCCCGCCCAACGGCCGTGCGAAGAAGCCCACGGCGAAGGTGCCGAACGCGGCCATGGTGCTGAACAATTTGTCGTCGGAGGGGAAGAACAGCGCACCGAACACCAGCGCGGCGGCGGTGGCGTAAATGTAAAAGTCGTACCACTCGATCATGGTGCCGATGAAGGCTGCGGCTGCCGCACGACGTGGCTGGGAAGAAGCTGGGGGCTTCATGGTTCGGACTCCATTGATTGTTTTTTTGGCAGGAGAAAAGCAGTAAATCCAAGGCACTCTGACGGCGCCTGTCTGGGAGTGATTTATCGTCCCGAGGCTATGATTAGTCAATTTTCTATTTATTATGCGCAGTATTACGACAGCTTATAATCGAGAGCCACATGGTCGAACGCGATGTGCAACGCCTGCTCAATGACCGACTGGACTGGAACCTGCTGCGCACCTTTCGGGTGATCGGCCAGGAGCTGAGCATCAGCCGCGCCGCCGCCCGCCTGCACCTGACGCAACCCGCCGTGAGCCAGGCATTGAAGCGTCTGGAAGAACAACTCGGCCGCCAACTGATCGCCCGTCGCGGGCCACGTTTTGCCCTGACCGAAGTCGGCGAGCAGATCTTCGCACTGGCCGGGGAAATCTATGGGCAGATGTCCCAGGTCAGCAGCGTGCTGGAGCAACCGGCCGACGAAGTGATCGGCAAGGTGCGCCTGTTGATCATCAGCCGGATCTACTCGGAACGCTTCGATGACTTCCTCGCGGACTTCCATCGGCAGCACCCGCGGGTCGATCTGGAGGTGGATGTGATGCGCAGCTCCGACATCGTCAGTGCGCTTCAGGAAAAAACCGCGACGCTGGGGCTGAGCCTCAATCGCCGTCCGCAACCGCGCCTGGAGCAACGGTTGTTCCTGCGTCAGCGCTATGCGTTTTTCTGCGGCAAGCATCATGCGATGTTCGGCCAGCAGAACGTCGATCAAGAGGATTTGCAGCGGGAGAATTTCGTCAGTTTCACCAGCGACCAAATCGGCGGCATGCTCTCGCCGCTGACGATTTTTCGCGATCAGCAGGGCTTCAGCGGACGCATCGTGGCGTCGTCACCGAGCCTGGAAGAAGTCCGGCGACTGGTGATCGCCGGGTTCGGTATCGGCTGTTTGCCCGAGCACGTGGTGGCGGCTGACGTCGACGCCGGATTGCTCTGGCGCCTGCCGCCCCACGAAGGGATTGCCGACGTGGACATTCATTTGCTGTGGAACCGCGAGCAGCGCATGAGCCGGGCCGAGACGATATTCATCGAGAGCCTGCAACGCTGCCTGACGGCCTAGACGCGCAACACCTGCGCGACCGGTTCACCGGCGTGCAAACGTTCGAGCAAGCGCGGTTCGGCATGATCGGACGCCAGCGCCTGCTCGATGACACCGGCCGCGGTGTGCCAATCGAGAAACAGCACGCCGTTGTCGTCCGCCAGCACCAGATCACCCGGCTGCACGGTGACGCCTGCGCAGTGAATCGGCTGGTTGATCTGGCTGTCGCCGCGACCGTGCAGCTTGGTGGTCAGCAGGCTGGTGCCGCGAGCGAAGACCGGCAATCCGCCCTCACGCAGCTCCAGCAAATCAGTCACGGCGCCGTCCACCACGATGCCCGCCGCCCCGGCACAACTCGCGGCACAACTGGTCACCGCGCCGACCGGTGCGTGTTGCCAGTCGCCGCCGGTGTCGATCACCAACACGTCGCCCGGCTTTATCAGCGCCAACGCCTGGTTGACGGCAATGGCATCGGCGCCCACCAATTTCAGGGTTAGCGCACGGCCCACCAGTTTCACATTGGGCACCATCGCCCGCAGTTGCGAGTCGGCAAAACCCGCCTCCAGAAAATGGCCAAGGGTCGGAAAACTCACCGCTTTTAACTGCTCGATCAACTGTGATTCATCCATGCTGCGCCTCCCTGGCAATCAACTCGGCCACACAGTCGATTTCCAGCGACACGCCCCACAGCGCCACGCACACCGTGGTTCGCGCCGGCGGCGCATGGCCGAGAAACTCGCGATACACCGCGTTGAACGGCTCCAGTTGCGCGGGATCGGTGAGGTACGCGTTGACCTTGATCACGTGGCTGAAACCCGAGCCGGCTTCAATCAGGATCGCCTCGAGATTGCGCAAGGTTTGCCGCACTTGCTCGGTGAAATCGGCGGGCTGCTCATCGAGTGTGCTTTGGGCCGGAATCTGCCCGGCGGTGAACACCAGATGGCCGCTGACCACCGCTTGAGAGTAAGGCCCGACGGGGCCGATGAAACCCGGAGCGGATTGAATTCTGCGCATGCTGTTGAGCTCCATGAATCAGGCCGCAGCCGATTTGAAAGGTTTGCGAACGGGTTGATCGGCAGCCGGACCCGCCGCCGGGATTTCGCTGATGTCGCGCTTGAACGTCTCGGTCAGCAGCAACAGCGCCAGCAAGGAAATCAGCGCCGCGCCGATCATGTACCAGGCCACCGACGAGCCTTTGCCGGTCGCTGCGAGCAACGCAGTGGTGACGATGGGCGTTGCGGCGCTGCCGAGCAGGCCGGACAGCATGTAGCTGATCGACAGTCCCGAATAACGCACGCGGGTGCCGAACAACTCCGCCAGGAAAGTCGCGATAGGCCCGTAGTTGGCGGCGAATGCAGTCATCAACAGCAAGTAGCCGAAGATCACCAGCGACAGCTCCTTGGTGTCCATCAGCCAGAACATCGGGAACGCGACCAACGCCTCGGCAACGATGCCGGCAACAATGATCGGCTTGCGGCCGAAACGGTCCGACAACGCGCCGAACACCGGCAGCATGACGATGCACCAGGCACAGGACAGCAGCACCACGCCCAGCATCACGCTGCGACTGAAACCGAGATTCTGCGTGCCGTACGTCAGGCCGAACGCGACGATGATGTTGAACGACGCGCCGGTCGACATCGTCGCAATACCGCCGAGCACCACTTGCTTCCAGTACTTGCGGAAGACTTCGGCCAGCGGCATTTTCACCTGCACTTCCGCTTCCTTGACCTTGTTGAAGGCCGGCGTTTCGGCGATGTTCAGGCGGATGTACAAACCCACGGCGATCAGCAGCACGCTGGCCAGAAACGGAATGCGCCAGCCCCAGGCCAACAGGTCTTCAGGCGACAGCCACGCGGCGATCACCAGGAACGCCAGGTTGGCAATCATGGTCCCGGCCGGGACGCCGATCTGCACCCAGGAACCGTACAGGCCGCGCTTGTTGGCCGGCGCATGTTCCACCGCCATCAACACCGCCCCGCCCCACTCACCGCCCAGCGCCAGGCCTTGAATCACCCTCAGCAATAACAACAGGATCGGCGCCCATATCCCGATGGCCGCGTAATTGGGTAACAAGCCGATCGCGAACGTGGCGGCGCCCATGGTCAACAGCGAAATCAACAACATTGACTTGCGACCCAGGCGGTCACCGAAGTGCCCGAACAATGCCGCACCGACAATCCGCGCCAGATACGCCGAAGCGAAGGTGCCGAATGCCAGCAATGTGCCGATCAGCGGCACGAAGTCCGGGAAGAACACCTTGTTGAAGACCAGCGCCGACGCGGTGGCAAACACAAACAGGTCGTACCATTCCACCGTGGTGCCGATGACACTGGCCACGGCAACTTTTTTCATGCTGATTGCAACTTCCGGCGGGGCACCGGACTTTTCTGCGGACGATAGATCGCTCATCACTGACTCCAGGAATTCTTCAGAACTCGTTTATTTAATTGTTTTGACTGGCAGTAAATCGTTTGAGAGTGAGGGATTGTTGTTATGTATCGCCCAACTGAGTGGGCGAGTTTTTATATTCAGTAACCCAGTAATCGGTCCGCGTTATTCAATAAAGGTTCGCCGGTATTTAAACGGCGGAAGTTCTCCGCAACTTGTTCGGCAATGCAGTCGTGGGAGGCTGCCGAAGCCATGTGCGGTGTGATCGTCACACCGGGCATTGTCCAGAGACGGTGATCAACCGGCAGTGGTTCTTGCTCGAAAACATCCAGCAGCGCGCCGCGCAGTTTTCCTCGTTTCAGGGCGTGTTCGAGGTCGTCGATATTGAGATGACCGCCCCGGCCGCAATTCACCAGCGCAGCGCCATTGGCTAATTGTTCGAAAGTTGAATGACCAAGAATGCCGCGAGTTTCGCGGGTCAGCGGCAACAAGTTGATCAGTAACTCCACACCCTCAAGAAACGGTTTCAGGTTTGCCGCACCGGCGAAGGTCTGCACGCCGTTTATCGTCTTGCCACTGCGCGCCCAGCCACGAACGTCATAACCGGAAGCGGCCAGATCCTGAGCGATGGCGCTGCCCAGCGATCCGAGCCCCATCACTCCCACCTTGAATTGCCCCGCCGCCCGTTGCAGCGGCCGCTCCCAGCGCTGCTCCTGTTGCTGCAACAGCACTTGATCGAAACCACGGTGATAGTGAATCACCGCCCAACGTACGTATTCGGTCATGCCCTGACGGTGGCCGGGATCGACCACCCGGCACACGGGCAGATCCGGGCACGACGGGTCGTGATCGAGGTGATCGATGCCGGCTGCCACCGAGTGAATCACCTGAAGATTCGGTAACGCGGCGAGGCTGCCCGGTAAAGGGAACCAGCACGCGGCAATCTGCGCATTTTTGGCCAGCGGATCATCCGCCAGCACGGTGGTGAGCTGCGGTGCGCTGCGGGCGAACGCGGCTTGCAGTTGCTTGAGCAGCAAGGTGTCGCGGGAAAGTAAAACCACGGTGCTCATGACAGATAGGACTCACGCTGGGATTCGATCAGGGTCAGTGCGGCCTCCCAGGCCAGGTCGATGATGTTGTCCTGCTCATCGCGGTCAAACTGCTCGGCGGTGTGTGCACACACTTCCGGCGACGGGTAATGCAACGCTGAACCGCCGGCCAGCGCCGCCACCTGCGCCTGACAGGCCCGCTCCAGAAAGTGGATCTCCTGAAACGCCTGAGCCACGCCGGAGCCGCCGACCAGCAAACCGTGATTGCGCAGGATCATTGCCCGGTGCGGCCCCAGATCAGCAATCAACCGCTCGCGCTCATCCAGCGACAACGCGATGCCTTCATAGGTGTGATACGCCAATTTGCCGTAGAACTTCAGCGCGTGCTGACTGATCGGCAACAGGCCCTGCTTCTGCGCCGCTACCGCCATGCCGGCGGCGGTGTGGGTATGGATCACGCAATTCAGGTCCGGACGGGCCATGTGGATCGCCGAATGAATGACGAACCCTGCGGCGTTGACCCGATGACCTTCGTAATGCGGATCGACGACGCGCCCTTCCTGATCGATGCGCACCAGATCCGAGGCGCGCATGCGGTCGAAAATCACCCCATAGCGGTTGATCAGAAAGTGATGCTCAGGCCCTGGAATCCGCAGGGTGATGTGGGTGTCGATCAAATCGGTCATGCGAAAGTGCGCGACCAGCCGATACAGCGCAGCCAGTTCGCAACGGGCCTTCCATTCAACCGGGCCGATGTGTTCAGGTTTACTCACGAATACACCTCTTTAGCAGCGTGGGTGACGACCGGGTTGGCGCGCAGGCGGGCCAGCCCGCAAACACCGATCAGGGACAGGGCCGAAAGCAAGGTGAAGAACACCGCCAACGGCAGCCATTGTCCGGAAAACTTGCTCGCCAGCAGCGTGCCGATCAGCGGCGTGGTGCCGCCGGCCAGTGCACAGCTCAACTGGTAAGCGATGGAAATGCCCGAGTAGCGCAGGTGCACCGGGAACGCCTGGGTCATGTAACCGGCGATCACCGCGTACAGCGCCGAAAGGATCACTACCGCGAGGGCGATGCCGAGGGTCATCAACAGAATGTTTTGCGTGCCCACCAGCAAGAACATCGGGTACGGCGTGACCATGCACAGCAGCGCAACGAGCTTGAGAAAACGACCTTCGCCGATGCGCTCGGCGAGCAGTGCGCTGAGCGGTTGCGAGAGCAACTGAATGACGGTCACCAGGAACAGGCAATCGAGAATCGTCGAGCGTGCGATGCCCTGATACTGGGTGACGTAGGTGATCATGAAGGTGTTGGTGAAGAAGAACCCGGCCGAGCCGATGGTCACTGCGGCGGCAGCGAACAGGATCTGCCGCCAGCACGTGCGAATCACGTCTTTCACCGGGTATTTGGCGGTCTCGTTGTTATCCCGAGCCTTGGCGAATTCCGGCGACTCATGAACGCCGGAGCGGATCATCAGGCCGACCATCATCAGCACACCACTGGCGAGGAACGGCAGACGCCAGCCCCAGGTCAGGAAGTCTTCGGGTTCGAGTGATGTCACCAGGCGAAAAGCAATCAACGCCAGTAACAAACCGGCCGGGCTGCCGAGTTGGGCGAATGATGCGTAGAAGGTTTTGCGCTTGGCTGGCGCGTGTTCGCTGGCCATCAACACGGCCCCGCCCCACTCGCCTCCGACGGAAATGCCCTGGATCAAACGCAGCACGATCAGGCCGATCGGTGCCCAGATACCGGCGCTGGCGTAGCTCGGTAACAGGCCGATGCCGGCAGTTGCCACGCCCATCAGCGCCATCGTCACCAGCAACATTTTCTTGCGGCCCAGACGGTCGCCCAGATGTCCGAAAACCATGCCGGCCATGGGACGGGCGATGAAGCCGACGGCGAAACTGCCAAAAGCCGCCAGGGTACTCATCACCGGGTCGCTGCTGGGAAAGAACACTTGCCCAAGCACCAACGCCGCCGCGGTGGCGTAAATGTAAAAGTCATAGAACTCGATGGTCGTGCCAATGAAGGCAGCGGCCGCCGCTCGACGCGGCTGTGCGGTGGTGTGCATGCAAGGACCCTGTGTATTTATAGTTTTGGGCAGGTACTGAAGGCTGTTTACGGTTGCGCTCTGTGGCGCTTGTGGGCTTTATCGCTTCCATGCCAGGATTAGTCAATTTTCATATTCTTATCTTTACTATTAGCGCTGCTACTACATGGGATTGTCATGACTTCCACTAACCCTTGGGTGGGCCGACGTTTTCTGAATGATCGTCTCGACTGGAACCTGCTGCGCACCTACCTTGTGATCGGCCAGGAAGGCAGCATGAGCCGTGCCGCAGCGCGGTTGCACATCACGCAGTCAGCCGTCAGCCAGGCGTTGAAACGGCTGGAAGAACAACTGGAATGTGTGTTGATTGCCCGTAGCGGGAGACGGTTTGACCTGACGGAAACCGGGGAAGAAGTCCTGCGCATTGCGACGGATATCTACGGCGATATTTCGCGATTGGGCACCGTGGTGGAGAGTCGTCACGATGACGTGGTGGGCAAGATCCGCATCCTCACCGTCAGCGGCGTGCAAGCGCGGCATTACGACGAGTTCCTCGCGGACTTCCATGAAACCCACCCGAAAATCGAGCTGGAAGTCGAAGTGATGGGCAGCTCGAACATCATCAGTTCGTTGCTGCAAAAGACCGCGACCATTGGCGTCGGTCTGTGTCGTTTACCGCAGCCGCGGCTGGAACAGCGGGTGCTGTTCCGAGAGCGTTATGCGTACTTTTGCGGGCAGCGTCATCGGCTGTTCGGACAAGAGAATCTGACGCTGGAACAGCTCGCCGCAGAAAATTTCGTCAGTTTCACCAGCGACCAGCTCGGCGGAAATCTTTCGCCACTGACGCTGTTTCGCGACCAGCAGGGTTTTACCGGCAAGATCGTTGCTTCATCGACGAGCTTCGAAGAGATTTACCGATTGATTTGCGCAGGTTACGGGATTGGCTGCCTGCCGACGCATTTGGTGAAAAGGGATGTCGAGCAAGGGTTGCTGTGGCGGTTGCCGCCGGAGGATGGAGTAGTGGATTTTGATATTCAGCTGCTGTGGAATCGCGAGCAGAAGATGAGTCAGGCGGAAACCGTGTTCCTCGAAAGCTTCCAGCACATGCTCAGCATTCGTGAGCCTGTGCTGTGAAGCCTTGATCGGTTAAACGTGAGGATCGCCCGGCGGTTTGCTCGGCGTGGCGTATTGCGGTTTCAGGTGGCCGTCCTGATCGAGTAACCAGGCGTCCATGATCTGTCGCACCACAGGCCCGGCGACGCGACCGCCAGCCTCGCCGTTTTCGATCATCACCGAGATGACAATCTTCGGGTGCTCAGCTGGCGCGAAGCCGACAAACAAGGCGTTGTCGCGGTTCCGTTCCAGGGTTTTCGCCCGGTTGTAGCGCTCGCCCTGTTTGATCGCGACCACTTGCGCGGTACCACTTTTCCCGGCGATACGATATTGCGCACCTTGGGCCGCCGCTCGGGCGATCCCGCGAGCGTCGTGCATCACCATTTGCATGCCGTGGTTGACCTGCTCCCAGTCACGCGGGTCTTTCAACAGGATGTTTGGCATCGGATGCTCATCCACTGGCGTCACACCGTCCACGGTCTTGGCCAGGTGCGGGCGGTTCCAGACACCTTTATTGGCGATCAGCGCGGTGGCTTGAGCGAGCTGCAGCGGCGTGACTTGCATGTAACCCTGGCCGATGCCGAGGATCACCGTTTCACCGGGGAACCACGCCTGACGGCGCGTGGCGCGCTTCCAGGCCTGAGACGGCATCAAACCGGCAGACTCTTCGAACATGTCCAGCGAGACCTTCTCGCCGAGCCCGAACATCGCCATGTAGTCGTGCAGGCGATCGATACCCAGTTTGTGCGCCAGGTCGTAGAAGTAGGTGTCGTTGGAGCGCATGATCGCTGCGTCCATGTCCACCCAACCGTCGCCGCTGTGGTTCCAGTTACGGTACTTGTGATCGAAGTCCGGGAGCTGGTAATAACCCGGGTCGAAGACGCGGGTCTGCGGGGTCACGACACCCGCATCCAGGCCGGCAATCGCCACTTCAGGCTTGATGGTCGAACCGGGCGCATAAAGACCGCGCAGCACGCGGTTGAACAGCGGCCGATCGATGGAGTCATGCAGTGCCGCATACTCCTTGAAGCTGATCCCGGTCACGAACAGGTTCGGGTCAAAGCTTGGCTTGCTGACCATGGCCAGCACTTCACCGGTCGATGGATCGAGCGCGACCACTGAACCGCGACGATCCCCCAAGGCTTCTTCGGCGGCTTCCTGAAGTTTGACGTCGAGGCTCAGGACGATGTTTTTACCAGGCACCGGATCGGTGTGTTTGAGCACTCGCAGCACGCGACCCTGGGCGTTGGTTTCGACTTCTTCGTAACCGACGTGGCCGTGCAATTCTGATTCATAAAATTTTTCAATCCCGGTCTTGCCGATGGATTGGGTGCCTCGGTACTCGACAGTGTCCAGGGCCTTGGATTCTTTCTCGTTGATTCGACCGACGTAGCCGATGGAATGGGCGAAGTGCGCGCCCATCGGGTAATGGCGAACGAACTGCGGCTCAACGTCGATTCCGGGCAGGCGGAATTCGTTGACGGCGAGTACGGCGATTTGCTCTTCACTGAGTTCGTAGAACAGCGTGACGGGCACAAAGGGGTGGCGCGCCTGCTTCATCGCCTTGTCGAAGAGCGTCCGATCTTCAGCAGGCAGGTGCAGGAGACTGACCACCTCATCCAGTTCTTCTTTGACGTTAGCGGCGCGTTCGCGGGTGATGGTCAGGTTGAAGCTGGGGCGGTTGTCGGCGAGGACCACGCCGTTGCGGTCGTAGATCAATCCGCGCGTGGGGGTGATCGGCAATACGTGGACGCGATTGTTTTCGGAGATGGTCGAGTGATAGTCAAACTCGACGACTTGCAGCACGTACAGGCGCACCACCAGTGCGCAGGTGATAGCGACGACGAACAAGGCGCAAGCCATCAGTCTTTTGTTGACCAGGCGCGTCTCTATTTCGTGGTCCTTGATCGGTATCGGTTGGGGCATTTCTGCAGCTGCTCTTTAACTAAAAAGGGGCGCCGATCCGTAGGCTTGAAATCAGTCCGTTAAAAAAACGAGCTGCACCATACCAAAAACCGTGCGGTCACTTTAGTGCGATTTCCTCTAACGGTTGTCCTTGAGGGCCAAAACGACGGTTGGTTTTTTCTGACTCGTGCGATTTGTTCAAAATTGATATTCCGATTCATGCATTTTTCTTGCAGATAGGCCTGTGGATACTGGGTGCATGTCATTCCCTTTTTGGAGTCATTTCATGCACCCACGATTTACACGATTACTCGGCTCGAACGGTTTTTCCATTGGGCTGGAGCTGCCACTGGATAACGATTGGTCCAGCGACGGCCAGCGCCGACGAATTGCCGAGGACCGCCCTTTCGGTGTTCCGGATCTGAAGCAACATGCAGCGATGGCGAGGCTGGCGGACAAGGCTGGGTTCCGTGCTCTGTGGGTCCGCGATGTGCCGGTTTACGACCCGAATTTCGGCGATGCCGCACAGGTTTTCGAAACCTTTTCCTACCTTGGTTACCTGGCCGGAATCACCGACAACATCATGTTGGGTACGGCGGCGGTTGTACTTCCATTGCGTCAGCCTTGGCTCACCTTGAAGTCAGCAAACAGTGTTGATGAGTTGAGCGATGGGCGTTTACTGCTTGGCGTGGCCAGTGGTGACCGGCCTATGGAATATCCATTGTTTGGGGTCGATTACGATCAGAGGGGAGAGATTTTTCGCGACACGGTGGAGTTGTTGCGCGACCAGGGTGAAGGCCGCCTGCCTGAAGGTGCGCACTTGCTTCCGCAGCGAGATGAAGCGGCTCCATTATTGGTGGCAGGTCTTGGCCAGCAATCACCTGCATGGATTGGTGAGCACATGGATGGCTGGCTCGCCTACCCGGGTACGCCAGATGAACATCGGCGTCGGGTCGGGTTGTGGCGCGAGGTGGGTGGGGATAAGCCTTACATCAGCTTCGTCCACCTTGATCTGGCAGCCAATCCTCACGCCCCTATGCGACGTGTGCGTTTCGGCGGCATTTGCGGGCGATTGGCACTGATTGATGAGCTTCAGGCATTACGTGAAGCCGGGGTACAACATGTTGGCCTGCATGTGCGACGTAGCGAACGCCCGGTTGCCGAGGTTATTGAAGAGATTGCTGAATACGTTCTGCCAAAGTTCCACTGACAATGCAGTGCCTTCAAGGGCCGCCAATGTGGCTGCCCTTTTTTTCGCCACTTTCCTGCGGGCAAAACAAAACCCCAACTGCTTTCGCAATTGGGGTTTCGGAATTTAATCTTGACGATGACCTACTCTCACATGGGGAAACCCCACACTACCATCGGCGATGCATCGTTTCACTGCTGAGTTCGGGATGGGATCAGGTGGTTCCA
>NZ_JAHBDB010000072.1:0-20204 GCF_019956105.1 Pseudomonas sp. BF-RE-25
GCGTCCTCATGATCGCCATCGCCGGCAAGCCGGCTCCTACAGGGGGTTATGTGAACAGTGAGGGGCTATTTCAGGGGCAGTTCGATTCGCTCGCTTTCCCCCGGCACCGTCGGCCAATCCCCGGCCGCCCAGCGCCGGCGCGCTTCGTCGATAGCCGCCGGATCGCTCGCCACAAAATTCCAGTTGATCCGTCGCGGTCCATCCAGCGGCGCGCCGCCGAACAACACCGCATGACAGTCGCTCTCGGCGAACAGCGTCATTTCTTGCCCGGCAGGCAGCACCACCAGCGAGTACGGCTCTATCGGCTCGCCATCGAGCTGCGCCTCACCGCTCAACACGTACAGCGCCCGTTCTTCATGCTCGGTGGGAATCAGCAGCGTGGTTGCTGTTTGCAGGTTCAGTTCCGCGTACAGCGTAGGAGAAAGCACCGGCACTGGCGATT
The DNA here is from genome assembly GCF_019956105.1 of Pseudomonas sp. BF-RE-25. NCBI lineage: Bacteria > Pseudomonadati > Pseudomonadota > Gammaproteobacteria > Pseudomonadales > Pseudomonadaceae > Pseudomonas > Pseudomonas sp. BF-RE-25. The sequence goes on from NZ_JAHBDB010000072.1 coordinate 443, forward strand.
CCAGGCAAAAGCCTGACCCGGCGATCATCCGGATCTTTACGCCAAGGTTATCGCTGACCGGCAACGTGGCTGCCGGGTGATGGCTGTAGTGTCCCGGGCCTTGCTCATGATCCTTGGGCGACGCCAGCCAGATCTGCAAACCGTGCATCGTGAAACCGCTGGCCTTCAGGGCTTCGGGCGTGCGCTCGACATGGGCAATGGCGCTGCCAGCGGTCATCCAGCTGACGTCGCCGGCCTCCACCACCTGATCGGAACCGAGGCTGTCCTTGTGCTGGATTTTCCCTTCGAACAAGTAGGTAAGGGTCGACAGGCCGATGTGCGGGTGCTGACGGATGTTCATGCCTTTGCCCGCTGGATAGCGGGTTTCCAGCATGTGGTCGAAAAACACAAAAGGCCCGACGCTGCGGCATTTGGCTGACGGCAACGGGCGAAAAATCGGTTGGCCTTCGACATCTTCGGCGCGGGGGCGAATCACGAGCGGAGTGTTCATGGTGCATTCCAGGCTGAGCGAGTGACGCGTGGAGCATAACCCGCTTGCCCGAGCCTTGCCGCTATTGGCTGAACGCGCCTTCGGAGAGGTGGGTTTCGATGTTGACTTCGCTGGTGGTCATCAGCTTGTGCACTGGGCAGCGGTCGGCCACGCGGTGCAACTCATCGCGCTGGGCGTCGGTGAGCACGCCCTTGAGGGTCAGTTTGACGTGCAGGGCGTATTTGCCTTTTTGCTCCTGGCTGTTGTCGCGCTTGACCTCTACGCCTACACCGGTCAGCGGGATGCCTTTCTTCTTCGCGTAGAGCTTCAGGGTCAGGGCCTTGCATGCGCCCAGCGCTGCATCGAAGTAGTCGTGCGGCTCAGGCGCCGAGCCTTCGCCCCCGGACGATGTCGGGACATCGGCGAAGAGTTCGTGGTCATCGATTTGTACGCTGTGGCGAAAACCTTCGGCGGAAACGGTATTGACGGTGACGGTCATGGGGAACCTCGGCAGTAGGAATAGTCATTCGATCAAAAAAGGCCTTGAAGGTATAGAGCATTCCTTCTTTGGCGCGTTCCACTTTCTTGCCTTCGTAGTCCTGGTTTTTGCTTCGGTGCGAAGGCTGCGTGTCAGGGGGGGGGGAGGGTGTACATATCCGTTTCTGCGGTAATGGCTGATATTGGTTTCGCTCTTACAGCGAGTCACTTGGAGAAGCGCCAAGTAACCAAGCGCTCTTGCCCCTTTCGTTCGGTGGCTCGCTAATGCTCGCCATGCCCTCGCTCCGATCCTGCTCCGTGGGCCCGCCGCCATCGGCCATCCATGGCCGGGGGCGGCTAACCCGGCATCCATGCCGGGTTGCCCACTGCGCAGAACCTGCGCTCGGCCTCTCGAGGGGGCGACTACCGCCACAGCCGCCGAGGCGGCCTGAAAGCCGACCTGGCTCTTTGGGGGTACGCGTTGTCCTTCTCTGCTGCGCTCACCCATTCCGGACATTTGCACCGATCCCCTGTAGGAGCCGGCTTGCTGGCGATGGCGTCTGTTCAGGCGATAAATGCGTCGACTGACACACCGCTATCGCCAGCAAGCCGGCTCCTACAGGGGATTGGGTTCACACGATTCAAAATTGTAGGAGCTGGCTTGCCGGCGATGGACGTCAACGATGACGCGGGTTGTCTGGATGAACGCGTTGCCCAGACGCTTTTCGCCGGCAAGCCGGCTCCTACAGGAAATCGCGTACGCTTTTGACTTTCACCACTCATCAGGCCGAGCGTTAGCTCGCCTTCCGCTTTTGATCTGAGCGCCCCCTCGAGAGGCCGAGTGGAGGTTCTGCGCAGTGGGCAACCCGGCATGGATGCCGGGTTAGCCGCCCCCGGCCATGGATGGCCGATGGCGGCGGGCCCACGGAGCAGGACCGGAGCGAGGGTATGGCGAGCCTTAGCGAGCCACCGAACGAAAGGGGCAAGAGCCCTTGGTTACTTGGGGCTTTTCCAAGTGACTCGCCGTAAGGGCGAAACCAATAGCCGCCGTTACCGAAGAACCGGATATACACCCAATCGATCACTCTCAAGCCTTAGCCGAATTCACCTTGCTGTATTCGTAGCTGCGTCGTGAAGTTCAGACAGCAACCGCGAGCATCAGGTCGTCCCGTTTGCGATCGAGGACTTGCCTGTAGGAGACGGTGATGCTCAAGTGCGTGAAACTCAATAACCTCGCGTGAGAAAAGTCAGCATGGAGCTCAAGACCAACGCAGCACTGATCATCATCGATCAACAAAAAGGCATTTTGGAACCAAGGCTGGGCCGGCGAAATAATCCTCAGGCCGAAGAGAGGATTCTGGATTTGCTGGGGCTCTGGCGGCGAACCGGGCGGCCGGTGATCCACGTACAGCACCTGTCCCGTTCACCGGACTCAGTGTTCTGGCCGCAGCAATCGGGCGTGGAGTTTCAGGAGCGGTTCCAGCCATTGGCCGGCGAGCAACTGATTCAGAAACAGGTGCCGGATGCGTTTTGTACGACGGCGCTGGAGGCAAGTTTGCGCGAGGCGGGGATCGATCAGTTGGTCATCGTGGGCGTCGCGACCCACAACTCGGTGGAGTCCACGGCGCGAACGGCCGGTAACCTGGGGTTTGATACGTGGGTGGCGGAGGATGCGTGCTTCACGTTCGACAAAGCGGATTATTTCGGCAATGCGCATTCAGCTGAAGAGGTGCATGCGATGTCGCTGGGCAATCTGCACGGCGAATACGCCACGGTCGTAAACACAGCACAAATCCTGTAGGAGCCAGCTTGCTGGCGATTGGATCGACGCGGTGTCACAGAGGGACCGCGTTATCGTTCATCGCCAGCAAGCCGGCTCCTACACAAGGAGGATGGGGTTAACCCATCAAGCGCCGTGGCACTTCTTGAATTTCTTGCCGTTGCCGCACGGGCAAGGGTCGTTGCGGCCGACGTCCTTCAGGGCGTTGCGCACCGGCTCCTGGTGAGCGTGGCCGCAGTTCGGGCCGTGGACATGGCCATGGTCGTGATCATGGTGGTCGTGATGGTCATGATCGTGGTTGCAGTCAGGGCCATGGACGTGGGGTTGCTGGGTCATCGGGTGTGCTCCGGAATTAAATCGGCGGGGATTATCACGCCTTTGCGCGCCAGGTGCACGTAGTGCGCGATGAACACACCGGTTTCCAGCTCACCTTCCAGGCGATAGGGGATAGGTTGCTCGGGTTTTTTCAACAGTTTCACCAGATCCCGAACCTTGGGCCACAGGTTGGTGCGGATCGGCACTTTGAAATATGCGCTGTGCCTGGGGCCGACCGTAAACCAGTGTTCGTGCTCGCCTTCGGTCAGCAACATATCGCCCAGGTGAATCCGGTATTCGAGGCCGCGCACCGTCAGGTCGCTGTCGCGCGGGTTGTCGACGCGAAAGAACAACAGGAAACGTTGCTCCATCAGTTTCGCCCGGACCACTTCGACCTTGACCAGATGCACTTCAGGTTCCGGTTCATCGTCGCTGAACCAGGACGCACAACCGCCGAGTCCGAGAAACAGGAGCAGGGTGAGCGTATGCAAGACGCGACGTCGGCTGATCATGGTTGTGTTTCTCCCTTGATCCCCAGTCTAGCCCTTCACGAATCACCTCAACTGGCGAAATACCCCGCGCAACACTTCTTGAACTTCTGCCCGCTGGCACATGGGCAGGCATCGTTGCGTCCGGCCTTGAGTGGCACAGTGGGGTCGATGAAATACCAGTGGTAGGCGTTCTGTACGAACGACGAGCGCTCGCGGTGGCTGTGTTCGCCGCTGCCATCGTGCCAACGCGCGGTAAAGGTCACGAACGCGTGTTCCGGTTGACCGCCGAACACCTCGGAACTTTCCACCTCCAGGCCGAGCCAGGTGCTTTGCGCGCTCCAGTCGCTGATGGACTGACGATCGAGGCCGGACTGCTGCGCGGGCAGGGTGGTCGCTACCAGGTAATCGATCAGGCCCAACACATAAGCGCTGTAGCGCGAACGCATCAACGCTTCGGCACAAGGCGCCGGATGCCCGGCATGGTAATGACCGCAGCAGGCGTCCAGCAGGGTGCCGCTGCCGCAAGGGCAAATGGATGTACTCATTGCGTTACCACCAGTATTTCCCGAAGTTTTCCGGATTGGCCCAGAACCGTGAGTTGAGCCAGTCGGGGACTTGTTTGTAGTCAAGCAGATCGTAGGTGAACAGGGTCAGTACTTGTTCGTCGCGCTGGAAGCGTTCGCTGGCTTGCAGGGCCAGGGAGAAAAAATCCGTCTCCTGCCAGCCACTGGCCGGCAAATCCGCCAGCACCGCAATGCGACTGGCATTGAGGTTGCGGATGCCGCCGAGCAAATTCAGGCCATCGCGTTTGGGCAAGTGTTCAAGGCAATCGACCACCAGCGCCAGATCAAAACGGCGCGCCGCCAGTTCGGCCGGCAACGGTCCGGGCGCCGCGTGGGCGACGCAGGTGTCCGGGTGCGCCAGCTTGAATGCTTCCAGCGCGGGGAATTCGCTCGCGCCGATCAGCAACAGGCGGAGGGGGGCATAACGATCCAGCAAAGCGGCCAGCGCCTGCTGGGGCGTGCGCGAAGAAATACCTGAAATCATCGAAGTTCCTCAATCAGAGCGCCAAGACTAGCCTGCCCGAAGGTCCAGATATAGAGCGTCGTCGCGCTAAAAGTATCGATCAGCCGTGAACACTGGATAAAACTGCAATGGCCTATTGCTGGCGGAGATTAAAGCTCGGGTCTTTACTACCTGAATCGGTTCTAAGCCGATCCCTCAGGAGAAAACTAGATGAGCATAGTTCGGACAGCATTACCCTTGGTTCTGCTAACCAGTGTGTTGACTGGTTGCGCAGGTTTGCAGAAAACCGACTGGCCGACCTGTGCGGCAGTCGGCGGTGTAATCGGTGCGGGTCTCGGCGCGACCGAGAGCTCGGCATGGGCAGGGTACGGCGCTCTGCTGGTTGGCGGTACGGCCGCTGCCTATTGCTGGGTTCACGGTGATGGCGACGAAGACGGCGATGGCGTGCCGGACAGCCGCGACAAGTGCCCGGGTACGCCTAGAGGCGTGAAGGTCGATGCCGACGGTTGCCCACCACCAGTCCCTGCGCCAGTGGTTGAAGAGGCGGTTGTGGTCAAGGAAGAAACCATCGTTATCCGCGATGTTCACTTCCAGTTCGACAAAGCCACACTCACCCCTTCTGACAAACAGGTGCTCGATAAGATCGCCACTCGTTTGAAAGCCGAAGCCCCTACTGCTCAGTTGACCGTTACTGGCCATACTGACAGCGTGGGCAGTGATACCTACAACCAGAAACTGTCGGATAAACGCGCTCACTCGGTGGTTGAGTACCTCATTCAGGAAGGCGTGCCGCGCAGCAACTTCGTGTCTGTTTCCGGTGCCGGTGAAAGTCAGCCGGTGGCCGATAACAAAACCGCCGACGGCCGTGCACAGAACCGTCGCACCGAAATCAAAATCCAACGCTAGATCCCTCGCATCCGTGGCTTGTGCAGTCACGGATGCGGGTCTTTACTCCTGTGTAACCGGCGTCGGCCGGTAACACAGGAGCTTTCACCATGAGCCTTCTCACACGGACCGTCTGGCCGGTTGTGCTGCTTGGCAGCCTGTTGACCGGTTGCGCTACTCACAGCGATGGCACTGCCCCCCTCAATCAACGTACCTGGCCGATCTGCAGCGTTATCGGTGGCCTGGTCGGTGGTGGCCTGGGCGCTATCGAAAGTGGCGGTTGGGCGGCCGGTGGAGCGGCGCTTGGTATCTTGACCGGTGGCCTGATCTGCTACGCGCAGGATGGCGACGAAGATGGCGATGGTGTCTTCGATCGACGCGATCGCTGCCCGGATACGCCGGCCAATACTCCGGTCGAACATCACGGTTGTCCGCTGCCGCAATACCCGGCCAGTGTGACACCCGCTGAACCTGCACAATCTGAAGTCATCACCCTGAGCGATGCGGGCGATGTGTTGTTTGCGTTCAACAAATCCGACCTGACGCCCTCGGCGCAAAGTCAGCTGGATTCGTTCATGCCCAAACTGCAAAGCGCCGATGTGGTCAGCATCAAGGTGATCGGTCATACCGACAGCAAAGGTTCCGACGCTTATAACCAGACACTCTCGGAACGACGCGCCAGCAGCGTGGCCGCTTACTTGCTGGGCATGGGCCTGGCGCCGGGCAAACTCACCAGCGAAGGCCGGGGCGAAAGCGAGCCGGTGGCCGATAACGAAACAGAGGAAGGCCGCGCGAAAAACCGTCGCGTGGAATTGCACATCAATCGCTGAGCCCCGTGATAGAGCCGTCGGCCAATGATTGCAGTGGCGCCGACGGCCATTCGGCGGCCTTCATGAAGAATTTTCCGTTGCCCTCTGGCTTATCCCGCGTGGAAGCCGTTACTGTGCGTGCAAAGAATAATTCTCAACGGGGGGGCGTATGAAGGTGTTTTGGGGGCTGGGTAAGCTGTTGACCCTGCTGTTCTGGCTGGTGGTGTTGGTCAATCTGCTGATGCCCTTTGTCAATCCGCTGCACCTGTTGGTCAATCTGGCCGGCGGCTTGCTGGCGTTCCTTCATCTTCTTGAGGCGGTGTTCTGTTTCCGCAGTCTCCGGGGCCGCGCCCACCCTTGGCGTGATCGCTTGAAGATTGTCTTTTTCGGTGTTTTCCACCTGCAAACCATTCCGGCTCCTGCCGTACCGAAGGCTTCCCATGCGTAAACTTTGTCTGCTCGCCGCACTCGTCAGCCCATTCGCCTGTGCCCAGGTGGTCAGCGTCGAAACCAACTCGCTGATGCGCTTGCCTAATACCGCCAGCACCTTGCAGCTGGAGCGCCTGGAAGTGGCCGATTACGGCACGTTGCTGATTCCCTCGAACGTGACCGAAGTCAGCGTCGGCGAATTGCGCCTGGGACGTGAAGCGCGGATCGCCATCGTGCCCGGCGAAACGGCGCTGGAGTTGAAGATCAGCCGCGCCCAATTGTCCGAAGGCAGCCAGATTACCGCTCGCGGTGCACCGGGTACTTACCTCAAGGCGGCCCGCTCGGGACGCAATCTGAATGTGCAGATCAAGGCACTGAATGCACCACAGTTGGTGGTTGATGCTCGCGGCGGCGCAGGCGCGCCGGGGTTTGTCGGCCTCGACGGCGCCAACGGTCAGGCACCGGGCTGCACCTGGGGTCAGGCCGGTCGTGGGGCCGATGGCAGCGATGGCAGCGACGGTCAGCCGGGTGCGCCGGGTGCGCTGGTCAGGCTGGAAGTGCCGCGTGATTATCCGGCGGAGCAGATCAAGGTTCAGGTCGCGGGCGGTGCGGGTGGTTTGGCCGGTCCTGGCGGTAAGCCGGGGGCGGGCGGCAAGGCCAAGGGTTGCTTCGTCTACAAGGCCGATGGCGGCAAGAACGGCAAGCCTGGCGTTGACGGCCAGCCGGGGCCTGCGGGTGCGGCGGGTTCGGTGACGGTTCAGCGGTTGTAATCCGCTCATCTGTAGGAGCCAGCTTGCTGGCGATGCGCGCGACGCGGTGTACCTGATGCACCGCCTTCGCCGGCAAGCCGGCTCCTACAAGGTTTTGAGTTGTTCACAAATGTGTTGAACGACTCAAAACCTGTAGGAGCGTGGCTTGCCCGCGAAGCTTTTAAAACATCGGCCGAGCCGAGGCGATGGCCACCAGCACCAACCCCACAATCAAATTAATCCCCACCAACCGGCGAATCCTCCCCAGCACCGCAGCCCCCGTCGGCCAATCCTGCGCCGTCACCGCCGTGCGCAATTCCGGCAACAGCAACGCCTGAATCCGGATAAACAGCGCGGTCATCACCACGAACAAGCCCATCATCACCTGCACATAACGCGGCGCGGCCTCGAAACCGCTGTACTGCAAATGAATCATGCCGACACCGCTGACCGGCAACAGCACCACCGCGATCCAGACCCAGCGGAAAAAACCTTGAAACACTTCTACCCACAGCTTCAACCGGGCCGGGCCTTCCAGCGCCTTCATCGCGGCCGGACGCAAGACCATCCAAGCGAAAAACATGCCGCCGACCCACACCAGGGCGGACAGGACATGCAGGGTGTAAACGATGCCAAAAGGTGTCATTGGGGTACTCCGTTCTGCGCGGGATTAATTAGCGCGGTATGATAGCCGCCGAACCGAACCACTGAAAATTTATCCAGCGTTTTTTGCGCCCGACAATCCATGATCAGCACTGAACTCAAAACCACGATCCAGGGCGCCTACTCGCGTTTTCTCGAAGCCAAGAGCCTCAAGCCGCGCTACGGCCAACGCCTGATGATCGCTGAAATTGCCAAGGTCCTCGGTGACATCGACACCGACGACGAAGGCCGGCGCAGTGGCGACCCCGCGATTGTCGCGGTGGAAGCCGGCACCGGTACCGGCAAGACCGTGGCCTACAGCCTGGCGGCGATCCCGACCGCAAAAGCCGCCGGTAAACGCCTGGTGATCGCCACGGCCACCGTGGCCCTGCAAGAACAGATCGTCTACAAGGATCTGCCCGACCTGATGCGCAACAGCGGGCTGAATTTCAGCTTCGCCCTGGCCAAGGGCCGTGGGCGCTATATGTGCCTGTCCAAGCTCGACATGTTGCTGCAGGAAGGTCACGCACAAACCGCTACCGCGCAGCTGTTCGAAGAAGAAGGCTTCAAGATCGAGGTCGATGAGGCCAGTCAGAAGCTGTTCACCAGCATGATCGAGAAGCTCGCCGGCAATAAGTGGGACGGCGACCGCGACAGTTGGTCCACCGCCCTGGAAGACGCCGATTGGGCGCGCCTGACCACCGATCACAGCCAGTGCACCAACCGCCATTGCCCGAACTTCGGCCAGTGCGCCTTCTACAAGGCCCGCGAAGGCATGGGCAAGGTTGACGTGATCGTCACCAACCACGACATGGTCCTGGCGGACCTGGCCCTTGGCGGCGGCGCCGTTTTGCCCGATCCGCGCGACACCATCTACGTGTTCGACGAAGGCCACCACCTGCCGGACAAGGCCATCGGCCACTTCGCCCATTACACGCGCCTGCGCTCCACCGCCGACTGGCTGGAAACCACCGCCAAGAACCTCACCAAATTGCTCGCCCAGCATCCACTGCCGGGCGATCTGGGCAAGTTGATCGAACAGGTGCCGGAACTGGCCCGTGAGATCAAGACCCAGCAGCAATTCATGTTTACCGCCTGCGAACAGGCTGCCGATTTCAAACCCGGCGAAGACGTCGAAGGTCGCGAACGGCCACGTCACCGTTTCGTCGGCGGGGTGATTCCCGAGCACATGCGTGAAATGGGCATCGAGCTGAAAAAGGGTTTTGCCCGCCTCACCGACCTGTTCACCCGACTCACCGAGTTGCTCAAGGAAGGCATGGACGGCGAGGTCAACATCGGCATCGCCAGCAACCAGGCCGAAGAGTGGTATCCGCTGTTCGGCAGCCTGTTGTCGCGCTCTTCGGGCAACTGGGAGTTGTGGGTCGCATTCACCGCCGAAGACCCGGAAGACAACCCGCCCATGGCGCGCTGGCTGACCCTGGCCGAAAGCGGCTCGCTGTTCGACATCGAAGTCAACGCCAGCCCGATCCTCGCGGCGGAAATGCTCCGGCGCAACCTGTGGAACGTGGCTTATGGCGCGCTGGTGACTTCGGCGACCCTGACCGCACTCGGCACCTTCGATCGCTTCCGCATGCGTGCCGGGCTGCCGAAAAAAGCCGTGACCGCCGTGGTCCCGAGCCCGTTCCATCACGCCGATGCCGGCGTGCTGCGGGTGCCGGACCTGAAAGCCGATCCACGTGATGCAGCGGCCCACACCGCGGCGATCATTCGTGACCTGCCGCAACTGGTCGAAGGTTCGCGCGGCACGCTGGTGCTGTTCTCCTCTCGTAAACAGATGCAGGACGTGTTCGACGGTCTCGACCGCGACTGGCGCAAGCAAGTGTTCATTCAAGGCAACCTGTCGAAACAGGAAACCCTGAACAAGCACAAGGCGCGCGTCGATGGCGGCGATTCCAGCGTGCTGTTCGGCCTGGCGAGTTTCGCCGAAGGGGTCGACTTGCCCGGTGCGTACTGCGAGCATGTGGTGATCGCGAAGATTCCATTCTCGGTGCCCGATGATCCGGTCGAAGCGGCACTGGCCGAGTGGATCGAAGCGCGGGGCGGCAATCCGTTCATGGAAATCTCCGTACCGGACGCCTCGCTGAAACTGGTCCAGGCCTGCGGTCGCTTGCTGCGAACCGAAGAGGACCGCGGCACCATCACCTTGCTCGACCGGCGCCTGGTCACCCAGCGTTACGGCAAAGCGATCCTCAATGCGTTGCCGCCATTCCGTCGAGAAATTTCCTGATACGGCGGTGGGCAAATTTGCCCGCCGCGTTGTCTATCTCTCTGCCATCGCTTTTCCACTGGCCATTGTTGGTCGTTAGGGAGATTTTCGTTCTCATGATTCGCCGTTCGTTGCCTGCTGTTTTTGCCTTGTTGTTCACCACGCCTTTGCTCGCCGCTCCCGCAGGCCAGCAGACGCTGTTCAACTTTGTGCGCCCCGCCGACGTGGTTCAGGTGGCGACTCAGGACGCCAGCCTGCCGCAATCCAATGCAGAGCAAACGGCCGAAGGCGAAGTGCTGCGCCGGGTGACGTTCAACCCGGTGGCCCAGCCAACCCTGCGCCTGACCCCCCAAACCGGGGCCTGGGACTGGTCGCAGTCCGGCGTGATGAGCCTGCGTATTCAAAGCGCAATGGACTGGGCCGTGACCCTCTACGTGAAAATCCAGAGCAACGACGGCAAGACGCTGATCAGTCGCGTGGATCTGCCGGCGGGCCCTGCGCAGACACTGCTGGTGCCGTTGCAGCCGAGCTCGCCGCTGAGCCTGGGCATGAAGGCCGGTCCGCCGATGCCGATGACTGTCGACGGTCAACGCATCCTGTTGGCCAGCAGCGCTGGTGAGCTGGATCGCAGCCAGGTGGTGTCGGTGACGTTGTCGATGGATCAGCCGAAAGTCGCGCAAAGTATCCTGCTTGAGCGTTTTGGCGTGCAGGAAGGCGAGGCGGTCACCCAAGCCGTTTATGGCAGCCTGGTGGACGCTTTCGGTCAGTCGACCCGGACCAAATGGCCGGAGAAGGTCGGCAGCGACGAGCAACTGAAAAGCGCCGCCGCCAAGGAACAGCAACAAACCAAAACCTGGCTGGCCGAGCGCGAGAAGTCGTCGCTGGACAAGTTCGGTGGCTGGATAAAAGGCCCGACGTTCAAGGCCAGCGGTTTTTTCCGCAGCGAGAAACGTGACGGTCGTTGGTATCTGGTGACCCCGGAAGGCCATCCGTTTTATTCGCTCGGGGTCAACACCGTTACCCCGGACGTCAACCAGACTTACATTGCCGGTCGCGAGTGGATGTTCGAATCGCTGCCTAAACCCGAAGAACCGCTGGCCAGTCACTTTGGCGAAGGCGACAACCGGGGTGGCAATGGCGTCGATCAGGGCCGTGGCTACAACGCCGGGCGCTGGTACGATTTCTATGGCGCGAACCTGCAGCGTCTGTATGGCGCCCCTTGCACACCGGGCAGCGACACCAAGGCCGGTGTTGCCGAAGCGGCCAAGGCCGACGCGGTTGAGGCGGCGGTCGAGAAGACCGCTGAACAACCCGTCGTTCCTTCCACGGCCGACGCCGGTGTTGCCGAAGCCGCCAAGGCCGGCGCAGAGGAAGCGATCGTCGCGAAAGCGGTCGAGCAGAAACCCGCCGAACCTTGCACCGCCGTGATTGATGAGCAACGCTGGGCCAGCCATACCCTGGATCGCCTGCAAGCCTGGGGCTTCAACACCATCGGCAACTGGAGCGCCCCGGCGCTGGGCAACGCGGACCGCGTGCCCTACACCTTGCCGCTGTCGATCGTCGGCGATTACGCCAGCATCAGCACCGGCACCGACTGGTGGGGCGGCATGCCTGACCCGTTCGACCCGCGTTTCGCCATGGCCACCGAGCGCGCCGTGGCCATCGCCGCCCGCGATCATCGCGACGATCCTTGGCTGATCGGTTACTTCGCCGACAACGAACTGGCCTGGGCCGGTCCTGGTGACGACCCGAAATCCCGCTACGCGCTGGCCTACGGCACCTTGAAAATGACCACCGACGTGCCGGCCAAACGCGCTTTCCTCAAGCAATTGCGCGACAAGTACCGCAATCAGGCAGGCCTGTCCAAAGCCTGGGGCATCGACTTGCCGGCCTGGGAGTTGATGGAAGACCCGGGCTTCGTGCCGCCGCTGCCGAGCGCCGAGTACCCGGAAATCGAAGCCGACTTCAAATACTTCCAGAAGGTCTTCGCTGATACGTACTTCAAAACCATTTCCGACTCGCTCAAGTGGCACGCACCGAATCAGCTGTTGCTGGGCGGCCGCTTCGCCATCAGCACCCCGGAAGCCGTGGAGTCCTGTGCGCAGTATTGCGATGTGCTGAGCTTCAACATGTACACCCTGCAACCGCAAGACGGTTACGACTTCGCCAAATTGCGCAGCCTGGATAAGCCGGTGCTGATCACCGAATTCAACTTCGGCTCGGCCGATCGAGGCCCGTTCTGGGGCGGCGTGACGCAACTGGCGAAGGAAGAGGATCGCGGTCCGGCTTACGCCAATTTCCTCAAACAGGCACTGAGCGAGCCGTCGATTGTCGGTGTGCACTGGTTCCAGTACCTCGATCAACCAGTGACCGGTCGTCTGCTGGACGGTGAAAACGGGCACTTTGGTTTGGTCGGCATTACCGATCTGCCATTTCAGGGCTTCGTCGATAGCGTGCGCAAGAGCAACCTGGCGGCCGTTGATCAGTTGGGCAAAGAGGTCGAGAAGGCCAAGGCTGAAGCGGATAAAGCCAGTCACGATGCCGAAGGCGGGCGAAAAGCTGAAGCCGGCAAGGGCCCGGGGAAGGGCGCCGGGCAGGCGGGTGGGCATTCGGGGAATGGTCATTAAGGCCTGATCTACCGCGTTATCGTTCATCGCTGGCAAGCCAGCTCCTACAAGGACAGCGCGTCTCCTGTAGGAGCTGGCTTGCCAGCGATGGCGTCTTCAAACACGCCCTGTATTCCAAATCCGGTTAACGGGGCAACCCGACCGCCCGGCCCAACCCTGTTCCCAAAACCATCAATGGCTGGAACAATGCCGGCCACTTTGTAGAACGTTTGTCCGAGGGAGTAGCGGGTGCAGATTCAGGGTCATTACGAGCTTAAGTTCGAAGCGGTTCGCGAAGCGTTCGCGGCGTTGTTCGACGATCCTCAGGAGCGTGGCGCAGCGTTGTGCATCCAGGTCGGCGGCGAAACCGTTCTCGACCTCTGGTCCGGCACCGCCGACAAGGATGGCCATGAGGCCTGGCACAGCGACACCATCGCCAACCTGTTTTCCTGCACCAAGACCTTCACCGCCGTCACCGCCCTGCAACTGGTCGCCGAAGGCAAGCTGCAACTGGATGCTCCGGTTGCCCGCTATTGGCCCGAATTCGCTGCCGCCGGCAAGGAGTCCGTCACCTTGCGTCAACTGCTCTGCCACCAGGCCGGTCTGCCGGCGTTGCGCGAGTTGCTGGCCCCGGAAGCGCTTTACGACTGGCAAACCATGGTCGATGCGCTGGCCGCCGAATCGCCTTGGTGGACGCCGGGCACCGGTCACGGTTATGCCGCGATCACCTATGGCTGGCTGGTCGGCGAGTTGCTGCGCCGTGCCGACGGCCGTGGGCCGGGCGAGTCCATTGTGGCCCGCGTGGCCAAACCGTTGGGCCTGGATTTTCACGTCGGTCTGGCGGATGAAGAATTCCATCGCGTGGCGCACATCGCCCGTGGCAAGGGCAACGTCGGCGATGCGGCGGCCCAGCGCCTGCTGCAAGTGACGATGCGCGAACCGACGGCCATGACCACGCGGGCCTTTACTAACCCGCCGTCGGTCCTGACCAGCACCAACAAACCGGAATGGCGGCGCATGCAACAACCGGCGGCCAACGGCCACGGCAATGCCCGCAGCCTGGCCGGGTTCTACGCCGGGCTGCTCGACGGCAGCCTGCTGGAAAGCGAGATGCTTGATGAGCTGACCCGCGAACACAGCCTCGGCGAAGACAAGACTTTACTGACCCGGACCCGTTTCGGTCTGGGTTGCATGCTCGATCAACCCGATGTCCCGAACGCTACCTACGGCCTCGGCCCACGTGCGTTCGGCCACCCGGGCGCTGGCGGCTCCATCGGTTTTGCTGACCCTGAATACGATGTCGCCTTCGGTTTTGTGACAAATACACTGGGGCCTTACGTCTTGATGGATCCGCGCGCGCAAAAGCTCGCGCGGGTACTGGCCACTTGTCTGTAAAACGCGCTGAAGGGTTCCAGGGCCGGAACCCGAAGGCCTTTATGTTTTCCAACCGTCTGTTTATCCGGGTCATGCCGGCCTGAATTTTTATGACTTCTTTTTTGTGGATTTCCAATGTCACTCAATAAAACCACCCTCGCTTTGGCCCTGTGTGTCGCTGTTACCGGTTGTGCGCAGACACCAAAAAATGATTCGGATGGCAGCAGCTGGTGGCCGTTCGGTTCCTCCGACAAAGTCGCGGCGAAAGAGCCGGCTCCCGCGCCGGCACCTGTGAAACCTGCCGAGGTGGCCCCGGCTGCCAAGGCTGAAGCCGACGCCGGTGGCAAATGGTGGTGGCCGTTCGGCGGCAAAGAGCAGAGCACGGCCAAAGTCGTGCCGATGCCTGACCCTAAAGTCACTCAGGCCTGGCTCGACGATTACGAACCGCGCCTGCGCACCGCGATCAAGGACAGCAACCTGCAACTCGAGCGCCGTGAAAACGTGCTGGTGGTCACCGCGCCAGTAGAAGGTTCGTTCAACCCGGACCGTCCGGCCATGTTGCTGCCGGTGACTCTCGGCCCGTTCACTCGCGTGGCGAAAATCCTTGAAGTCGATCCGAAGACCGCCGTGCTGGTACTCGGCCACAGCGATACCTCGGGCGCCGCACCGGCCAACGTGAAACTGAGCCAGGAACGCGCACAAGCCGTGGCAGCGATTTTCCGCCTCAGCGGTCTGCAGCGTGATCGCCTGATGCTGCGCGGCATGGGTGGCGAAGCCCCGCGTGCGGCTAACGACAGCGTTGAAGGCCGTGCCTTGAACCGTCGCGTCGAACTGCTGGTGACTCCGCAAAACACCATGGTTGCGCTGTTGAGCAAGTACAACATGCCAGCCCCGGCGCCGGTGAAACTGGTCGCTGCCCAGGACGTCAAGCCAGTGGCCAAGCCGGTCACCCCGGCACCGGCCGCGAAGAAAGCCGCTGTACCTGCCACGAAAAAAGCGCCGGCCAAGAAAGCCGCCGCCAAGAAGACTCCGGCTAAAACCGCGACACCGGCCAAGAAAACCGCGCCGGCCAAAGCCGCGGCAGCTGACAAAAAAGTCGTTGTCGCCGATCCTGTGAAAAAGTGATTCGTTAACCAAAAGGAATGCGCCATGACCCAGGGCCTGGCTGATATGCGTCGCGACTACACCCGAGACGGCCTGACCGAGGCTCAAGCCCCGGCCGAGCCGTTCGCGCTGTTCCATCAGTGGTTTGCCGACGCGGTGAAAACCGAGCAGCCGCCGGTGGAAGCCAACGCCATGACCCTGGCCACCGTCGACCAGGACGGTCGGCCGCATTGCCGCATTCTGCTGCTCAAGGGCCTGGACGCGCAGGGCTTCACCTTCTTCACCAACTACGACAGCGCCAAGGGCCAGCATCTGACCGCGAACCCGTTCGCGGCCATGACGTTTTTCTGGCCGGCCCTCGAGCGTCAGGTTCGTGTAGAAGGTCGGGTGGTGAAGGTCACGCCTGAGGAGTCCGATGCTTACTTCCAGGTCCGACCGCTGGGCAGTCGCCTTGGCGCCTGGGCTTCACCGCAAAGCCGCGTGATCGCCGATCGCGCCGAGCTGGAAGCGTTGCTCAAGAACACCGAGCAACGTTTCAGCGATACGCAGCCTCATTGCCCTGAGCACTGGGGCGGTTATCGTCTGCTGCCTGAGCGCATCGAATTCTGGCAGGGCCGTTCGAGCCGCCTGCATGATCGCCTCAACTATCGTTTGCAGGGCGCCGACTGGATTCTTGAACGTCTGGCACCCTGAGCAGTCTACCGAGCGGGATAGCCTGCGGCAGCGGCCTCCAGCCACTGCGGCAGGTCCCGACGCTTGATTTTCTGCGCGTGAGCGTTCGCCAGTTGCTGGAGCATGTAGGCTCTTTTCTGCTCATCGCTTCCCGCCAGTGACAACGCCAGATCGCGGTCCATCCAGCGTTTGATCCGGACGTACAACCACCCATGGAAGTACAGGCCGGCGACAGTGGTGGCGACAATGATGAAGTAATCCATGAAAATCCTTGGGTCAGTGGCGCAGCTCTCGTAATTTGCCGCTACTGTGTGCTGAGTTCGTGGAGGCCCCTGTACCGGGCCTGAATCAAACCAATTTTATCCGGGCGACGTCGTGACACGCGTCAAGCTGCGGAGTTTAATGGTTACCTGTCCTTTGGAGTTGATGTTATGCGTAAGTCTGTTCTGCTGGTTGCTTCCTTTTCCACGATGGCAATGTTGCTCACTGGCTGCCAATCGAGCTTGACCGGTGACTCCTATTCCCGTGATGAAGCGCGTCGTGTGCAGACCGTTCGCATGGGCACCATCGAATCCTTGCGTCCGGTGAAAATCGAAGGCACCAAGACTCCGATCGGCGGCCTCGCCGGCGCGGCGGTCGGTGGTGTTGGCGGCAGCGCCATCGGCGGTGGTAAAGGCAGCATCGTCGCTGCAGTCATCGGCGCCGTGGCTGGCGGGCTGATCGGCTCGGCCACTGAAGAAGGCCTGACCCGCACCCAAGGTGTGGAAATCACCGTTCGTGAAGACGACGGCAGCATGCGTGCCTATGTGCAGCAGGTTCAGGAGAATGAAGTGTTCCGTGTGGGTGAGCGGGTGCGGATTGCTACTGTAGATGGTACGAGCCGCGTTTCGCACTAAGCGGGAAAGAAGGGTAAAAGAAAATCCCGATCAGGTGACTGGTCGGGTTTTTTTTTGAGGCGGGGTTTTGGATTGGGGGTATATCCGTTTCTGCGGTCACGGCTGGTATTGGTTCCGCTTTTACAGCGGGTCACTTGGAAAAGCGCCAAGTAACCAAGCGCTTTTGCCCCTTTCGTTCGGTGCCTCGCCTAGGCTCGGCATGCCCTCGCTCCGGTCCTGCTCCGTGGGCCCGCCGCGATCGGCCATCCCTGGCCGTGCGCGGCTAACCCGGCATCCATGCCGGGTTGCCCACTGCGCAGAACCTCCACTCGGCCTCTCGAGGGGGCGCTCAGATCAAAAGCGGAAGGCGAGCTAACGCTCGGCCTGCTGAGTGGTGAAAAGCAAAAGCGTACGGCGATTTCCTGTAGGAGCCGGCTTGCCGGCGATGGCGTCCGTCCAGTCAATAAACAGGTTGATTGACCCACCGCCACCGCCATCGCCAGCAAGCCGGCTCCTACAGGGTTAATGTGCGAGCGATGCCACCACAACCATTCAGGATTAGCGCTCGCCTTGCTTGCGACTCGCCGCCGCCGTCACCGCATATCCAATCAACGCTGCCAATATCGACCCGGTCAAAATCCCCATCCGGTCCATCCCGGCGTACTCACTGACGCCCGGTTCAAACGCCAGGGAACCGACAAACAAACTCATGGTGAAACCAATCCCGCAGAGGATCGCAACCCCCAGCACCTGGCCCCAATTGGCGCCTTGGGGCAGGGCGGCGATGCCGGTTTTTACCGCGAGCCAGGTCAGGCCGAACACGCCAAGCGTCTTGCCCAGCAGCAGGCCGATTGCGATGCCCATCGGCACGTGATGGGTGAAGCTTTCGACGGTCACGCCGCTCAGGGACAGGCCGGCGTTGGCGAAGGCGAACAGCGGCAGGATGCCGTAGGCCACCCACGGGTGCAGGGCGTGTTCCAGCGTCAGCAGCGGCGACGGCTCGGCGTTTTTGGTGCGCAGTGGAATGCAGAAGGCCAGGGTTACGCCGGCCAGCGTGGCGTGGACACCGCTTTTGAGTACGCACACCCACAGGATCAAACCGATGATCATGTACGGCCCGAGCTTGACCACGCCGAGCCGGTTCATCGCGATCAGCGCGACGATGCAGGCCGCGGCCAACGCCAGGGACAGGGTCGACAGCGCGCCGGAATAGAAGATCGCAATGACGATGATCGCGCCGAGGTCGTCGATGATCGCCAGGGTCATCAGGAACAGTTTCAGCGACACCGGCACACGCTTGCCCAGCAGGGCGAGGACGCCGAGGGCGAAGGCGATGTCGGTGGCCATCGGAATGGCCCAGCCACCGAGTGCAGCGGGATTGTCACGGTTGAAGAACCAGTAGACCAACGCCGGCACGACCATGCCGCCAATCGCCGCGGCACCGGGCAGGACCACCTGTGAAGGCTTCGACAGCTGACCGTCGAGGACTTCGCGCTTTACTTCCAGGCCGATCAGCAGGAAGAACAGGGCCATCAGGCCGTCGTTGATCCACAGCAATGCCGGTTTGGCGATTTGCAGCGCGCCGACCTGAGCCACCACAGGGGTGTCCAGAAAGCTGCTGTAGAGCCACGACAACGGGGAGTTGTTGATGATCAAAGCCAGGGCTGCTGCGGCGATCAACAACAGACCGCTGGCAGCTTCCAACTGAAAGAAACGCGTGAAAGTGCTACGCAGAGGCAAGGTCGCTCTCCATCGAATAATCAAAAAGGTGGCACACCCTAACCCGTACCGTTAGTTGTTAAAACAAAAGTTATATTCTTTTTTGTTATATGCCGTTACAGCGCGAAAGGCGACACGGACCTGAGCCTAGCAGTTGCCGGACGTATTGAACCTCAGCTGTATCTGTGCGCGATGTCGGATTTTTCCTAAGCTTGTGGGCTGAGCCTTGTGCCAAGGCCGACTCAACGAGAAAACCATCATGAGCGACAACCGACAGTGGGCCCGGGAAGCCATCCGGATCATCGAAGCGGACTTCCAGCGCAGCGCCGACACGCACCTGATCCCCTTGCCGCTGCCTGGGTTGCCGGGCATCGAGTTGTATTTCAAGGATGAGTCGAGCCATCCCACCGGCAGCCTGAAACATCGCCTGGCGCGTTCGTTGTTCCTCTACGCGCTGTGTAACGGCTGGCTTAAACCCGGCGCGCCAGTGATCGAAGCGTCCAGCGGTTCGACGGCGATTTCCGAGGCGTACTTCGCCCGTTTGCTCGGCCTGCCGTTTATTGCAGTGATGCCGGCCACCACCTCCAAAGAGAAGATCGCGCAGATCGAGTTCTACGGTGGCAAGAGCCATCTGGTGGACGACCCGACGCAGATCTATGCCGAATCCGAGCGCCTGGCGCGCGAGCACGACGGGCATTTTATCGATCAGTTCACCTACGCCGAACGTGCCACCGACTGGCGGGCGAACAACAACATCGCCGAATCGATCTTCCATCAGATGCGTTTCGAACAGCACCCTGAGCCGAGCTGGTTGATTTCCAGCCCCGGCACCGGCGGCACCACGGCGACCCTCGGGCGATACGTGCGTTATCGCCAGCATTGCACTCGCGTGCTGTGCGCCGATGCCGAGCGCTCGGTGTTTTTCGATTACTACCTGACTGGCGATGCCAGTCTTCGCCTGGATCACGGTTCGCGGATCGAAGGCATCGGTCGGCCACGGGTCGAGGCGTCGTTTCTGCCAAAGGTGATCGATGCGATGGTCAAGGTGCCGGACGATCTGTCACTGGCGGCCATGCATTACCTGGCGCAGCGTTTGGGACGTCGGGTGGGCGG
>NZ_JAHBDB010000073.1:0-20172 GCF_019956105.1 Pseudomonas sp. BF-RE-25
CACCCCCCCAGATCGCGGTGCAACATGAAATACCCCACGGACTTTACATCGTGATCCTCTTCTAAGCGGCGCCCTTTGCAAGGAAGCCCTCGGGTATACTCCCGCGCTTTGTGATGCCCTGCTGGCGTCGCGGCTGAAATGTGAAGCGTCATGCAATGCGCACTTACGATTTGTCAGTGCAACCTGCGTGGTTCTGAACCAGCCTTGCAGGGATGTTTCGGTGATTTTTGGAGTTTTTATGCTCGAACAGGCTCAACGCGTCCTCAAGGACATCTTCGGCTACGACAGTTTCCGTGGCCGTCAGGGTGCAATCATTGAGCGCGTGGCCAGTGGCGGCGACGCCCTGGTGCTGATGCCTACCGGTGGCGGTAAATCCCTGTGCTTCCAGGTGCCGGCGCTGCTGCGCGAAGGGCTGGCGGTGGTGGTGTCGCCGCTGATCGCGCTGATGGACGACCAGGTCGCGACCCTCGAAGAACTGGGCGTCGCTGCCGCTGCGTTGAACTCCACGCTAAGCGCCGAGCAGCAGCGCGATCTCGCTGCGCGGATCAAGCGCGGCGAAGTGAAGATGCTCTACCTCGCGCCGGAACGTCTGGTCCAGCCACGCATGCTGGCCTTCCTGCAAAGCCTTGAAATTGCCCTGTTCGCCATCGACGAAGCCCACTGCGTGTCCCAATGGGGCCACGACTTCCGCCGCGAGTATCTGCAACTGGGCCAGTTGGCGGAACTGTTTCCCAATGTTCCACGCATCGCCCTGACCGCGACGGCGGACAAGCGTACTCGCGAAGAAATCGTCGATCGTTTGCACCTGCAGGATGCCGAGCGCTTCCTCTCCAGTTTCGACCGCCCGAATATTTTTTACCGCATCGTGCCCAAGGAACAGCCGCGCAAACAGTTGTTGGCGTTCCTCGCCGAGCGGCGCAGCGATGCCGGCATTGTCTATTGCCTGTCACGCAAGAAAGTCGATGAAGTGGCGGTGTTCCTCAGTGAACAGGGTTTCCCGGCGCTGCCGTACCACGCCGGCCTGCCTAACGAAACACGAGCGCTGCACCAGAAGCGCTTCCTCAACGAGGAAGGCCTGATCATGGTTGCCACCGTGGCGTTCGGCATGGGCATCGACAAACCCAACGTACGTTTTGTTGCCCACCTCGATTTGCCGAAATCCCTTGAGGCTTACTATCAGGAAACCGGTCGCGGCGGCCGTGACGGTCTGCCGGCGGATGCCTGGATGGCTTACGGCCTGCAAGACGTGGTGATGCTCAAGCAGATGTTGCAGAACTCCGAAGGTGACGAGCGCCACAAGCGTCTGGAGCATCACAAGCTCGATGCCATGCTCTCGCTCTGCGAAGAAACCCGCTGCCGTCGTCAAACCTTGCTGGCCTACTTCGACGAAGACATGCCCGAGCCCTGCGGTCACTGCGACAACTGCGTTGACGGCGTGCAGACCTGGGACGCTACCGAACCGGCCCGTCAGGCGCTCTCGGCGATTTATCGCACCGGCCAGCGTTATGGCGTCGGGCATCTGGTGGATGTGTTGCTGGGCAAGGACAACGAAAAGGTCCGCAGCTTCGGCCATCAACACCTGTCGGTATACGGTGTCGGCAAGTCGATGGGCGAGAGTGAGTGGCGCTCCCTGTTTCGCCAATTGGTGGCGCGCGGTCTGGCCGACATCGATCTCGAAGGCTATGGTGGCCTGCGCCTGAGTGACACCTGCCGACCGCTGCTCAAGGGTGAAGTGACCCTGGAACTGCGTCGCGACCTCAAGCCGCAAACCACGGCGAAAAGCAGCAAGAGCCAGGCAAGCCAGCTGGTTCGCGGCGAAGAGCGCGAACAGTGGGAAGCCTTGCGCGCCTTGCGCCGCAAGCTCGCCGAGGAGCATGGGGTGCCGCCGTACGTCATCTTCCCCGACTCGACCTTGCTGGAAATGCTCCGCAGCCAGCCGACCTCGCTGTCGGAAATGGCCACGGTCAGCGGTGTCGGTGCGCGCAAACTGGAGCGTTACGGCGAGGCCTTCCTCGAAGTTCTCGGCGGTCAGGTCGAGGCACCAAAAGTGGTGGCCGACGTACGCCACGAATTGATAACGCTCGCGCGGGCCGGCATGACGCCGCTGCAAATCGCCGGTCAGCTGCAATGTTCGGAAAAGAATGTCTACACCATGCTCGCCGAGGCCATTGGCAAGCAGCAGTTGTCGCTGGAACAGGCGCTTGATCTGCCCGAAGACTTGATGGGGGAAGTGCAGGACGCGTTCCTCGACGGTGAGGGCGAGTTGCCGCCGGTGGCGGAGATTGCTGCACTGTTCGCCGGTCGTGTGCCGGAAGGTGTTTTGTACTGCGTACGTGCCGCACTGCAATCGGAATTCGAGATCTGACGCTCAAATCCTGAAACGGTTGTATTGATGTAACGATTCAGTACAGAGCAAACCTTGCCTCAAGCCAAGGGTCATGCTTAGCTGACTAATAATTAGTTTTTCTCTATTTCAGTCTAACCATGAGTGTTTTATGCCGTTAACCGATCAACACCGCTTTGGCATGCAACTGGCCCAGATGTCGCGCGGCTGGCGTGCCGAACTGGACCGCCGTCTGGCCGGCCTGGGTTTGTCTCAGGCGCGCTGGCTGGTGCTGCTGCACCTCGCGCGTTTTGACGACGCCCCGACCCAACGTGAATTGGCGCAAAGCGTCGGCGTCGAAGGGCCCACCCTGGCACGACTGCTCGACAGCCTGGAAAGCCAGGGCCTGGTTCAGCGCCAGGCAGTGCTCGAAGATCGCCGGGCGAAAAAAATCGTCCTCTGTGCACCGGCCCTTCCCCTGATCGAACAAATTGAAACCATTGCCACTCAACTGCGCCACGAGCTGTTCGACGGCGTCGATGAGGCGGATTTGAAGGTCTGTATGCGAGTCCACGGGCACATACTGGCCAACCTGGAAAAATCTTGAGGCATAAGCAAGCGCCGGCTTTTTGAGATACCCCGTTGGGCAGACTATAAAGAACTACCAGGCAATATCGTGTTCGTAACGGATGTGCGAACACGCACTGGTTGGTTCTGGTTATCTAAGGGATGCTCATGCTTGAGAGTTGGCACGTTGTATTGCGGTGTTGCGCCAGGCTGCTGCTGGCCGGTGGAGTTGTCAGCTACTCGGCATTGGCGCCTGCACTGGGCCTGGGTGAGATCACCCTGCATTCGGCGCTCAATCAACCGTTGCGTGCCGACATCGCCCTGGTGGATGCCGCCGGTCTGGAGGAGGGCGAGCTGTCGGTCAGCCTGGCGACGGCAGACGAGTTCAGCCGTGCCGGTGTCGAACGGCTTTTCTTTCTCAATGACCTGAAGTTCACGCCGATCCTGCGGGGCAACCGCAGCCTGATCCGGGTGAGTTCCAACAAAGCGGTCAACGAACCCTTCCTGAATTTTCTTGTGCAACTGAATCAGCCGAACGGCCGTGTGCTGCGCGAGTACACCGTGCTGATCGATCCTCCGGGAACGCCGGGGATTACTCCGGTCACTGACGAACCCGCCACCAGTTCACCGAACTCTCCATTCCCGAGCGTTACACCTGCCGTTGCGCCCCCACCCGTGGCGAAGAAAACCGCCCAGACGAAGGTTGAGCCAGCGGCCGCTGTACCGGTGATTGATCCCGTCGCAGAACAACAGCTGGCTGCCAGCGTGCTGCAAAATCAGCAGCTGCAGAAAACCGTCGATGAGTTGAATGCGAAACTGCAGGCTCAGGACGAAGAGATCGCCGGCCAAAAAAAACAGATCACCGAATTGCAAACCCGCCTGGCGGAGGTCCAGCAAGCACCGCCAGTCACGCCGCAAGCCGTGGTGCCCGCCCCGGTCGTGGCACAAGAGCCGGAGGCGTTCAACTGGCCGCTGATTATCGGGTTGCTGGCGTTGCTGTTGCTGTTGGTGGAGCTGATTGTTCGTCGGCAACGACAGCAGATTCAGGCATTGCCCGAAGATCTCCCGGTTTTGCCGTCGCGGCATGAACCGGTGCTTGATCGAACCGTAGCGCCGGTTGTGAAGGCCGCCCCTGTCCATCACGAAGAGACGCCGTCTGGCGATGTGCTGGAGGGTGTGGGCATCTACCTGACGTATGGGCGTTTTTCCGAAGCGGCGGCATTGTTGCGAGAAGCCCTGGTCAAGGAACCACAGCGCACGGATCTGGCGGTGCAACTGCTGGAAGTCCTCGGTAAACAAGGGGATGTGCCAGCCTATGACGCGCAGGAGAGCAGCTTGCGAGACGCCGGGTTCGATTCCCGGCAACTTCAGGAAATCCGTGCCCGCTACCCGAAACTGAACAGTGCGGTGCCCGAGGCTGCGACCAGCGTTATCACGACACCGGTAAAATCCGAAGCAGCGCCGGGCGATGAGTTCCAGTTGAACCTGGAGGACCTGTCGATGGATTCGAGTTGGGACCTGGTCAGTCCATTCGAAAACCCTAAACCCTCGGACGAATCGCCCAAACCCGAAGAACCGACCCTGGGCGAGCCCGAGCTGGAATGGATCGCCGAACCGGACTCACAGTCTCTGGACGACGATTTTCTCAACGAATTCGCCGATGCCGGTCAGTCGCTTGAGCTTGAACCGCTGAGACCGGAACCGGTGGAACCGACCAACGCAGGCAAACTGGAACAGGCTCAGACCTGCATCGATGACGGCGATCTGGACAGCGCCATCGAGCTGCTGAACGAGTTGCTCAAGGACGGTGATGAGCCACTCAAACAGACTGCGCGGACGTTGTTGGCCGGTATCCGCTGACGCTCTATCATGGCGGTGCCCCTTGGCTCAGGAGTTTCGCCCGTCATGACCGCGCATAAACCGGAAATCGTCATCACTTACTGCACGCAATGCCAATGGCTGCTGCGTGCGGCGTGGTTGGCGCAAGAACTGCTCAGTACCTTTGGCGACGATTTGGGCAAGGTGTCGCTGGTGCCTGGCACCGGCGGCGTGTTTCACATTTTCTGTAACGATGTGCAGATCTGGGAGCGCAAGGCTGACGGCGGTTTCCCTGAGGCCAAGGTACTCAAGCAGCGGGTCCGCGATCAGATTGATCCGGACCGCGACCTGGGCCACAACGACCGCACTCAGTGAGACGCGGCTTCGGCAGCGACCGCTTTCTTGCTTGAACCGCCGGAGAGCCTGCTGGACACGACAATCGCGACGATGATCAACGCGCCGCCGATCAGCATGCGCAGCGTCGGGTTTTCATCGAACAGCAACCACGCCATGGTGATGCCGTACACCGGCTCCAGCGCAAATACCACGGCGGCGGTTCGTGCCTTGATCACCGCGAGACTGGCGACGAACAGACTGTGAGCGACGCCGGTACAGAATATTCCCAGCAGGCCGATCCACAGCCAGTCAATGGTGCGCACTTCGCTCAGTTGCGGTGCCGCCACTGGCAGCAAACACAACGCGACCACTACGTTCTGACACAGCGCAGCCTGCACCGGCGGAATTCGGCCGGAACTGGCGCGGTTGGTCAGTGACAGCAACGCGAACAGCAGGCCTGAACCTACCGCCCATAACAGGCCGGTGGTGGCGCCGCTGGCCAGATCGAAGTCTGGCGTGACCAGCACCAGCCCGACACTCACCAGCACCACCAGCAGGATCTCGTTGGCGCGAATCCGCTCGCGGAAGATCAACCCTTCCAGGATCACGGTGAACGCCGGGAAACTGGCGAAACCGAGAGTCGCGATCGCCACGCCCGCCACCTTTACCGCAATGAAGAAACTCACCCAGTGTCCGGCCAGCAACAAACCGCTGAGCAGCAATCGGCGCCAGTCCACGGCGTCGAGTTTTTGCCAGCGAGTATTGCTGGCGAACCGTGCGAAAAGGGCCAGGGCGAGTACGGCAAAGGCCGCACGACCGAAGACGATAACGGCGGGGGAGGCGGCGGCGAGTTTGCCGAACACGCCGGTCAGGCCAAACATCAATGCACCGATATGCAGTGCGCCCAGGGCGGTACGGGGAGTCATTGCGATCCTTAACAACAAAGCAAACAGAGTGTAGGAGCTGCCGCAGGCTGCGATCTTTTGACTTTGATCTTAAAAACAAAATCAAAAGATCGCAGCCTGTGGCGGCTCCTACATTGAACCGCGTGAGGACCGCTATGTCTGTCGGCAGACTATCGTCATTTGTCGCCAGCCTCGCGCCGCAATTTGCCGGGAGAGACACCAAACTCCCGCAGCACCGCCGCTGAAAATGCACTTTGAGAGCTGTAGCCGACCCGACTCGCAATCTCGCCAACGGGCAATGCTGAATCGCGCAACATACTCACTGCCATGTGCAAGCGACGGCTGCGGATGTAGTCCATCGGCGTCTGCCCGCATTCAGCGACAAATCGCGCATGCAGCCGAGCGCTGGACAGCCCGGCAATGCGCGCCAGATCGGCCACTTGCAGCGGATAGGCCGCGTATTGATCGATGTGCGCATTCAATGCGGCGTACGGCAGACGCCGACCGCCCACCCCTTCGCTTTTGGCGTTGTTGAGGCTGGCCAGCAACAGCACCGCGCCTTGTTGCGCGATCAGCGGGTCGCTGACCTGACTGCCCGCCAACCAACTGACCAATTGGCTTTGCCCGGCATCCAGCGGCAGGCGCCCGGCGTTGTCGAGCAAGCGGCGGCTGGCATCGGCGTGCTCGCCAAGGGACTGAACCACCCATTGATCGCTCGGCACATCCAGCACCAGGCAGCGGCTGCCATTGGCGCTGCCGCACGCATGATGGAAACCGGACGGGACGACCACGAAACTCTGCTGAACCACCTGGCTGCCATGCCCGTCGACCTCGAAATCCAGCGCACCCGACAACCCGAACACCAGTTGCGCGTGGTCGTGGCTGTGGACGATCAGGTCGTGAGTGTATTGGCGCAGCGTGAGGATCGGTCTCATCGCAGGTCTCCCGATTAAGGCCGTCAGTCTACACCGCGGGCACTCATGTGCGTTGTCACAGGACTGACTTGTCCCTGTCATGGGCAATTAACCCGACCGGCGCAAGCTTGCGCAAACAATCGCAGAGGGTTGCCCATGACCAGCGCCGAGCTCGCCAAACCCAGTCGTAAGCAACGTGTGCGGACCTTGTGGATTTCCGATGTGCATCTGGGCACCCGGGATTGCCAGGCCGAGCACTTGTCGCAGTTTCTCAAGGGCTACCACGCGGACAAGATCTACCTGGTCGGCGACATCATCGATGGCTGGAAGCTGCGCGGCGGCATGTACTGGCCTCAGGCGCACACCAACGTGATCCGTCGTTTGTTGACCATGAGCAAGCGCGGCACCGAGGTGATTTATGTCACCGGCAACCATGACGAATTCCTGCGCCGTTACTCGAAGCTGATTCTGGGCAACATCCAGTTGGTGGATGAGGCCGTGCACGTGACCGCTGACGGCCGTCATTTGCTGGTGATTCACGGCGACCAGTTTGACGTGATTACCCGCTATCACCGCTGGCTGGCGTTCCTCGGCGACTCGGCTTACGAATTCACCCTGACCCTCAACCGCTGGCTCAACCATTGGCGCGCCCGGTATGGCTACGGTTACTGGTCACTGTCGGCGTACCTCAAGCACAAAGTGAAAACCGCGGTCAGTTTCATCAGCGACTTCGAAGAAGCCATCGCCCACGAATGCGTCAAACGCGAGTTGCATGGCGTGGTGTGCGGGCACATTCACCATGCCGAGATTCGCAAGGTCGGCGAGGTGGATTACCTCAATTGCGGGGATTGGGTGGAGTCGTGTACGGCGCTGATCGAGCATTGGGATGGCTCGATCGAGTTGTACCGGTTGGCGGATGCCCAGGCGCGGGAGGCGGAGTTGAAGGCCATCAAAGTCGCCGAACCGGCCTGACATTTGAGGTGGCCGGACTGGCCCCTTCGCGAGCAGGCTCGCTCCCACAGGGGAATGCTTTCCAAATGTGGGAGCGAGCCTGCTCGCGATGGACCGCGAAGCGGTCCCGCTGGATCTATCAGGCCGGCGCGTGTTCTTCCATCGCCGCCCTGTAAATCGAGTTCTTCGGATGAGCAAACAACCGCTCCATCATCGGCTCGAAGAAGCTCAGCGGTAACGTTTCATACTCGGGATCAAACGCCGCCGCATCATACTTTGCGCAAAACTCGATGGTCGCCTGATACTGCGGATGCCCGCTGAATTGCTCGCGTAAATGCCGGTCCATCCCCAAGTGATGGAAAAAGTAGTAACCCTGGAAAATCCCGTGTTTCTCCACCATCCACACATTCTCGGCGCTGACAAATGGCTTGAGGATCGCCGCCGCGATGTCCGGGTGGTTGTAGGAGCCCAACGTGTCACCGATGTCGTGAAGCAGGGCGCACACCACGTACTCTTCGTCGCGGCCATCGCGCCAGGCGCGGCTGGCGGTTTGCAGGGAGTGGGTCAGGCGATCCACCGGGAACCCGCCAAAATCACCCTCCAGCAGTTTCAGGTGCGCCATGATCCGTTGTGGTAATTGCCTCGCGTAGGCACTGAAGTCGGCGGCGATGATCGCCCAGTCTTCCTGCGTGCCATCCTGCATGTGGGTGAAGCGGGCATTGGCATTCATCGGCTAGTCTCTCTTTGCTTTTCTATAGCGGCTGCGCCTAGAACGGTACGCGGCCCAGAATCATGTCGCGAAACATCACAAAATCGCCGAGCAGGCTGTAAAACGGATGTTGAAAGGTTGCAGGACGATTCTTTTCAAAGAAGAAATGCCCGACCCAGGCGAAGCTGTAGCCCGCCAGCGGAATGGCCAGCAGCATCGACCAGGCACCTTTGCCGATGGTCAGCGCCAGAATGCAAATAACCAGCGTCGTGCCAATGAAGTGCAATCGTCGGCAGGTACTGTTGCTGTGTTCGCTGAGGTAATACGGGTAAAACTCAGCGAAGCTGTTGAAACGTCTGATGTTTTCCACGACTGCGATCTCTGTGGTTATTGTTCTGACTGCAAGTTGTTCTGCGGGTAGCTTATTTGAGTCTAGAGTGATCATTGGTATCAGCCAGTGACAATGGGCGCCACTTTAGTATCCTTCGGAAATTGGCCGTAGCATGCGGCTCACCATGTAAGTAAACGCCATGAGTGAACGAACGACTTCTGCAAGCTGGGCGATGGGGATTGTCAAAGCACTGGAGATGGACGGCCTGGATTGCCGGGTTCTGTTCAAGCAGCTGGGGCTCGACTACGCGTCACTGGACGATCCGGATGCGCGCTTCCCGCAAGATTCCATGACACGCCTGTGGCAGCGCGCGGTCGAGCTGTCCGGTAACCCGGCGATTGGCCTGAACATGGGCAAGGTCGTGCGACCGGCGTCATTCCATGTGGCTGGGTACGCCTTGATGTCCAGTCAGACCCTGGCCGAAGGCTTTCAGCGCCTGGTGCGTTATCAGCGGATCATCGCCGAAAGTGCCGACCTGAGTTTCCGTCTGCTGGATGAGGGGTATGCCCTGATTCTGACGGTCCACGGCGACCATCTGCCGCCAACCCGACAAAGTGCCGAAGCCTCGCTGGCCTGCGCGCTGGCGCTGTGCGGCTGGCTGACCGGGCGCACCCTGCAACCGCGCAAGGTGTTGGTGCAGGGCGAACAGCCCGTCGATCTCGAACCGTATAAACAAGCCTTCCATGCGCCGCTGGTGTTCAACGCGCCTTATGACGCGCTGATTTTCGAGCGCGCCGACATGGAAGCACCGCTGCCAACCGCCAATGAGGCCATGGCGCTGCTGCATGACCGCTTTGCCGGGGAATACCTGGCACGGTTTTCCGAAAGCCGCGTGACCCACAAGGCGCGTCAGGTGTTGTGCCGTTTACTGCCCCAGGGCGAGCCCAAGCGCGATACCGTGGCGCAGACGCTGCACTTGTCGCAACGCACGTTGCAGCGACGCTTGCAGGAAGAGGGCACGAGTTTTCAGACGCTGCTCGATGACACCCGACGTGAACTGGCCGAGCAGTATCTGGCGCAGCCGAGCATGACCCTGCTGGAAATTGCCTACCTGTTGGGGTTCGCCGATCCGAGCAATTTCTTCCGCGCCTTCCGACGCTGGTTCGATGCCACCCCCGGTGAGTACCGGGTGCGGCTGATGGATGCGCCGAACCAGGTCAGTGACGCCAGAACGCCGGAATACACAGAACAAACACCGTAATGATCTCCAGTCGGCCGAGCAGCATGCCGAACGACAGAATCCACTTGGCGGCATCCGGAAGGGTGGCGAAGTTGCCCGCCGGGCCAATGGTTTCGCCCAGCCCCGGGCCGACCCCGGAAACGGTACTGGCGGCGCCGGTCAGCGCGGTCATCCAGTCGACGCCGAGCAGCGACAGCAGCAGGGCGATCACACAGATGGTAATGGTGAAGAAGAACGAAAAGGTCAGGATCGAACGCACGATCTCTTCGTCAAGGCGATGGCCGTTGTACTTCTGCTTGATCACCGCGCGCGGGTGAATCAACTGGTTAAGGTTGGCCTTGAGCAGAATGTAGGCGACCTGGAAACGGAAAATCTTGATCCCGCCTGCAGTCGATCCCGAACAACCGCCGACAAAGCCCAGATAAAAGAACAGCATCAGCGAGAAGTTGCCCCACAGGCTGTAGTCCCCAAGTGCGAAACCCGTGGTGGTCACCACCGACGTCACGTTCAGCGCCACATGCCGTAGCGCATCCAGCCAATGCAACTGAGTGGTCCACCAGTACCAGGTGGTGAGCACCAGCCACGTCACCAGCAACATGCCGAGCAAACCTTGTACCTGTTCATCCTTGATCAGCGCCTTGCGGTTGCCACGCAACGTTGCCACGTACAGGGTGAACGGCAGGCTGCCGAGAATCATGATCACAATCGCCACCCAGTGCACCGCCGGTTGCGTCCATTTGGCCAGTGACTGGTCGGAGGTGGAGAAACCGCCGGTGGAAATGGCCGACATCGCGTGGTTGATCGCATCGAACGGGCTCATCCCGGCCCACCAGAACGCCAGGCTGCCGAAAATGGTGATGCCGACGTAGGCCGCTACGATCAAACGCGCCACCATGTGCGAACGGGGCATGACTTTTTCGGAACGGTCCGACGACTCGGTCTGAAACAGCCGCATGCCACCGATACGCAGCAACGGCAGAATCGCGACGGCCATGCCGATAAAGCCGATGCCACCGATCCAGTGCAGCAACGAGCGCCACATCAGGATGCCGGGGGACATGTCATCGAGGTGATTGAGCACCGTTGAGCCGGTGGCCGTAATCCCTGACATGCTTTCGAAGAATGAGTCGGTGTAGCTGATGTGCTGGGTCAACAGGAATGGCAGCGCCGCAAAGATGCACACCACCAGCCAGCTGCTGACGGTCAGCAGGTACATGTCCCGCGGACGCAAGTGCACGTGCTCGGGGCGGCCGGGGATCACCAGCGCCAGGCCGGCGACAAAGGTGATCATGCTGGCCCAGAGGAACGACGGCAGATCGCCGGTGCGATCGAAAATCAACAGGGTGGCCATGGGCACGACCATGGCGATCGCCAGCGTGATCAGGAAGAGGCCGATGATGAAACCAATGAGACGTAAGGTCGGCAACGCCATGAAGTCCGCTCGGGCTGAAAGTAGGAAGGGCGCCATTCTACCCGTGGGGCAGGGCATGTAAACCGGCATCCCCGTGGCACTTGCAGCTAGAATAGCCGTACATTTTTTTCAGGAGGTGGCCGATGCAGGCTCTCGACGCTTTGCTCAACCGTGTTTCCGTTCCACGACTGGTCGACCCGGCCCCTACCGCCGAGCAGCGCGAAGTGCTGTTTAACGCCGCGATGCGTGCGCCGGACCACGGCCATTTGCAGCCTTGGCGCTTCCTGACAGTCGAAGGTGCAGCGCGCGAGCAAATGGGCGAGTTGCTGGCCGAAGCCGCGAAACTGCAGGACAGCGAAGCGTCCGAAGCGGTGCTGGACAAGGCCCGCAATGGTCCGCTGCGCGCACCGTTGGTGGTCGTGGTGATCGCGCGGTTGCAGGATCACGTCAAGTATCCGAAGTCCGAGCAGTTGCTGGCGGCCGGCTGTGCGGCGCACGGGATTCTGCTGGCAGCCTATGCGCAAGGGATTGGCGCGGTCTGGCGCACCGGTGAGCTGGCATATTCGGCGCATGTGGCCAAGGGCTTGGGGTTGGCTGAAGGGGAAGAGGTGATTGCTTTCCTGTACCTGGGAACGCCGCTGAAAGAACCGCGCGTTGCAGATAAAGTCGATCTGGCTGAATTCGTCAGCGCCTGGCCCGCAAAGGCCTGACAGCCCCGATCAACTGTGGGAGCGAGCCTGCTCGCGATAGCGGGGTGTCAGTTAACAAATGTGTTTCTGACACACCGCTATCGCGAGCAGGCTCGCTCCCACAGGGGGGTTACGGTTGGACCAGGGCTCCGGGTACCAATGGTAATTCCAGGCTGGCAATGAACCCGCCATCCGGATGATTGGCCAACACCAGACTCCCGCCATGCCGCTCCGCCGCCCGGCGTGCAATGGCCAATCCCAAACCATGCCCCGCTGCCGTCTGCCCCGGCGCCCGATAAAACGGCTCACCCAACTGGCTCAAATGCTCGGCGTCGACCCCCGGCCCATGGTCACGCACGCTCACCACAATCCGCTCACCCTGACGCACTGCCTGCATTTCAATCGATTGTCCCACCGGGTTGAAGCGCTGGGCGTTGCGCAGCAGGTTGTCCACGGCGCGCTCGATCATCGTCGGCCAGCCTTTGAGATTCAGTTGCGGTTCTGCGTCGAGGCGAACGTTCTGCTCCGGCGAACCCAGTTGCGCATCCTTTTGCAGCGAGTTGAGCAGCGCATTCAGATCAACGTCTTCTGCGCTGGCGTTGTCGGCATCGACCCGTGCCAGTACCAGGATTTCGCTGATCAGCGCTTCGAGGCGGTCGCACTCGCGGGTCAGGCGTGGCCAGAGTTTTTCCCGTTCTTCTGGGTTGGCCCGTTCGGCCAGTGCCAGCGCAATGCGCAACCGGGCAAGCGGTGAGCGCAACTCGTGGGACACATCGCGCAGCAATTGGCGCTGACTGCCGATCAGGCTTTGCAGCCGTGAGCCCATGCGGTTGAAATCGTTGGCGAGTACGCCGAACTCATCGCGACGGTTGGCCAGTTTCACTAGGCTGTTCTGCTGATAGGTGGTTTGCCCCAGATCATGCACCGCGCCGCGCAAGCGGCTTAGCGGTCGGGTGATGGACAGGGTCACGAACAGGCTGAACAGGGTCAGCACCACAAGCGCGATGCCCAGCGCACTCAGTGGCCAGAGCAGGCTTTCGCGGTGCCATGAGTCCAGCTCCGGGTGCGGAATACGATAAATCAGCAGGTAGGTGTCGCCGGTTTTTTCACTGGTGTACTCGGCGGTCAGACGCCGCCACGGCAGGCGTCGGTCATCGTTGTTCTGCCGTGCTTCGAAGGCGGCCGCGCGGCGCGGAAAGGTACCGCGAACGAGCGGGTCGCCGCTTTCGTTGAGCACCTGAACGTCGATGTGATACTGGCGTTTGCGCTGTTCGAGAATGTCCTGGGCGGCTTCTTCGCCCTGGGCTTCGTAGGTTTGCGTCCATTCTTCGGGCAAGGTGTTGAGGCCCGGGTGGCGACTGAGAATCCACGCGTCCTGGTTGAGCATGTGCCCGAGCAGAATGGACAGCCCTGCCACCAGAGCGATGGCCAGCCAGAAGCTGGCCAGGATACGCCAGAACAATGAGCGCACAGAAAATCCTCAAAAAACACAAATCCAAATGTAGGAGCGAGCCTGCTCGCGAAAAACGCATGGACGACGCGGGGTGCCTGATGCCCCGCATTATCGTTGACGTCAATCGCGAGCAGGCTCGCTCCTACATTAGATTGAATGGAGTCAGACCCAACGGTGTACAGCCGTTGGGTCCGGGGTCAGCGCATTATTGCGCTTTTTGCGGTTGTTGCGCTTTCCAGGCCTTGAACTCGGCCCATTCGGCGCGGCGCTCAGCCTGTTTTTTCTGGATCTCGTCGAATTGCTTCTGTTGATCCGGTTTCAGCAGGGCGCGCACATCGGCCTCGGCTTTCTTGTGGTTGGCGGCCATTTCATCTTTCATGGCTTTCTGGTCGGCTGGCGAGAGTTTTTCCAGGTACTTGTCGACCACTTGCTTACGCTCGTGCATCTGCTCGCCCATGATCTTGCGGATCTGCTCGCGCTGTTCGCGGCTCAGGTCCAGTTGGCTGTACGGGCCTTTGCCGTGCATGCCGTGCATCTGACCGCCGTGGCGCGAGCCGTCCATCGAACCACCCATCGGGCCGGCGCCTTCAGGCATGGCCATGGCAACGGTTGGCAGGGCGGCAGCGAACATCAGAGCGATAAGAGTCTTGCGCATGGTGAATCTCCTTGTCTCGTTCCCGGTACGTTCCGGATGAGTACAGATTACGCAGATCAAGGTCAGCGGCGGTCAGCGGAGCGTAAAGCTTGGGTAAAGACGGTTTGGCATCCACCTGACAAACCCCGGCGCCGTATTGACCTGACAACACACCGACCTTGTAGGAGCCGGCTTGCTGGCGATGGCGGAGTGTCAGTCAGCAGAGTCTCCGCCTGATCCACCGCTATCGCCAGCAAGCCGGCTCCTACAGGGGAATGCGAGGTTTCAGAGGCTGTAGTAATAGCCACGGCTGCGCAGGGCGACGATGCGCGGGCGGCCGTCGGGGTGGGGGCCGATCTTTTTGCGCAGGTTGCTGACGTGCATGTCCAGGCTGCGGTCGTACAGGGTGAGCTTGCGACCGAGGGCGATCTGCGCCAGTTCCTGTTTGTCCAGCGGCTCGCCCGGCTGCTTGAGCAAGGCTTCGAGCAAGCGGCTTTCGGAGACGGTGAGGGTGAATTCCTGTTCATCGATGCTGACCACGCCGCGCACCGGGCTGAAACACAGGTCGCCCAGTTCAAGCTGGCTGGACACCGCCGCCGGATGACTGCGGCGCAAGACGGCACGCAGGCGGGCGGTCAGTTCCCGTGGATCGCACGGTTTGGCCAGGTAATCGTCGGCGCCGAATTCCAGGCCCAGGATGCGGTCCAGAGGCTCGCCGCGGGCCGAGAGCATCAGCACCGGCAATTCCGGATGGTCGCTGCGCAATTGCTTGAGCAGTTCCAGGCCGCTGCCGTCCGGCAGCATCACATCCAGCACCACGGCCGCCGGTGACGTTTCGGCCAGCGCGCGACGAGCACTCTGACCGTCGTGGCAAGCCCGGACATGGAAGCCTTCCTGGCTCAGCCAACTGACCAGCAGCTCACACAGCTCCTGATCGTCATCAATTAATAACAGCTCGCTCATGACTCACTCAATTTAGCCATTGTCGACGTTTTCGACTTGCACCACTGGCGAAGATACCGCAGAGCAGGGCCAATAGCGCAACTCCTGCGCCGATCACGAACCATTGCTGCTGGTCTGTCAAAAAGCGCGGCAGCGGACTGCTGGCCTGGGCTTCCTTGAGTTGCAGCTTCAGACGCTGATTCTCCTGGCGCAACCGGCTCAGCTGAGCGCTTTCGCGTTCGGCATCTGCACTTTGCAGTTGTTTGCTCAATTCTTCTCGTTGCTGTTCGCTCACCTTCAAGCGTTGCTGCAACTCGCTGATCTGGCTCCCGGCGCTCAAGGACAGAGGCGTCGAACTACCACCGGCGGCACTTTCTTCACCGTGGGCGGGCGCCACGATCGACAACGTGACCAACATCAGACACAACGGACCTTTGCGCATCGGAGCTCCTGAATCCAATCGATTATTGGGCAGGTTATCGGCAGGCAAACGAGAATAATGAGCGATTGAGAGCGCGATGAACCGGGAAGGTTCATCGCACGGGGGGATTTTACGGCAGGACTTGCTTGAACGGCTTGACCAAAACGTTGGCGTAGACGCCTGCAGCGATGTACGGGTCGGCGTCGGCCCAGGCTTGGGCGGCGCTCAGGGAATCGAATTCGGCGACGATCAGGCTGCCGGTGAAACCCGCAGCGCCCGGGTCATTGCTGTCGACTGCCGGGTGCGGGCCGGCCAATACGATACGACCTTCACCTTTGAGCACTTGCAGGCGCTCAAGGTGTGCAGGCCGTGCGGCCAGGCGGGCTTCCAGGGAATTGGCGACGTCTGTGGCAATGATTGCGTAAAGCATGTCAGTCCTCGGTTTTTGGCGTGG
The DNA here is from genome assembly GCF_019956105.1 of Pseudomonas sp. BF-RE-25. Taxonomy (NCBI): domain Bacteria; kingdom Pseudomonadati; phylum Pseudomonadota; class Gammaproteobacteria; order Pseudomonadales; family Pseudomonadaceae; genus Pseudomonas; species Pseudomonas sp. BF-RE-25. Next base: position 16,099 of record NZ_JAHBDB010000073.1, read on the forward strand.
TGGTATCGGCGTCGTGCAAGTGGCGGGACAGGTAAATACCCTGAGCGACCAGGAACAACAGCGTCATGCCCAGGCTGCCGAAGACTTTGAAGTCGACCCAGTATTCCTGAAACGTGAACGCGACAAACAGGTTGGCGGCACCGCAGAACAGGAAAAATGCGATCCAGGCGATGTTCAGGCGAGTCCAGACCAGGTCCGGCAGGGTCAGTGCGTGGCCCATGATGCGCTTGATCAGCAACTGGTCACCGATGAAGTGGCTGCCGATGAATGCCAGGGCAAACAGCCAGTTGACCACCGGGGCTTTCCATTTCAGGAAGGTCTCGCTGTGGAACGCCAGTGTCAGGCTACCGAAGACCAGGCACGCGATGAGCGTCAGCCATTGGCTTTTTTCCAGCTTGCGCTGCTTGATGAAGAGCGTGCCGTACACCACCAGGGAACTGATGATCAGCATTGCCGTGGCGCTGTAAATACCGCCTACAGTCACTGGGTGACCGGCGATGTCGACGACCCGTGGATCGATTTTGAATACGATGAAAAACAGCAGGAGCGGGATGAAATCGATGAATTGTTTCACAGTGGCAGCCAGAAGCAGGATGTGGCGGCATAATAACAAACATATGGGCGCGCGATAGCGCCGGCTGATTTGAGGTTACACATCCCTGTGAATGTTGATTTGCACTGCCATAGCACGGCCTCCGATGGCGCCCTGGCGCCTGCGGTTCTGGTTGCGCGTGCGTTCGAGAAAGGCGTGCGAGTCCTGGCCTTGACCGATCACGACACCCTTGAAGGCCTCGATGAGGCCCGTAGCGCCGCAACGGCGTTGGGGATGCAGCTGGTCAACGGCGTCGAGTTATCCTGCACCTGGGGCGGCGCAACCATTCATGTGCTGGGCTACGGATTTGATGTCAATGCCGCGCCGTTGGTCGATGCCATCGCCAAGTTGCACGATGGCCGTTGGCTACGTTCCGAAGAAATAAGCCGCAAACTGGCGTTGAAGGGCATGCCGGGTGCGCTGGAGGGCGCCCGGGCGATTCAACAGGAACTGGGCGACAGCGGCAACGCGCCGGCTCGCCCGCACTTCGCTGACTGGATGGTGCGTGAAGGTTTCGTCAAGGATCGCGCCGAAGCGTTCCGCAAATGGCTGGGCGCCGGCAAGCTGGGGGACGTCAAGCAACACTGGCCGACCCTGGAAGAGACCGTCGAAACCCTGCGCGCCGCAAAAGCCTGGGTGAGCCTGGCGCATCCCTGGCACTACGATTTCACTCGCAGCAAGCGTCGCCGCCTGATTTCTGACTATATTCAAGCTGGGGGCCACGCTATCGAAGTGGTCAATGGCCATCAGCCCGCCGAGCAAGTGGGCAGCCTGGCGATTCTCGCCCGTGAGTTCGGTCTGCTGGTCAGCGCTGGCAGTGATTTTCATGGCCCTGGAGGCTGGTCCGAGATCGGTGAATACCGCCCGCTCCCGGAGGATCTGCCACCACTTTGGTGTCGATTCAAACATGACCCAATTATTGCCGCCGTCTGAACAGGTAGAGAATGTGAGTCAATTTTTCCAGATACATCCGGAAAACCCGCAAGCGCGCCTGATCAAACAGGCTGTCGAGATCATCCGCAAGGGCGGGGTGGTGATTTATCCCACAGACTCTTCCTACGCCATTGGTTGCCAGATCGGTGACAAGAATGCTGTGGAACGCGTGCGCCGGTTGCGTCAACTGGACGAGAAGCACAACTTCGCGCTGATTTGCAGCGACCTGTCGCAACTCGGGCTGTTCGCCAAGATCGACACCGGCACCTTCCGCGTGCTCAAGGCGCACCTGCCGGGGCCTTACACCTTCATTCTCAACGCCACCCGTGAAGTCCCGCGGCTGTTGTTGCACCCGAAAAAGCGCACCATCGGCCTGCGTGTGCCAAGCCATCCGATTGCCCTGGCGCTGCTGGAAGAACTCGGCGAGCCGCTGATGAGCGTGACGCTGATCATGCCGGGCGACACCGACCCGCTGAGCGATCCTTATGAAATGCGCCAATTGCTCGAGCATCAAGTGGACCTGATCATCGACGGCGGTTTCGGCGGGATCAAGGCGTCCACGGTGATCAATCTCGCCGATGGCGAGCCGGAAGTGATCCGCGTCGGTTGCGGCGACCCGACGCCGTTCATGGCCGAGGCGTAAATGTCTGCAGTAGAACCCGTTATCGACAGTCAGGCCGGCGCCCAGCAAGAACTGCCGTTCGCCATGGTCTATGGCCAGGCGGTGCTGGAAATGCCGCTGGACCTGTACATTCCGCCGGATGCGCTCGAGGTTTTTCTCGAAGCCTTCGAAGGCCCCCTCGACCTGCTGCTGTACCTGATCCGCAAACAGAACATCAACATCCTCGACATCCCGGTGGCGGAAATCACCCGCCAGTACATGGGTTACGTCGAGTTGATGCAGTCGGTGCGCCTGGAGCTGGCCGCCGAGTACCTGGTGATGGCCGCGATGCTGGCCGAAATCAAGTCGCGGATGCTGTTGCCGCGCGCCGAAACCATCGAAGACGAAGAAGACGATCCGCGCGCCGAACTGATCCGTCGCTTGCAGGAATACGAGCGCTTCAAGGCAGCCGCCGAAGGCATCGATGGCCTGAGCCGCGTCGGTCGTGATGTGGTGGTGCCCAAGCTGGATGCCCCGGAAGCACGGGCGCGCAAGCTGTTGCCGGATGTGAGTCTGTCGGAGTTGTTGATGTCCATGGCCGAGGTGCTGCGTCGTGGCGACATGTTCGAAAGCCACCAGGTCAGCCGCGAGGCGCTGTCCACGCGCGAACGCATGAGCGACGTGCTGGAGCGGCTCAAGGGGGGCGGTTTCGTGCCCTTTGTCGAGCTGTTCACTGCCGAAGAAGGGCGCTTGGGGGTGGTGGTGACCTTTATGGCGATCCTCGAACTGGTCAAGGAATCCTTGGTCGAGCTGGTGCAGAATGAGCCGTTCGCGGCGATCCACGTGCGAGCCCGAGCCGAATAACGAGTTGAATCATGAACCTGACTGAACCCCGCGAGCTGGCGCCACTGCTTGAAGCCTTTCTGTTGGCCTCGGGAAAACCGCAATCGCTTGAACGCCTGTTCGAACTCTTTGAGGAGGGCGAGCGGCCGGAACCGCCGGTCTTCAAGAAAGCCCTGACGATCCTGGCCAAGTCCTGCGACGGCCGTGCGTTCGAGCTGGAGGAAGTCGCCTCCGGCTATCGCCTGCAGATCCGCGAAAAATTCTCGCCATGGGTCGGGCGTTTGTGGGAAGAGCGCCCGCAGCGTTATTCCCGCGCCATGCTCGAAACCATGGCCCTGATTGCCTATCGCCAGCCGATCACCCGGGGCGAGATCGAAGACGTGCGGGGCGTGGCGGTCAACAGTCACATCGTCAAGACGTTGCTGGAACGGGAGTGGATTCGCATCGTCGGTTATCGCGACGTGCCCGGTAAACCGGCGATGTTTGCGACGACGAAGGCGTTTCTCGATCATTTCAACCTGAAGAATCTTGACGATCTGCCGCCGCTCGCAGAACTGCGCGAGCTGGAGCCTGACCCGGTGCTCGACTTCGACGATGCGCCCGTGCCAGCCGGTTTGCAGGAACTGGCGGACGCCAGCGCCGAGCCGGAAGAACCGAAGGAAGAAACCAGTTTCCATACGTTGTTGCTGGAGCTGGACACCATGGAGGAGGGGCTCAAGACCGACTTCGATGACATTTTGCGTGATGGCGAGATGAGCGTGACCGAAGAGGTTTTGGCGCAGCCGGAAGCGGTCATTGAGGTTGAGCTTCAAGTCGAACCAGAAGCCACCGTCGAAGAAGAACGGGAAGATGATGTGCTCGGTGTGGCCGAGGCGCGCGAAAAGCTCCTGGCCGCCGTCGCCGCGCTCGAACAGCCGAAACCCGAGCCCGAACCCGAGCTGTCCGACGAAGAGGCCGAAGCCCGGGCCCTCGCCGAAGCCATCGAAGCCGAACGCCGCGAGTTCGAAGACTGACCCAAATCTCGTAGACGATGAGACCCTTGTAGGAGCCGGCTTGCTGGCGATGGCGGTGGTTCAGTCAATAAATGTATTGGCTGACCCACCGC
>NZ_JAHBDB010000074.1:0-18881 GCF_019956105.1 Pseudomonas sp. BF-RE-25
GGGGGAGAAGCGGTGTTGGCGGTGGGAGGTGCTGCTGTAGCAGCAGTCTGTCAGCAATGGTTGTTCGGGGTGCAGCAGAGGGGTTTGTGGTGTTTTGCAGATTGCTATCGCCGGCAAGCCGGCTCCTACAGGTTATCGGTGACCTTGTAGGAGCCGGCTTGCCGGCGATGGCGGTCTTGATCACGCCGGCGCTGTGGCGACGATGTCATCGATCGATGCACCCGCTTCGGCGCTGCGCAGATAGGTCTGGTACAACGCCGCATAGGCGCCGCCCTGATCGATCAATTGGCTGTGCGGCCCTTGTTCGACCAGGCGGCCATGACGGATCACTGCAATGCGGTCGGCATCGCGAATGGTTGCCAGACGGTGGGCGATGATGATCGCGGTGCGGCCCTCGCACAGGCGGCGGAACGCGCGCTGAATGCGTCGCTCGGTGTGGATGTCGACCGCCGAAGTCGCTTCGTCCAGCACCAGCACCGCCGGGTCCGCGAGGTAGGCGCGCACCAGGCACACCAGTTGCCGCTGGCCATGGCTCAAGTGCCCGCCCAGCGGCCCGACTTCGGTCTGGTACTGATGCGGCAGGCGTTCCAGCACTTCGTCCGCTCCCAGCTGCCGAGCGGCGGCAATCAGCCGGGCATCGTCCGCCTGGGGCGCGGCGAGGCGCAGGTTGTCGAGGATGCTGCCGCTGAACAGCACGTTGTCCTGCAGAACCACGCCAACGTTGCGCCGCAGTTCATGCTGGGTGAGGTCGCGGATATCAACGCCATCGAGCTTCACCGCCCCCGACTGCACCTCGTAAAAACGCGTCAGCAACTGCACCAGCGTGCTTTTGCCATGGCCCGAGGGGCCGACGATCGCCAACACTTCGCCGGCCGGAATCTGCAGGTCGAGGTCATTGATCACCGGTGAAGAACTGCCGGCATCGTAGGCAAACCGCACCCGTTCAAAACTGACTTCGCCGCGGGCCTTGCCCAGGCGTTGCGGGGTGGTGCTGTCGCTGATCTCCGGGCGCGTGTCGAGCAGCAAAAAGATCCGCTGCGCCGAGGCCGAACCGGTGGCGTAACGCTCGAACAGGTCCGACAGTTCCTGCAATGGCCCGAGAAACAGGAACACATAAAACAGGCTTTCCGCGACCTGGCCCACGGTGACATCCGCCTGCGCCAGACCATAAGCGCCCACCAGCAACAACACCGCCATGCCGGCGGAGCTGAGCAACGCGGTGAACGGCGCAAACCAGCTGGATCGCAGGCTGCCGCGAATCAGCGCCTGATTGAAATCATCCAGCAAGCCGCGATAGCGCCGCAGGTTGGGCGCTTGCTGGGCGCATTGCTGCAACATGCGCGCACCGCTGACGCTCTCCACCAGATGCGCGGTGAAACGGCTGCGGTTTTCCGCGACTTTGGCCCAGTTGCGTTGGGAAATGCGCTTGAAACTCCAGGTCGCCAACACCAGCAACGGCACCGTGGCGGCGAGGCTGAGAAAGAATCGCGGGTCGATCCGCCACAACATCACCGAAGCCAGGCCACAGCGCAGCAGCGCGCCCAGCAGTTCGGGCGGGCCCTGAATCAGCAGCGGTTCGAGGGCGTCGACATCGCGGTCGGCGCGAGAAATGATCCGCCCGGCCTTGGTCCGGTCGAAGTAGCTGACACTCAAGCTCTGCACGTGGGCAAATACGCGCACCCGCAAGTCATTGAGCACGCGGATCGCCGCGCTGCCTGCGACAAACTGCGAGACACCGGCGAGCAGGAAACGCCCGAGCCAACTGGCCGCCAATCCGAGGCCGAGCCACAGCACCAAACGTTCGTCCAGTAACCAGTGATCGTTCTGTTGAATCAGCCCACGGTCGAGCAACTCACGGACAAACCACGGCCGCAGAAACACCGTGAACACCAGCAGCAGTTCAATGCCGATGACGCCGACAATGTGCCGGCGAATCGGTTTCAGCAGCGGCAGCAGCCGACTGAACATGCTGCGGTCGAGGGCCTTGCGGGCGAGCATTTCTTCGATTTCGATATCGCTCAAGGCCTTGCCGGCGATTGGGTTAGCCATGGTCGATCCCTAGCAGGTCGCGGTAGTCCGGATGGGTTTTGAGTAAGGCTTCGTGGGTGCCGTTGGCGGCGATTTTGCCGTCCTGCAGCATCAGCACGCGGTCCGCGAGGAGGATGGTCGAGAGCTTGCTGGAGATCACCAGCAACGTGGTGGCCCGGCCCTGATCGCGGCGCAACTGGCGAATGTTGTTCAGCACCTGGCGTTCACTGATCGCATCCAGTGCGCTGGTGGCGTCGTCCAGGCACAGAATGTCCGGCTCGCCAAGCAGTGCGCGGGCCAGGCTCAGACGCTGGCGCTGGCCCCCGGACAAGGTCACGCCGCGATCCCCCAGTGGCGTGGCCAGGCCGTGCGGCAGGCGTTCCAGCACGTCTTCGGCGGCGGCGAGGCGCAAACCGTGACGCAGTTGTTGATCGCTGGCGTCGGGTGCGGTCAGGCGCAGGTTGGCCGCCAGGGTGTCGGAAAACAGGAAGCTTTCTTGCGGCACCACGTGCACCCGGCGCCGCAATTCGTCGAGGTTCAACTGGCGAATGTCTTGCCAGCCGGCGTTGTCCGAACCGATCAGCAGACGCCCGGAACTGATGTCGCTGAGGCGTGGCAATAGGCTCGTCAACAGGCTCTTGCCGGTGCCGGTGGCGCCGACGAGCGCGACGATTTCGCCGGGCTGCACGGTCAGCGAGCAGTCATGAAGAATGTCCAGGCCACCACCCGGTGCGCTGACGTTGACGTGTTCCAGTTTCAGCCCCAGCGGCGTGTCGGGCAGGGTCACGTTGCCGCTGCGGATCGCTGCAGGCTCGTCCAGCAGTTGCCAGATCCGTTCGGCGCTGGAACGTGCGTCGGCGAAGGTCTGCATCACCCGGCCAATGCCTTCGATGCGAAACACCAGGGTGGTGGCGATCAGCAGCGAGGTCACCAGTTCACCGATACCCAATTGCGCGGTGGCCACCAGGTGCGCGCCGTACACCAGAATCCACACATGCCCCAGCGCGACGACCGCTTGAGGCAGCGGAATCCGCGAACTGGAATAGGCGAGGGCCTGGCGGGCGTGCTCGGCGAACACCGCCACCTGCCCGGCGAAACGCTGGATGCGGCTGTGTTCCAGACCAAACGATTTGATCACCCGCACGCCGCCGATGCCTTCGCTGAGGTCCTGATTGACCCGGTCGTAGGCCTCGCCGACGGCGCGGTCGAGGCTGACCAGACGCTCGGTCTGACGCACGAAAATCCACAGGCCAAACACCGTCAGCAGCAGCGGCACCAACCCCAGCAGCGGGTTGTACCAGCCCAGCAGGCCGACGGTGGCCAGCACCACCAACGGGGTCTCCACCACCTGGCGCCAGAAGCTGATCAGCGCATCGCGCACCTTGTCGGCATCGCGGGTGGTGCGGGTGATCATTTCGCCCATGCCGTGCTGCCAGTGATAACCCAGGTGCAGGGTTTGCACCTGCTGCAGGATGCGCTCGCGCAGGCGCGTCAGCAGTTCCTGGCTGAGCACCAGCGACAGCACGCTGGCGGCGTATTGCAAGACGCCACGGCCGAACGCCACGGCGAGCATCAGCCACAACCAGTACCAGCCGAGGCTGGCGTCGAGACTGCCATCGGCTTGCCGGACAACCGCGCGGCCGGCGCTGACGTCGTTGACGGCGTGGCCGATCAGCCATTGCTGCCAGACCAGCCCGAGGTTCACCGCGATGTACAACGCCGCCACCAGGGCGAAGCGCCAGGGCATCTCCCGGTAAATCGCCAGGCTGCGCAAGAGAGGATGTTTTTCGATCATGAAAAAGCTCTGTGTGGTGTGCGGACACGATCAGGTTGAACGCCAACCCTGTAGGAGCCGGCTTGCTGGCGATGGGGCCTTTGAATTTTGCATAGGGCTTTAGGGCGCCTTCGCGGGCAAGCCTCGCTCCTACAGGGTTTTGCATTTGTTCAGGTGGAACGCCGTCCCTGTAGGAGCCGGCTTGCCGGCGATGGGGCCTTTGGATGTTGCATCGATTTCGAGGACGCCATCGCTGGCAAGCCAGCTCCTACAGGGTTTTGCATTTGTTCAGGTGGAACGCCGAACCTGTAGGAGCCGGCTTGCTGGCGATGGGGCCTTTGGGTTTTGCATAGGGCTTTAGGGCGCCTTCGCGGGCAAGCCTCGCTCCTACAAGGGGAGTCGGTGTCTGGGGGATCACCGTCCGGGGCTGGTCGCTCCCTGTTTTTCCTTGGCGTTGAGAATCGCGGTGTATTCGCCGGGGTCGACGCCGTTGAGGTAGTAGTTGCCGACGTGGTGCAGGCGCCAGCGGATCGGGTCGTGGGTGGTGTGGACCCTTGCGTTGCGCCAGAAGCGGTCGAGGTTCCATTTGCTCAGTGAGGAACTGGCGCCGAGCAGGGAGAAAATGTCGCTGGAGATTTTCAGCGACGCCGCGTCGGAGTGGGCGCGGGCGGTCGCCACCGACAGAATCAGCTCGTCCTGCAGTTCCTTGTTGTCCGGGTCCAGTTCGTGCTGATCGAACACCCGCGCCGCGTCGCGCAGCAGCGATTGCGCGCCGCGCAGGGCCACGGCGTATTCGCCGATCTGCTTGATGATGTGCGGCTCCTGATTGGCATGATCGACGCCACTTTCCACCCAAGGCCGCGCATTGTGATTCAGGTAATCCACCGCAGCCGACAGCGCACCTTCGGCAATGCCGGTATCGATGGCCGCATGAAGGATCTGCGGGAAGGTCAACCCGGTGCGTTTCATCGGCCCTTTGCGCTGGGAGACGAAACCTTCATCGAGTTCGATGTTGTCGAAAATCACTGTGCCGCTGACCGAGTTTTTCTGGCCGAACGCTTCCCAGTCATCCACCAGCGTCAGGCCCGGTGTGTTGCGATTGAGCAGCACCCCGGCACCGCCGTCATCGCTGGCGGCGGTCAGGGAAATCCACTCGGCCAGGTAGGAACCGGTGGAGTAGAACTTGCTGCCATTGAGGATCAACTTGCCGTCGGCTCGGCGTTCGACGCGGGTCTTGAGGGCGAATTTGTTCTTGCCGCCGACTTCCGCCAGGGCATTGCCAAAACGCTTGCCGGCCAATACATCGCGAACCAGTCGGTCGCGAATCTCGTCGGAGTACCCGGTGAAAATCCCCCGCAGCATGACGTTGTGGATTTGCAGCAACTGACCGACGCCGCCGTCGGCCACCGAGATGAGGCGTACGGTTTCGACGATGGTTTCCACCGAGGCGCCGAGGCCGCCAAACGCCTTGGGCACGCCAATGGCGGTCAAGCCGCTCTCCGATAACAGCTGCGCCTGACGCCGTGGCAGTTGGCCGTTTTGATTGGCGTCGGCGGCGATCTCGGCAATCTCCCGGGCGATGTCCCTGGCCACTGCGATGGCTTGAGCCTCGCTGTCCAGCAGGCGGATCGGCGCCTGTTCTTGTATCAGTTGTCCGGCGGGGTTGTGTTCGACCTTGCTCATTGCTGTACCTCTGATCATTGATCTGATGATGGCCGTGAAACCTGCGCAACCCCTTTGTAGGAGCCGGCTTGCCGGCGATGGCGTCCTTGAAATTCATGCAAGGCTTGAGGGCCAATCGCCGGCAAGCCGGCTCCTACAAAGGGATCGGTGTTTCACGGGCGTTGAAGGGCCTTGAGCAAGTTCTGCGCCAAGGGCTGGAACGCCCGCCCGGCAAGGCGTTTGGCGGGGTGGTGTTGCTGGGGAAGCAATGCCGGGGAGGCGACTGCTCGGCCAGCAGCAGTCGCCGCGCAATGCTGCTGGCAGGCCAGCAATCAGTGTCGGTTGTTTGCTCGGTGCCAGGCGCAAAGCCCCGTAAACCGGGCGTTTCAGGTCTTGGCACGGGCGCTGCAATAGCTCCGGCAACAGACACTTGCCCAACCACGGAGCTGCCCATGACGCTTGCTGCCAAAAAATCCCGACCCGCTGCCCCGGCTGAACTGGAGCAGATCTGGTTCACCCGTTGCCCGGTGCCGACCGCTTCCGGCATCGCCTACAAACTCGGTTGGCTCAGCGAAGAATTCGCCGCTGACGGCCTGCCGGTGTCGACCTTGCAGGAGGCCCGGCAACTGGGGCATCACCACTACGATCACGAGTTGCCGGGCCTGTTTCGCGAAGGCGGCAACGTACCGGCCCTGGCGGCACGCGCCGCTGGTGCGCCGAGTCGCCTGATCGGCCTGACCTGGATCGAAGAGTGGCAAACCATCCTGGTTCGCCCGGACTCCGGCATTCGTCGTCCGCAAGACCTAAAGGGCAAGCGTCTGGCGCTGCCGGCCTGGGGTGAAACCCGCCCCGGCAGCATCGCTCGGGCCATGAGCCTGCACGGCTACAAAGGCGCGTTGAGCCTGGCGGGGCTGGGCTTCGATGACGTCGAACTGGTGGAAGTGGCGCTGCAAAACCAGGAGCAGGCGGCGAATCCTCAGGAAGGTTTACAGCGCCTCTGGTCGGGCCTCGATTACCTGGTGCGCGGTGAAGTTGACGCGGTGTACGTCAAAGGCGCGTCCGCCGCCGATGCAGCACGGCGTCTCGGGCTGGTGGTGGGCATTGACCTCGACCTGATCGCCGAGCCGCGCTATCGCATCAACAATGGCACGCCGCGCCCGATCACGGTTCACCAGAGCCTGCTGGACAACCATTTCGACCTGGTCGTGCGCTTTCTCGCGCAAACCCTCAGCGCCGCCGATTGGGCAGCGAATAATCGCGAGGCGTTGAACGCGATTCTCGAAGAAGAAACCCGCGCCGGCAGTGCCGGTGTCGCCGAAGCCTATCGCGGTGAATTCCACACCACGCTGGCGCCGGACCTGTCGGCACAGCGTCTGGAATTTCTCGATACCCAAAAAGACTTCCTTTACCTGCACGGCTTCCTGGAACGCGATTTTTCCATCGCCGACTGGGTCGATCCGCGCCCGTTGCAAGCCGCCCATGAACTGTTGGCCAAGCGCCGCGCCTGACTCTGGAGAATTGCCATGACCGTTCTCATCAACGAACAACTGATCAGCGAAGAACTGAAGAACTTCATCGACAAGGTACTGATCGAGGCTGAAGAAGCCTTCACCGTGTTCCGTGAAACCAACACCATCACCGCCAACGGCACCGTTGGTTTCATCGAGCGCGTACCGGGCCAGGAGCTGCTGGTGTCGGTGAACTACGGCGGCCCGTGGAATTACCGCAAGCCGCTGCAAGCCACGGTCACCGACTTCGAAGGCAAGGTGATCTTCGGCAAAGGCAAGGGCGGGTTGGGGCGTTACACCAAACTGTTCCAGCAACATGCCGATGTGACCACCGTGTCCCATGTGCACTCGCCGTACCTCGGCGCCTGGGCGCAAACCCACCGCACGCTGCCGTTCCACTACGTGCCGGTGCAGCGTTATCAGCTCGCCCGGGAGTTGCCGGTGTACATCGACCGCCGTCAGCCGGAAGTCGATTTCATCCTCGACAAGATTGCCGAGAACCCCTTCAACCTGGCGATTCTCGAAGCCAACGGCGGCTCCACCGTGTGGGGCAAACAGGGCCTGCGCGCCACCGCCGAATTCATCCTGTTGCTGGAGGAGGGCGCGCAACTGCAACTGCTCGCCGACGCCCTCGGCGGCTCCCGCGCCTATGGCCCTGGCGTGCTGACCCAACAATGGAAAATGAGCGGCCTGTACGACAAAGCCACCGAGCTGGGCCTGGTGCCGGCCATCGACCGGCGCAGCTAACAATCTCCAGGCCACCACCATCCCCTGTAGGAGCCGGCTTGCTGGCGATAGGGCCTCGAGCCTTGCGCCGATTTCACTGACGCCATCGCCAGCAAGCCGGCTCCTACAGGGATCGGGTTCGCCCGAAGGGTCGCTACATACATTTCAAGGAACACACCCATGGCTGTAAAAATTCTCTGGTACCTCACCACCCCCGACGGGCCTTATCCCTGGGAACCCGAAGGCCGCTGGACAACCGATTTCGAACATCTGAAACAACTCGCCGTGGCCAGCGACCGTCTCGGTTACTACGGTTCGCTGCTGGGTTCCAGCCCCAACGAAAGCCTCGCTGTCTCGGCCGCGTTGATCGACGCCACGAAACGCCTGCGTTTCCTGGTCGCGCAACACCCCGGCGAACTGTCGCCAGCCGTGTTGGCCAAGTGGGCACTGACCTTCGATCAGTTCTCCAACGGCCGCCTGCTGTTCAACGTGGTCAACGGCAATGACGCCGGCCTGGCCACCCTCGGCGTGCATTACCCCCACGACGAACGTTATGACTTCAGCCTCGAATACTGGCGTGCATTCCAGAGCTTCTACGCCGGGGACACCTCGGGGTTCGACGGCCAGTACGTCAAACTCGCCCCCCGTTCACCGACTGCCGCGAGTCATCCGTTGGGTGGCTGGCATCCGCCGAAGCAAAAGCCTGGCATTCCACTGTGGGGCGCGGGCACGTCGGGGCCGGGTGTCGCGCATTCGGTGCAACTGCTCGACGTGTACCTGAGCTTCGCCAACACCCCGCCGAAACTCGGTGAGAAATTCCGCAAGGTCGCAGCAGAAGCCGCGAAAATCGGCCGTGAGCTGACCTTCGGCACGCGCCTGCAAATCATCGTTCGCGAAACCGAGGAAGAGGCTTGGGCCCACGCCGAGAAACTCTTGCAACGTACCTCGCTGCAAACCGCGCGCACGGCCATCGAACGTCAATTGCCGCCCGGTGAAACCCTGGAGACCTTCCACAGCGACGATCCGCAGATCCAGCGCAACGTCGAGGCCATTCGCGCCGGCCGTTTGCCCAAGGCCCGGGATCTGGAGATCTACCCGAACGTCTGGCTCGGCCCGAGCCTGTTTGGCTTCAACATCCTCGGCCCGGCGGCCGGCACTTACCTGGTGGGCAGCGCCGAGCAGGTCGCCGAGCGAATTCGCGAATACGAAGCGCAGGGCACATCGGCATTCATTCTGTCCGGTTTCCCGCTGATCGATGAAGCGCACCGGGTGGCGGATCTGCTGTTCCCTTTACTCGATCTGGATCACGGTTTCGACGTGCCGAAACTGGGTGTCAGCACACCGGCACCACGGCGTGTAGCAGCGACCGAGCGAGTCTGAGGAGACAGCGATGAACGAATTTTCCCGTCGCCGGTTTCTCGGCAATGGCCTGGCGGTCAGTGGCGGCCTGTTGCTTGGCAGCAGCCTGCTCAGCGGATGCGACAGCGGGGCACAGGTCAGCGGCGCGGCGGCGTTGTCCAGCACCCCGGTGCGCGGCGGTCGCTTGCGGGTCGGCATCATCGATGGCGACCAGTCGGGCAATCTCGACGCGCACAAACCGGTGGGCGGCGGGATCATTCGCGGCTGGGCGCTGTACAGCAAGTTCTGGGAATGGAACACCGACGTCAGCACGCGCCTGGCCCTGGCCGAGTTTGCCGAACCCAACGCCGACGCCAGTGCGTGGACCATTCGCATCAAACCGGGCCTGGAGTTCCATCACGGCAAGAGCATCGGCGCCGATGACATGCTGTTCTCGATCCTGCGCCTGACCGACCCGAAACTGGCGTCGCCGTTTGCCGGTCTGGTGGGCGCGATCGACCGCAACGCGTTGCGCAAACTGGATGCGCGCACCATCGAAATCCGCTTCAAGGAAGGCCAGAGCTTTTACCCGCTGGATGAAACCCTGATCAGTTTCGGCGGCATCGTCCCCACCGATTACGACCCCGTCAGCAACCCGGTCGGCGCCGGCCCTTACAAGCTCAAGAGTTTCATTCCCGGCCAGCGCTCGCTTTATCAGCGCTTCGAGAATTACTACAAAGCCGGCCAACCCTATGCCGATGAACTGGAGATCATCGAGTTCAAGGACCAGGTGTCCCGCGCCGCCGCCCTGCGCGCCGGGCAGATTGACGTGGCCAGCGGCGTGCAGGCCGAACACAGCGCACTGCTCAAGGCCGACTCGCGGCTGAGGTTGTACGCCTCGCCGAGCACCTCGTTCACCGGGTTCAATCTGAATCTGGCGAAGCAACCGTTTCAGGATCAGCGGGTGCGCCAGGCGTTCCGCTTGTTGGCCGACCGTCGCGAGTTGGTGGACCGCGGCCTCAACGGTTTCGGGCGCATCGCCAACGACCTGTATTCGCCCCACGACCCCACCTACAACCACAGCATTGTCCAACGTCCCTACGACCTGGAACAGGCGCGTTCGCTGTTGCGCCAGGCCGGGCAGACCGACTTGCGGGTGGAGCTGACCACCACGCCGGGGCCGGGCGTCAACGCGGCGCTGGTGTTTGCGCAACAGGCGAAAAAGGCCGGGGTCGAGATCAAGGTCACTCAGGTCGATGGCTCGGTGTTCAACGGTCCGCAACGGGAAAACTGGCTGCTGTCGCCGGGCTCCACACCGGCCCGGGGCTTTCTCGCGTCGGCGCTGCACAACGATGCGCCACAGGCCATCTACAACCGCAGCAACTTCCACGATGAACGCTTCAGCGCGCTGTACCGCCAGGCGCTGGCGCAACCCGACCTTGAGCAACGCAAAGTGCTGGTGCACGAAGCGCAAGGCATTCAACACGAACGCGGTGGCTTGTTGATCTGGGGCTTCAACGATGTGCTGGATGCAGCATCGGTGCGGGTCGGCGGTTTGCAGCCTGAACAGACCACGTTTGCCTCTTGGCGTTTTGATGAATTGTGGGTGAACCATGCCTGAGCCTTCTTGCAAAGAACCCCGCACGCCAGCCTGGCTGTCGTGGTTTATCGGGCGCCTGGCTTACGGATTGCTGACGGCGTGGGTCATCAGCCTGGTGGTGTTCATCGCCACGCAGGCGCTGCCCTCGGACCCGGCCCGAGTGATTCTCGGCCCCGACGCGCCGCTGGAAAGCATCCTCACCTTGCAACGCCAGTTGGGTCTGGACCGGCCGATTCTCGAACAGTACCTGCGCTGGCTCGGGCATGCCCTGAGCGGCGAACTTGGTGTGTCGCTCGACTCCAACGCGCCGGTCGGCAGCATTCTGTTCGGCCGTTTCGGCTACACCCTGGCGCTGCTCGCCGGGGTCATTGCGGTGGTGGTGCCGGCGGCGTTGTTGCTCGGCGTTTCCCTGGCGTTGCGCCGTGACAGTCGGCTGGATCGTTGGAGCCTTTCGCTGCTGATCTTCCTTAAAGCCACGCCGGGGTTTCTGTTGGCCATCGGTCTGGTGCTGCTGTTCTCCATGCCGCACATGGACCTGCTGCCAGCGGTGTCGATCCTCGATCCGGACAAGTCGCTGCTGCGTCAATTGCAGTTTCTGGTGTTGCCGGTGCTGGCCCTGAGCCTGTCGGCATTGCCGTACCTGACGCGCATGGTGCGGGCATCGATGATCGAGGCGCTGGAGTCCGATTACGTGATCGCTGCGCGCCTGCGCGGCATTCCCGAGTGGCGCATCGTCTGGCGCCACACGCTGCCCAACGCACTGATCCCGGCGATTCAAGGCGTGGCGTTGACGCTGAGAACGCTGATCGGCGGCGCGCTGTTGGCCGAGGTGATTTTCAGTTACCCCGGCATCGGCACCTCGTTGAATTCGGCGATCCAGATGCGCGACTTGCCGATGGTCCAGGCCATCGTGCTGGTGATCACCCTCGGCGTGGTGTTGATCAACCTGCTCGCCGATCTGCTGACCGTGCTGCTTACGCCGAAACTGCGCACCGCCCGCCGCGTGACCATGATTCAGCGTAACCGCCGGGGCATTCAGCCGTGGTGGCGACGTTCCCCATCCAAGGCGCCTTGAGAGGTAGAACATGACTGACTCCCGACGTTCGCGCTGGCAGGTATGGCTGGCAGAACCACAAACCCGCAAGGGCGCGCTGATCACTGCGCTGGTGGTGACACTGGCCTTGTCTGGCCCGTGGCTGGCGCCGCACAGCCCAACGGAAATGCTTGGTTCAGTGTACGGCGCCCCGGTTGGCGCGGCGTTGCTGGGCTATGACTTTCTCGGGCACGACGTGGTGTCACGCTTGCTCAGTGGCGGCCTCTCGGTGTTGTGGATGTCGGTGGCGGCGGCCTCGATTGCGCTGTTGACCGGTAGCACCCTGGGGTTGCTGGCGGGTTTTTCCCGGCGCCGGCTCGACCAGTTGATTACCTGGCTGGCGGACGTGTCGCTGGCCTTTCCCGACCTGATTCTGGTGTTGTTGATCGTCTCCATGCTCGGCCGCGCGCCATGGCTGATTGTGCTGACCGTGGCCATCGCCTTCACGCCCGGAGTGATTCGCCTGGCCCGTGGCAGTGCGGTGGCGGTGGCGGGGCAGGAGTTCGTCGAGGCCGCGCAGATGATGGGCTACTCGCGGCGGCGGATTCTGTTCAGGGAGATTCTGCCGAACATCCTCACGCCGCTGCTGGTGCATTTCGGCAACATGCTGACCTGGGGCGTTGGCATGCTCTCGGGCCTGAGTTTTCTCGGCTACGGCGTGGCGCCGCCGACCGCCGATTGGGGGCTGATGATCAATGAAAACCAGGCCGGTTTGCTGGTGCAGCCGTGGGCGGTGCTGGCCCCGGCGATCCTGATCGGCATTTTCGCCTATGGCACCAATATCCTCGCTGAAGGCATCGGCCGCAGCAGTTCACGGATCGGAGAAAAACAGCCATGAATGCGATTGCCGGGATCGAGTCCCGCCCGTCGGTGACCACTGCCGGGGTGTTGCAGGTGCGGGATTTGCGGGTCGAGTTGGCGGGACAGATTGACGTGCTGTCCGGGGTTTCGTTCAGCCTTGAGGCAGGCGAGATTCTGGGGTTGGTCGGCGAATCCGGCTCCGGCAAGACGACCCTGGCCACCGCGTTGCTCGCCCATGCCCGGCGCGGGGCGCGGATTGTCGGCGGGCAGGTCGAGGTGTCCGGTCATTCGCTGCTGACCCTGGAGGGCGAAGCGTTGCGCCGGGCCCGTGGCAGCCTGATCGGCTACGTCGCGCAGGACCCGGCGATGGCGCTGAACCCGGCGCTGCGCATCGGCAGTCTGCTGCGCGAAACCCTCGGTGCGCATCAGATTGAACTGGATCGTGCGGCGCAACAGCAGCGCATCGTCGATACCTTGCGTGATGTCGGTCTGCCGGACGACGCGGCGTTTTTGCGGCGCTTCCCCCATCAGCTCTCCGGTGGGCAGCAGCAACGGGTGATGCTGGCGCTGGCGTTTGTCCTGCGTCCGCAGTTGATCGTCCTCGATGAACCGACCACGGCGCTGGACGTCACCACTCAGGCGCACATCCTCGCGACCTTGCGCCGCTTGTGCAAAAGCCTCGGCGTGGCGGCGGTGTATGTGTCCCACGACCTTGCGGTGATCAAGGACCTAGTCGACCGGGTGATGGTGATGTATGCCGGGCGCATCGTTGAAGTCGCTGACCGTGAGGCGTTGTTCACGCGGCCGGCTCATCCGTACACCCGAGGCCTGTTGGCGGCGATTCCCGATGTGGCGCAGCGTCGCGATTTGCAGGCAATCCCGGGGTATGCCCCGGCACCGGGGCAGCGACCGCACGGCTGTGCTTTCGCGCCTCGGTGTTCGCGTCGCGCCGCCGAGTGTTCGCAGGCTGAGCCGGCCTTGCACGACCTGTCTTCAGCGCAGCGAGTGGCGTGTCTCGATCCGCATCTTCAGGCCTTGCAGCTAGTTGCCCAGGCGCCGGTGTCGGCTGTCGATGTGCCGGTGGAGCGGGCGCCGCTGCTGGAGATCAAAGACTTGAACGTGGCCTACGATCGACAGGTGTTGTTCGACGTTTCTCTGCGGGTGGCCGCCGGGGAATGCCTGGCGCTGGTGGGCGAATCCGGTTCCGGCAAGACCAGCCTGGCCCGGGCCATCGCCGGGCTCGGGGGAAACGCCGAGGGCGACTTGCATTACGCGGGTGTGCCGCTGAGCTTGTCGGCCCGCCGACGTGACGGGCGGCAACGGCATCAGATTCAGTACATTTTTCAGAACCCGTACCGGGCGCTGAACCCGCGACAAACCGTTTACCAGACCCTGAGTGCGCCGCTGGAACACTTCTTCGGCATCAAGGGCAACGTTGCGCGCCAGCGCGTGGATGCGGTGCTCAAGCGGGTGTCGCTGCCGGCGTCGGTGGCCGATCTGTATCCGCACAGCCTGTCCGGCGGCGAGCGCCAGCGCGTGGCCATTGCCCGGGCGCTGGTGTGTGAGCCGAAACTGCTGATCTGCGATGAAATTACCTCGGCGCTGGACGTGTCGGTGCAGGCTTCGATCCTGGCGCTGTTGCGGCAATTGCAAATCGAAGGATTGACCCTGCTGTTCGTCACCCACGACCTCGGCGTGGTTCGCGCGATTGCCGACCGGGTGTTGGTGTTGAAGCTGGGAAGAGTGGTGGAGCAGGGGGCGGTGGATGATGTGCTGGATCAGCCGCAGGCGGCGTATACGCGTACGTTGCTGGAGAATTCGCCGACGTTGGGCGATGGCGATCGTCCAGACACATCCGGAACCGAATTCTGACAACGGCCTCCCTCCTGCGCACTAGCCTTGTGTTTCTCCCAAAAACACAGGAGGGCAATGGAATGCTCGATCTTCCCCACGCTAACCACTTGCGCGCCGGGCGCTATTCCGAATCCGGTCAAATCTACCTGCTCACTGCCGTCACCCATAACCGTGATTCCGTCTTCGCCAACTGGCGGGTGGGACGTCTGATCGTGGACCAATTCCGCCAGTCCCAGACAGAAGAATGGGCTGACTCCCTGGCCTGGGTGGTGATGCCGGATCACTTCCATTGGCTGGTCGAATTGAAGAACAGCACATTGCCGGCGTTGATGCTGGCGACCAAATCGCGCAGTGCCAGGGCGGTGAATGCACGTCTGCAACGCAGGGGGGCGCTTTGGCAAAGAGGCTTTCACGATCGGGCGATTCGGCGGGAGGAGGATTTGTTGGCGGTGGCCCGGTACATCGTTGCCAATCCATTGCGCGCGGGATTGGTGAGGCGCGTACACGATTATCCTTTGTGGGATGCCAAGTGGCTGTAGCCGGGATAGTCGGTGGTGGCTGTCAGGCCGCCATCGCCAGCAAGCCGGCTCCTACAGAGTCCGTGTATGTACGCAGAGTTGTGGCGCGACACAAATCTGTAGGAGCCGGCTTGCTGCGGGCGGCGTTCCGAAGATTCGATGGTGAACGTTACGCCACCCGCGCCTTGCGCCGCCGTGCTTCCTCGCGCACCGCCGGGATGATCCAGCGGCCGTAATCGACGGTGTCGTACAGCGGGTCATAACCACGATTGAGGAAGGTGGTCACGCCCAGGTCGATGTAATCGAGCAACGCCTGGGCCACGGTTTCCGGGGTGCCGACCAGGGCGGTGGTGTCGCCGTAGGCGCCGACGGCGGTGGCGGTGGGCATCCACAGGGCGCGGTCGTGGCGATCACTTTGTGCCGCAGCGGCGAGCAAGCGTTCGGAGCCGGTGCCCTTGATGCGTTTTTGCCAGGGGCTGCCGGCGGCGAACTGTGGATTGGCTTTGATCTGCTCAAGAATCTGCTCCGCCCGCTGCCACGCCAATTCTTCAGTCGCCCCCAGAATCAAGCGCACGGACAGGCTCACCCGTGGCGCCTCCACGCCCGCCGCACTCGCCGCCGCGCGCAGTTTACCGATCTGTTCGGCGACGCCGCTCAGCGGTTCGCCCCACAGCGCATACAGGTCCGCGTGTTTCACCGCGATCTGATAGGCAATGTCTGACGACCCGCCAAAGGAAATCGGAATGTGCGGCTGCTGCAATGGCTTGACCGGCGAGAAGGCGCCCTTGATGTTGAAATACTGCCCCTCGAAGTCGAACGGTTCTTCAGCCGTCCAGGTGCGCCGGACGATCTCCAGGTATTCGTCAGTGCGCTTGTAGCGTTCGGTCTTGTCCAGCAGGAAGTCGCCTTCCTGGGGTTCGGCGGTGATGCCGGTAATCGCATGCAGGCGAATCCGCCCGCCGCCGGTGGTGTGATCGAGCGTCGCGAAGGCTCGGGCAGCGGCGGTGGGGGCGTTCAATGCCGGACGATGGGCGATCATGAAACCCAGGCGCTCGGTGTGCGCCGCCGCGTAGGCCGCAATCTGCAAGCTGTCCGCGCTGCCCGGGCCGCTGGCGATCAGCACCCGGTCGAAGCCTGCGTGTTCATGGGCGCGGGCGTGGTGGCGGATAAAGTCCAGATCGAAATCCGCACTGCGAATGCCACGGGTCTCGGACCACTGGCGGGGGAAAATCATGCCGACAAATTCAATGGACATGGAACACTCCTGATAGCGATAGGTGCCGCTGCGTTAAAACTGGTAATCCACCTGGGCCAGCAACGTACGGCCAGGCATGGGTTGCAAAAAGGTGTTGGTCGAGCCGGCCAGGCCGCTGACGAAGTTCAGTTCGTTGGTCAGGTTGAGCACCCGCAACGTGGTGCTCCATTGCGGCTGGCGGTAATACACCGCGAGGTCGAGGTTGTACTCGTCGGGGATTTTCACGGTCTTGCTCAGGTTCAAATACCAGCTGCTGGTCCACCAGCCGGACAGCTCGGCGCCGAAGCCCGAGTCGAAGCGATAGTCGACATAACCGCTGGCGGTGTACTCGGGAATCTGCACTGCGTCGAAGCGCCCGGACGGCCGCTGATTAAGGCTGTTGTTATCGCCGAACACCGTGCCGTTGTCGGGCACAAACCCGGCCGAGGCGAAACCGGCCTGGGAGGCAAACTCGTTGTAGGCGCTGAGTTTCGACAGGTTGAGGCCGCTGCGCAGGTGATTGTCCGGCTGGTAGCGAAGGGTCGATTCCACGCCCTTGATCACCAGTCGGGCAATGTTGTTATTGCTGTCGGGCGATTGATCCCGCGCCTGCTTGAACGCGGCCAGGGTCATGAACAGTTCGTTGGGCACCGCTTCGACTTTCAGCCCAACTTCGTGCAACACGCTGAGGCTCTGGAAGGCCAGCGGGTTGAGCTGATTGGCACCGGCGCCGCTGCCCCAGCCGAGGCCGTTGGAGAAGAACCCGGTATTGACCGCCAATGAGCGATCGAAGGTGTAATACAGCGTGCTGTTTTCGGTCGGTTTGACGTACGGGCTGACCTGAAACGCGAACAGTCGATAATTGTCGCTGTCCTTGCGCGGATTGCCGCCGGCCAGCACGAACGGGTTCTCGATTTCAGCGTCGATCCAGCTGCGGCTGGCGCCAATGTTCAGACCGACGCTGTCACCGAATCGCAGGTTGTGCTGGCTGAACAGGGTCTTGGTGGTCCAGGTGCTTTCGGCGGTGTAGGGCGCCACCGACTCGGCGTATAAACCGTGGCCCGCCGGGTACATCGCCGGCAGATTCAGCCAGCCGTAGTAGTTGGAGAATTGCGCCACGCCGGGCTGGCCGATCCACGCGCCATTGCCGCCGGCGGGGTTGGAGCCGGTCAGGCCCAGCAAGGTGCCGGGATTCTTGCCCGACGGGTCCTGGGTCAAGTCATAGGCGTTGATGGTCGAGCCGAAATTGTTGTTGGCGGCGATCGACTGGTTGAACTCGCGGCGGTAGATCACCCCGGTGTTGCTGTCATCGCGCAGGGTCAATTCGCCGAGTTGCACCTCGTTGCGCGAGCGGAATTCGAAGCGGTTATCGAACAGATTGTCCTTGGACTGCACCTGGAAAGAACCGACCGCATCGGTCATGTCTTTGGAGCGCTGGTAGAAGGTGCTGTTAGCCAGGGTGATGGTCGGTGTCAGATCGGCTTCGACCCGAAGCTGTGTGGTGAAACGTCGCGAGCTGTTTTCATCTTCATCACGCTGGCCGGTTTGTGACGACAGGCTGGTCAGGCCATTGCCCGTCAACGTCGGGTCATACACCCAGCCGCGCAAACTGCCGGGACTGTTTTGGGTGTTCGGCGAGGCCGTCTGGAAGCTGCCGTTGACCACGCTGTATTGACCCTGTGCGTTGCGCTGGCGTTTGACCCAGCCGAGGGTCGGCGCATCGGCCGCGCCGGACGCCAGCACCGGCGACCACAAGGTGTTGCCGTTCTGGATGATCGGCGTGGCGCGCCCGGCGTAGTACTTGCCGCTGTCCACCAGTTCCTGGTTGGCGCGGTTCCAGCCGTGGGTGATGTTGTAGTCGTAGTAATTGTCGTAGCTGGCGTTCCAGTCGACCCGCACCGTGTCGTTGCGCCAGGCGAGGGCGCCGTAGAACGCGTCGAAGTTGTTGTCGACGTTGTCGTAGAAGTCTTCCTGCCGTTGCTTGGTTATGCTCAGGCGATAGGCGAGGTTGTCAGTCAGCGGCCCGGTGTTGTCGATGCTGAATTTACTGGAATCGCGGGATTCACCGTCCGGTACCCAGGCGCCCAGTTCGCCGCTGAGTTTGGTTTTGAATTCGTTGAAATTGGGCTTTTTGCTCAGGTAATTGACGTAGCCGCCGCTGCCCGACACTGATCCGTAGGTCACTGAAGACGGGCCGGCGACGATGTCGGCACCTTCGTAGGCGTTAAAGTTGGCCGGGTGGCGCACGCCGTATGCGCGTTGCCCGTCCTGGAACACTTCGGAACCCTGGGCGCGGAACTGCGGGGCGAGGCCGGCGTTCTGGCCGCCGCCGCGAGTAATGCCGGGGGCGTATTTCACCAGGTCATCGGCGCTGCGGATCGAGTCGTTGGCCAGTTGCTCGGCGTTGATCTGGGTGATGGATCGCGGCGTGTCGAGCACCTTGGTTTCGATGCCGCCATAAACCGACGTGGGTGGCCGGGTGGGCAGCGCGTCATCGTCGGACTCGCTGGCACTGGCCTGGACGGTGACGGTTTGCAGTTGGGTGTCGGCGGCGAAGGTCGGTGTCGAAAGGGTCGACATCACCGCCATGGCCAGGGCGGAGCGTTTTACGGGCAAACGAAAGGCGATAGAGGGCATGGCAAATGAGCCTCGAGATAAAAATTCATGGAAATTTGTAGGCGCTTCCTGATACCCCCGACCTTGTAGGAGCCGGCTTGCTGGCGATGGCGTCATAACGGCCACCAC
>NZ_JAHBDB010000075.1:0-18508 GCF_019956105.1 Pseudomonas sp. BF-RE-25
ATATCCCCCCCACGATGAGAAAAATCCCCCATAAACGGGCTGTATTACCCGATTCCTGTGTCAACTTTCATTGGCCAGGGGATCAAGTTGCGCCGCCAGCCGGGAATGATCGGCTGTTCAATTTTCTGGCATAGAGAATGCTGTACGTTCACTAGCGCATTAATTGAAAGTTTGAAGTTGTTATCACGGGATAACAGATTTCCACCTGTGCTGCACAACCCTTCTTAGGAGTTACCTTCATGCGAAGTGAGCCGCTAGTCCGCACGTTGGCACTCATGCTTCTCATCTTTGCCATAGGGGCATTCTGGAGTCTGTTCAGCTGGTTCAGCAGTTAAGCGTTGTTTGTGTTGCGGATCGGGTGAAGTCCCGGTTGAAGTCGGGATACCCCCGATTGCAGAAGCGGCAAGCGAAACCAACAGGCTGCCCATCGCGCAGTTCGCTGAAATGTTCAAGTCTGATTCCCCACTCCCCAATTCCCCACTCCCAGGTCATTTGTTGATCGAGTGTTTCCCACTGTCTGACAGACCGCCCTGCCAGGTTGGTTCACGCATTGCCAGTTGAACAAACGGCCAGGCGCTTCTCATAAAAAAAGGGAGGGCATCGCTGCCCTCCCTTCCGCTTTCCACGTTTTTTTTCAAACGTGCTGATCAGTACCTCAAGTGGTGAGAATGAAGTCCGTGGCAGTGACGGTTGTCGCATCGGCCACACCGACCAGGCGGATGGAGTCAGCACCAGCGAAACTGACCAGGGTATCCGCACCGACATCGGCGATGGTGACGCTGCCCGCAAAGGTCGCAGCCGTGATGTTCATCGCGGAGATATCGAGGCGGTCCTGCCCACCTCCTCCCGCGTTGGCATCGAAGCCGATGATCTGATCGACCCCGAAGCCCGCTGAGAACATGAAGATATCGTTGCCACTGCTGGCAACCATCATGTCGTTGCCGGCACCGCCTGTGACCGTATCGTTGCCAGTGCCGCCATCGATAAAGTCATCGCCGATACCACCCAACAAGGTGTCGTTGGCGGCGCCACCGAGCAGCGTGTCGTTGCCATCGCCCCCCTGGAGCAGATCGGTGCCCGCACCGCCATCCAGACTGTCATTACCCAGCCCGCCGAGCAGCGTGTCGTTGCCGCTTCCACCGTCCAGAACATCTGCCCCGTCACCACCGTCGAGGCTGTCATCGCCAGTGCCGCCGTTTAGTGTATCGGTGCCAATGCCACCGAACAGCTGGTCGTTACCGGCGTCGCCGTTCAGTGTGTCGTTGCCGCTGTTGCCGTTGAGTATGTCGTTGCCGCCGCCACCATTGAGGGTGTCGTTGCCCACCCCGGCGGTGATGATGTTGTTCAACCCGTTGCCGCTGCCGGCGAAGTTGCCGCCCCCGGTGTAGGTCAGGTTCTCGACATTACCACCCAGCGTGTAGCTGGCCAACGACGTCTGCACAGTGTCCGTACCGCCACCCGCAACCTCGACCACCACGTCTGTGGCTGCATCGACGATGTAGGTATCGTTGCCCGCGCTCCCGACCATCCGGTCAGCACCCGCACCGCCATCGAGGAGGTCGTTGCCCACCCCGCCGGTGATGGTGTTGGCCAGTGCGTTACCGGTACCTGTGAAGTTACCTGCACCGGTATAGGTCAGGTTCTCGACGTTGGCATCGAGCAGGTAGCTCGCGAAGGCGGTTTGCACCAGATCGGTACCGCCACCCACCGCCTCGGTGATAAGGTCACCGACGTTGTCGACCACATAGGTGTCGTTGCCGGCACCGCCGTTCATGGCATCCGCGCCAAGCCCGCCGTTGAGGGTGTCGTTACCGTCCTCGCCATTGAGGATGTCGTTGTCGTCTCCACCGTTGAGGATGTCGTTGCCAGTGCCGCCAAACAACTGGTCGGTACCGGCCAGGCCATTCAGCGTATCGCTCCCGCCCAGGCCAAGCAGCACATCGTTACCGGCGCCGCCGGTGAGGGTGTTCGCCTGTGCGTTACCTTGCAGCACTACGCCACTGAGCACCGCAACCGCTGCGGTTGCCGCGGAAGTCAACGTCTCCAGCGTGCCGAAGCCGTCGGTGTAGCGCACGATCACCCGTATTTGCAGGTTGCCCTGCGCCACACCCGGGGTGAAGGTCGAGGCCGTCGCGCCGTTGATGTTGGAGAAGGAAGCACCGATACCTTGCTGCCATTGGTAGCTGAAGGTGCCCAGCCCGTCCACATCGGCAATCCCGGCAGTCAGCGCCGTCAGCACTTGCCCTTGATCCGGTGTCGTATCGCTGATCAGCAACGCGCCTGTCGGTGCATCGTTGACGTTGTCCACCGGTCCCAGGATGTTGGACGCAACGCTTTCGGCCACACCGAAGTTATCGACGTAACCGATCATCACGCGCACTTCCTGGCCGACCTGAGCCTGGCCAAGCGAGAACGTGCTACCGGTAGCGCCAGCGATGTTGACGAAGCCAAGCCCGTCGTTCGCCTGCCACTGGTAGGTGAACTGCGGATTGCTCAGGCCATCGGCGTCGACGATGGTCGACGTATCGGCGGTCAACAGCTGGTTCTGCACGGCAAGCCCGGTAACGGTCGCCCCTTCGGTCGGTTCACTGTTGCCGGACGATTCGACGATCTCCAGCGTACCCTTAGCATCCTGGTACACCGCCCGGACGCGGATGTTCAGACCCGCCTCATCAGGCCCAACCAGGAAGGTGGAGCCAGTCGCCCGCGTTGCCTCGCCAGCGGCGACAAAGGTGATGTCTTCATAGACGCCCGAACCGGGAATGGTTTCGACCTGCCAGTAGTAAGCTACCCCGCCGGTTATCGCGCCGGTCGGATTGGCCGCACTCTGGTTGTCCGCGTCGTGTACCCCCGCGCCACTGACGCGCAACAACTGGCCGGCGACTGGCGTATCTTCACGCACACCGGTAGTCGCATCGAGGATTGCCAGGTGACCCGATGGGTCGCTGTTTTGCACGGTGCCGACTCCGGACGGTATCGCAACGTCAGCGAACTGCAGACGCTCGATGCCCGTCAGGCGATCGACGCCATCACGCCCAAGCACCGAGTCGGTCACGATGACAGTGTCGCCATCGATCTCGATGCCGTATTCCCCCAAAGTACCGGAGAACAACGCCGTATCGAAGCTGTCAGTGCCGGTCAGAATCTCCCGCACGATGACCAGTTGGCCAGGGTTGTACGTGCCGTTCAGCATAAACGGCACCAGTGGCTCCATGCTGTCGAACGTGGCGATTTCATCGCCAGTGCCGTCAGCGTTCGCCCGTACGCTGATGCGTACGTTCAGCCACTTGTCACCATCGATGATGTCGTCACCGCCGCGACCTTCGATCAGGTCGCTACCGCTACCGCCGAGGATGATGTTGCCGCCATCGAAGAACGTCGCTCCGGCTGCCAGCAGATCCGCCAGGCCGTTGATCAGGTCGATGTGGGTCAGCACACTGCCGGTTGCACCCGCAGTAGGCAGCGATGTGGCGTCTTCGTTATCACCGCGCAGGAAGTCACCGTGCGACGAACCCGACAGACCTTCCATGATGTCGAAACGCACCAGCGCCGAAGCACCTGAACCCGGTACTGGCGGAACATCGAAGAAACGGTCCGTGAAATCGATGGTCACGCCCTGTGCGAGCCCCTTGAAGGTTGCCCAGTCAAAGCCGGAGCCGCCGATATAGCGATCACCGAAGCCGAGACTGCCGACCATGATGTCATCGCCGCCTTCGCCGTTGAACTTATCGTTCTCGTTACCGCCGATGAACACATCGTGGCCGACGATAGGGTCGTTGCCGAGCGGGTCGAAGTTGTCGCCAGGTGCACCGTCCGAAGTGCCCTTCTCGATCCAGTCGTCGCCTTCGTTACCCATGTCCTGTTCGTTGGCTTTGCTGCCCAGGATGAAGTCATTGCCATGACCACCAATGGCTTCGGAGGCGTCCTCACCGGTCACGATGAAGTCATTGCCGAACCCGCCGATGATCAGGTTGACGCCGTTACCTCCGTGCAGCACGTCGTTGCCGTCGCCACCCTGGATGTTATCGTCGCCGCCCTTGTCGGTGATGATGTCGTCGCCGGAACCGCCGCGCAGTTGGTCGTTGCCGTCACCGCCTTCGATGCGATCGTTGCCGCCGTCGCCCCAGATCGTGTCATCCCCCTCACTCGCGATGAGAATATCGGCGCTGTTGGTGCCGCCCATCACGATGTGCTCTGCACCGGTGTATTTGATGTAGTTGGCGTCCGGCCCTGCGGTCAGAGGGTTGTCGCGGAACACCACCTGCTCGCCGTTTTCGCCAAGCGGATCGGCATTGCCCAGGCCATCGTTGAATTGCTTGCTCTGGTCCCTTTCCAGATAGAACGCAACGTCCGAGAACACCAGGCCCGGCAAGTGCGTGGCCGAGGTGTTGGCCATGATCAGCTTGGCGAACGAGTTGCTTTCAAGCTCCGCATTCATCGACAG
Source organism: Pseudomonas sp. BF-RE-25 (assembly GCF_019956105.1). NCBI lineage: Bacteria > Pseudomonadati > Pseudomonadota > Gammaproteobacteria > Pseudomonadales > Pseudomonadaceae > Pseudomonas > Pseudomonas sp. BF-RE-25. The sequence goes on from NZ_JAHBDB010000075.1 coordinate 4,445, forward strand.
GCCAGCGGTACGTTCCAGGTAGTAGAAGCGGTCGCCATCCTGCAGTTTTTCCAGCTGGTTCTCGAACACGAAGTTGAACGTCGAGCCGAGCATGCCGCCGAACGGCGTTTTCGCTTCGGCCAGGCCGCCGATCCACAAGTCGATGGCATCGACCCCCGTGATAGTCACGCCCTTCAGATCGTCGGCTGTTCCCAGCACGCCATCCTTGCCGGCCCGCGTTACGTTGGTCCAGTCACCGGTGCCGTTGAGGAAGTCCAGGCGATCAGTCGGTGCATCCGGACCACCGAATACCAGCGCCATGGCAGCAGCGCGTTTGCCTTCCAGCGTGGTCGCCGCCGTGATCGTTTCATGGGTGCCATAGGCTGCAATGAAGTTGATCAACGACTCCGGATGTTTAAGGTGCTGCACCAGGTCGACCCAGCTGGTGTACGGCTTGAGTTGGGTGTCACCGGTTTGGCTGTAGATGTCGCGGCGAATCGCGTTGAGTGAAGGAATCCCCACGTCGCGGCCACGGGCGATGTTGATCGCCGGCAGGTCGAGCGGCAGCCCGAGCAGGTTGTTGCGCAGCGCCTCGGTGACGAACTCGTCGATTTCGTTACCGGCTTGCCGAGTGATCCCACGCACGATCGCACTGGTCGCATCCTCAGGCGTCACGCCACTGGCGGCGTACGCCAACGGGTTGAGGAACGCCGCGATCAGGCCCAGTTGCTGATCGGGATCAGCACTGTTCGGATCGCCGATCACGTTGAAATCGACGTCGAAGCGATCGACGGTCTCAGTCAGCATCGAGTGGCCAAACCGGTACACGGTATGGGCGAACTCGGCGACGATCGAGGCATCAAGGTCAACGTCATAGACCTGGGTCGGTGCGAAAAACAGATCGACGTTAGGCTGGATGGTCCGGGCAAATTCCTCGAACACCAGATGCTGATACTGCATCTCGGTGCCGAACTTGGCCGCCTGGAACAGGCGTTCGCCATTCCATACCAACGCATCGATCTCCGCCTGATTGACCGGCAACGCGCTCACTGGATTGAGCAGCCACTCGTTCAGGAAAGCCACGTCACCCGAGTCGAGCACGGTGTCTTTGGTTTGCGCGACCAGCCGATTGTGCTCGGAGTGGAAGATCGCATGTACGGCAGTCAGGCCGATGTTCTCGTTGACCCGGCCGTCGCCAGCGATGTAGTGCGCATCCAGCAACTCGTTGTCGTAGGCCAGGTTGGCCCCGGTTTGTGGATTGACCGGCACGTCGTTGCCAATCTCGGTACCCACGTCAGGCGCGAGCACGCCACCGATGAACACCGGCGCGGCATTGTGGGCAATGTCGACGAGGAACTGGTGACCGGTACGCACAGCATTGGTCAGGTCAATAGGGGCAAGCGGATTACCTTCGACAAGCTCGTCATCCGTCGTACCGCCAAGACCGTCAACGCCTTTCATCACGACCATCGGGAAGCCGTTCGGCCCCTTGATGAAATTGCCATAGGCATCGGTCGCCAACAGCGGGGCGTTATCGACGTCGGCATCGGTCAGGTGGATACCCAGAATGTCGTTAGCTTGCGCCTTGACCACTTTCCAGGTGGCCATGCCACCGATTTCGCTGTCGTCTGAGGTACCAAACTTGCCATCCGCCCCCAGGTCACGGTTGGTGATCAGCCTGCCCGTCGCGATGGGTCCGTCATCGGTCAGCAGATACCCGCGCAGGAACACCTGATGTGATGGGTGCGAGCTGTAGGTCTGGTTTTGGTCCACGAACGGCGTGGTGGTGTTGGAGTGCTCATGGATGTCATCGGCCGTGCCGAGAACACCATCCGCGCCTGGCTGGTTGGTCGCGCGGGTCAGCACCATGAAGTTAGCGTTGCCGCCTGGCACATACAGCGGATCATCCGGTTGCAGCGGAATGAAGATGGTGCCCGAACCGCCTTTGGTCACCAGGTCCAGACCGTGATCGAAGAACTGCCCGAAGAAGGTCATCCAGGAGTTGAACGGCGCGGACAACCCGGCATCCGGAGCGGTGTTCTCGAACATGTACACATCGTGGTCGTCGCCAGTACCGAACTGACCATCCAGGCCGGGGCTGGCGACTATCCGTACACCATCCTTGAGCACGTCGTCGTTATTCGGCGTGCCGAAGTTGAGCACACCGTCCGCGCCCACGTCGTACGCCGTGGCATACGCCGCCGGGTTGTTCGACGTCTGGTCGACGATCAGATTGCTGATCGTGCGCGGCTGCGAGTCAAACACATTGCCGCTGGTCTGCTGATACGACGATCCCGGAATGGCCGGCGAGCCAGGGCCGAAGAACCCGGCAGGTGCACCTTCCGCCGGATTGAAGACCGGATCGGTCAAACGCGGGAAGGTGTTATCCGCAGCACCAAACTCGGTGTTGTTGATGCCATTGAGGTTCATCAGGTTGTTGTTCGAGCCATCGACCGCACGCAGGCCCAGCGGCGCGCGGATGTTCGGGATCAGCGAGAGGATGTTCTGACCGTCCGCTTCAGCCTCGGCAATCTTGATCTGATCAAGGATGAAGTTGAGGTCGGAGCGGACCATGTTAAGGCCCGGGCCACCCTCGGTGGCATTGACTACCGGTGTCGGTGCTGTCGGCACGACCGGTGCGCCGGGAACCACGACGCCTGTCGGTTGCGAGAACACCACTTCAGTCGTGCCATGGCCATCCTGGTAGATCGCCTTGACCCGCAGTGACAGCCCGGCAAGATCCGGCGAGACCTTGAACGCGGTGCCATCGGCACTCTGGAACGCCAGGTCACCCGCAGGCAACAGGATGATGTCTTCGAACACGCCACTGCCGGGGTTGGCTTCGAACTGCCAGTAGTAAGACACCGAAGTATTGTTGACGAGACCCTGCGGGTTACCCGCAGTGACGTTGTTGGCATCGCTCACCCCGAGCATGCTCACGGTCAGTGTGTCGCCCACTGTAATGTCGCCGCCGTTGCCATCCGTGACAGTCGGCCTGCCGACCGGTTGTGCGTTCAGCCCCGGTACCAGCACCCGCTGAGTGTCGGCGAATTGCAGGCGCTCGATATGCAGCAGGGTATCGGTGCCGTCGCGACCCGCAACGATATCCGTAACCGTCCAGACATCGTCCGCCAGGTTGGCCGTGCCACGGGTGTCCTGGATCACCGTGTACTCGGACTGAAGCCCGGAGAAAATCGCGGTGTCGAACGCCGCCCCGCCCGTCGAGGTGCCGGGCAGGATTTCCCGCACGGCCTTGAGCTGCCCTGGGTTATACGTGCGGTCCAGCATGAACGGGATCATATCAGCCATGCTGTCGAAGCTGGCGATCTCGGGGCCGGTATGGTTGACGTCGCCGGGGGCATAAACTGCGATTCTGACGTTGATCCATTTGTCGCCATCGATCAGATCATCGCCGCCGCGACCCTCGATCAGGTCACTGCCATTGCCACCGAGGATGATGTTGCCCGTGGCAAAGCCGGTGGTCGGCAAGCCGGCATCGGACAGGAACTGCTCCAGTCCACGGATCAACGCCACATTGGTCAGTGCACCGCCCGTGGCACCACCGTGGTTGATGATAGTGACCGCATCAACATCATCGCCTTTGAGTACGTCGCCGAACTTCGAACCGGACAAGCCTTCCACTTCCGCGAAGCGGTCAAGGATCGAGGCCGGCGAAGCGCCCACCGGATTGAACACCCCGGTGTTCTGGTTTGGCGCGTTGCCGTGTGGCTGCGCCAGCGCGGCCAGGGACAGGTCGACGGTCACGCCGACCTGGTCATTTTTGTAGGTCACCCAGTCGAACCCGGACATGCCGTCCATCTTGTCCTGGGCATCGCTGCCGACAAAGATGTCATCGCCACCCTCGCCGATCATTTCGTCGAAGCCACCACCGCCGACAAAGATGTCGTTGCCGATCGTATCGTCAGTGAGCAACGGCGCAGCGTTATCGCCAGGCGCACCGTCCTGGGTGCCCTTCTCGATCCAGTCATCGCCTTCGTTGCCGGTCGGTGGCAGGTTGGTCTTGGCGCCGAGAATGAAGTCGTCACCCTGACCGCCGAAGGTCGTGGTGATGTCTTCGGTGGTGATAATGAAGTCCTGGCCATCGCCGCCAAGGATCAGGTTGCCCGCAACCCCCATTTTACCGGCCACGATCACGTCGTTACCGGCATTGCCTTCCAGGCGGTTGTCGCCGAACGAGTCGGTGATGATGTCATCGCCTGCGCCGCCCAGAACCGCATCGTTCCCGGCGCCGCCTTCGAGGACATCGTTGCCGCCGTCGCCGTAAACGGTGTCATCACCTTCACCGGATATGATGATGTCATTGCCGGCGGTGCCGCCGAGGACAACATGATCTTCACCGGTGTAATGCAGAAAATTACTGTCCGTGCCCACGGTGTCGGGGTTGTCGCGGATCACCAGCGGCACGACTTCCACGCCGTTGATCATGATGCCGCCCGTCGGGTCGGCACGACCGCCGACGCCAAGGCCAGTGAACTGATTGGCCTGGGTCACTTCGAGGGTGAACGCCGGCGTCAGGAACACGGTGTTCGACAGGTGGGTGACATCGGTGTTGAGCATGATCAACTTGGCGAAGGAGTTGTTCTCAAGCTCGGTGCCGAAGTTCAGGCCCGCCGTACGCGACAAGTAGTAGAAACGGTCGCCGTTCTGCAACGCCTCCATCTGGGTTTCAAACACGAAGTTGAACGTCGAGCCGAGCATACCGCCGAACGGCATCTTCTCTTCGGCAAGGCCGCCGACCCAGAAGTCGATGTCGTCGACACCGGTGGTGGTGACGCCATTGATCATGGCGTAGATGCCCGTACTGTTAAGAAATGCCAGGCGATCCTCTTCAGTGGCGGTAAAAGTACGCTCATCGGCAGTGCCGGCGTTGATCACCGCGCTGCCGCCAAACACCAGGGCAGCAGCGACCGCACGCATCTCGACCAGCGTATCCACATCGGCCGCAGTCAATGCCCCGTGAGTACCGAAGGCCGCGATGAAGTTGACCAAGGATTCGGGGTGTTTGAGGTTTTCCGCCAAGTCAGCCCAACTGATGTACGGCTTGAGTTGGCTGTCGCCGGTTGCCTGGTAAAACTCACGCCGCGCCTCATTCAACGTAGGGATGCCAGTGTCGCGACCACGCGCCAGGTTCAGGGCCGGCAAATCGAGGGGCAGACCCAGCAGATTGTTGCGCAACGCTTCGGTGACGAACTCGTCGATCTCGTTGCCGAGCTGACGGGTCACACCGCGAATGATCGCCCCTGCCGCTTCGTCAGCGGTAGCCCCGCTGCCGGCAAATGCCAGAGGGTTGAGGAAGGCTGCGATCAGACCGAGCTGCGCGTCAGGGTTGTTCGGGTCAGAGAGGACCGGATTGAATTCGGGGTCGAAGCGATCGACTGTCTCGGTCAACATCGAGTGACCGAAGCGATACACCACGTGGGCGAACTCGGCGAGGATGGCCGGGTTGATCGAAGTGTCATAGCCGTTGGGGGCAAGGAATTCGTCGACCTGCGGCTGAACGGTCCGCGCAAATTCCTCGAACACCAGGTGCTGATACTGCATCTCGGTGCCGAACTTGGCGGCCTGGAACAGCCGTTCGCCATCCCACACCAATCCTGCGATTTCGGCGGGAGTAGTCGGAATTGCCGCGACGTCGTCTGCCAGCCACTCATTGAGAAACGCCAGATCGCCAGAGGCCAGGATGGTTTCCTTGGACTGCTGGACCAGGCGGTTGTGTTCGGAGTGGAACACATGGTGCACAGTGGTCAGGCCGATGTTTTCGTTCGCCCGGCCATCGCCGGCAATGTAGTGAGCGTCGAGCAGTTCGTTGTCGTAGGTCAGGTTGTTGCCGCCCGCGCCCACTGGCTGCGCATTGCCGATTTCGGTGTCACCATCCGCCTGCAAAACCCCGCCGAGGAGTACCGGCGCGGCATTGTGCGCGATGTCGTCGAGGAAGCCATGCCCGGTGCTCACGGCGTTGGCCAGACTGATCGGAGCATCCCTGTTGCCTTCGACCAGTTGCGTGATGTCATCCGCCGTACCGGCGATACCGTCTGTGCCGTTGCTGATGCGCATCACCACCTGCGGCATACCGCCCGGGCCACGGATGAAGTTGCCATACGCGTCGGTCGCCAGCAGCGGCACGTTGTGCACATCGGCGTCGGTCAGGTTGATGCCGAGAATGTCACGGGCCTGAGCCTTGACCACTGCCCAGGTCGCCATGCCGCCATTTTCGGCGCCGCCATCATCGGCAGTGCCGAACTCGCCATCGGCGCCCAGATCGCGATTGGTAATCAAGCGCCCGGTTGCAACAGGGTCACCTGCCGCGTTGATGACGTACTCGCGCAGAAATACCTGATGCGAGGGGTGTGAGCTGTAAGTCTGGCTTTGGTCTACGAACGGCGAGGTGGTGTTGAGCTGCCCATCGTCCGTCGTACCAACAATTCCGTCCGCGCCGGCCGTACGCACGGCCCGTGGCAGCACCATGAAGTTGGTCGGACTGCCCGGCACGAACAACGGATCGTCCGGCTGCAACGGAATAAACACAAAATCGGTAGCGCTCTTGGTGACCAGGTCGAGGCCGTGGTCGAAGAACTGGCCGAAGAAAGTCATCCACGAGTTGAAGCCCGCAGTCAGACCGGCGTCCGCCGACTGGTTGGGGATGAAGAACACTTGCTTGTCGTCATCCGTGCCGAAGACACCGTCGGGACCTGGGCTGATGACCGGGTCGGCACCGCTGTTCGCCGCAACCGCAGCCGGGTTGTTGGCGGTCTGATCAACGATCAGGTTACTGATAATCCGTGGTTGTGGGTCGATCACATCCCCTGTCCCGGAGTATGACGCCAGAAACGAGGGGTCCAGCAGGCGCGGGAAAGCATTGTCCGCAGCGCCAAACTCACTTTGCCCGGTCACCAGGTTGTTGTAGCTGCCATCGACGGTGCGCAGGCCGAAAGGCACCTGACTGTTGGGTAGCAAATCACTGAGGCTGGCGCCGTCGGCATGTGCTTCTGCGATGAAAATCTGTTTGAGGATGAACTCCAGGTCGGACTTGTTGAAATTGGCCATTTTGCTTGCCCTCGATATCTTTGGTGAAGGGCACGGGACGAAAAGAATCCTCCCGCGCCCAGTCAGGTGCTGGCTTGCGCAGTGTGTAGGTTCATTTTTTTGGCGAGAGCTGACACGGGAAGGCAAAGCCGTTAGTACGGCCCCCGGTATGCGCGCCTGGAATTCGCGGAACTCGCGAAAGAATGGCTCGCTGAGCGATCAGGCAGAGCGAACCCAGGCCCTAGGCGGGCCATGGAAACTTGAGGTCAAGGCGAACTTGCTAAACAGCCCCTTCCCTCTGCAGTAGAACGAAGTGATCGACATGCTGTGCTCCTTCGGAGAACCACCGCGCTTTTCGCTGCCAAAGAGTTGACAGACTTCAGGCGGACGGTTGTCGTCAATGAGTAAGACTAAAGTTGGATAGCAAAAAATTGTCAATTTTACGACGGACAAACCGGACGACCGGTGCTACGCCTCTCAACTCGCTGTTTTTAATGGACTTATAGAAAGATTGACGCACCATTAGAGCGAAATGTTATTTCAGATTGTTTCGCCGCGACCTACGCTGCTTGCTACGGGAGCAACGCAGAAATTTGCACGAGATTCGCCCGAGAGCGAACCTGCGTATCGACGGCTACCCACGGGACTAAATCTGTTAGCTGCTGCTCCGCAAGGGCAAACGGCTTTTTGAAGAGGGGGTCAGCCAAATGCACAAGCAGTCGAACTCTCGATCCGAACTGGCCGACGCACTCTTCCGACTTCGTCGTAGTTTTTACTCCCTGGCGGGTTTCAGCGGCGTCATCAACGTCATGATGTTGACGCCAGCCGTTTACATGTTGCAGGTCTATGATCGAGCCTTGGTCAGTCGCAACGTCACAACGTTGACGATGCTGACCGTTCTGGTGATAGGCCTGTTCTTGCTGATGTCCACGCTTGAAATGTTCCGCACCCGTGTGCTGATCCGGGTCGGCAACTGCCTCGACATGGACCTCAATCGACGCATTTTCACCGCCGCATTCGAGCGCAACCTGAACCGCGCCGGAGGCAATCCGGCCCAGGCCCTGCAGGATCTCGCGCAGGTGCGTCAGTTCCTCACCGGCAACAGCCTGTTCGCGTTCTTTGATGCGCCATGGACGCCGATCTACCTGCTGGTCGCCTACCTGATCCACCCGCTGCTCGGACTGGTCACGCTCATCGGCTCGCTGATTCTGATGGGCCTGGCTTACCTCACCGAGAAGGCGACGCAAAAGCCGCTGGCCGAAGCCAATCAGGCCGCCCTCTCCTCCGCCACCTACGCCAACAACAACCTGCGCAACGCCGAGGTCATCGAGGCCATGGGCATGTTGCCGTCGATCGGCAAGCGCTGGTACCAAAGCCATTTGCGCATTCTGGAAATGCAGACCCTGGCCTCAGACCGTGCCGCCCTGATCAGCAGCACCGGGCGCTTTGTGCGTATCACCTTGCAATCGCTGATCCTCGGCGCCGGTGCGCTGCTGGCGATCGAAGGCAAGATCACCCCCGGGATGATGATTGCCTGCTCGATCCTTACCGGCCGCGCGTTGGGCCCGGTGGAACAAGTCATCGCGTCGTGGAAGCAACTGCTTGGCTGCCGTTCGGCCTGGGGCCGGTTGAATGAAATGCTCAACGACTTTCCGCGCCGGCCACCGAGCATGTCGCTGCAACGCCCGCTGGGCATGCTGGCAGTGGAGAATGTGTACGCCGGCTCCCCCGGCACCAACAACACGATTCTGCGCGGGGTGAGCTTCAACCTTTCCCCCGGCGAAAGCCTTGGCATTATCGGCCCATCCGCCTCGGGCAAATCCACCCTGGCCCGCCTGTTGGTCGGCGTCTGGCCGGCACAGGCCGGCAAGGTGCGCCTCGACGGCGCGGACATATTCACCTGGAACAAAGGCGAACTCGGCCCCTGGCTCGGTTACCTGCCACAGGACGTGGAGCTGTTCGAAGGCACCATCGCCGACAACATTGCACGCTTTGGCGAAGTGGACAGCGACGCGGTCATCCGCGCCGCCAGAACGACAGGCGTGCACGAGATGATCCTGCGTTTTGCGCAAGGTTATGAGACCCGCCTGGGCACCGATGGCAGCCCGCTTTCCGGTGGCCAGAAGCAACGCATCGCCTTGGCTCGCGCGCTGTATGGAGACCCCAATCTGATTGTGCTCGATGAGCCGAACGCCAACCTCGACGACGTCGGTGAAAAGGCGTTGGTCGATGCGCTGGCCCAACTCAAAGACCGTGGCGCCACCGTCATTCTGATTTCCCACCGCCCCAATGTGCTCTGCGCCGTCGACAAGGTGCTGATGCTGCGTGACGGCGGCGTGCAGATGCTCGGCACTCGCGACGAAGTATTCGCAGCGCTGCGCAAGGCGAGTGTGATGCCTGCAGGCGCGTCGACTCCGCTGGCCTCCGTCAAAACGCGGGAGTGACCGATCATGCAAATGAGCCAACACACCGAGATGATTCACGTCGATCCCCGGAACGATGTAGATCTGGACGTCGCCAAACCTGTGCGCAGGGGTCTGTGGCTGGTGCTCGCCGGCTTCGGCGGCTTCCTCCTGTGGTCGTGGCTGGCGCCGCTGGATGCCGGCGTGGTAGCGACAGGCACGGTAAAAGTCACCAGCAATCGCAAAGCTGTGCAGCATCTGAGCGGCGGCACCGTGGAGGCCATTCTTGTCCGCGAAGGCGATTCCGTGAAAAAAGGCCAGGAGGTGGTCCGCCTCGATTCGCTGCGCGCCCTTGCCGAACAGGGTGCGGTCAGCGCCCAGTACATCGTCAGCAAGACCGTGGAAAACCGCCTGGAAGCGGAACGTGACAACCGCGACGTAGTGAACTTCGATCCCGAACTGTTCAAGCGCTTCGGGAATGACCACCGCCTGCTGGCTGCCATGGATCTGCAGCAACGCCTGCTGGACACCCGGCGCGCCGGCCTCGCTGGCGAAATCAGCATCCTGCAGGAAAACCTCGCGGCGTCGGCGGTGCAGCTCAAGGGCCTGCAACAGGTCTATGGCGCCCGCGCCTCGCAGATCAACTTCCTCAACCAGGAACTGAAAGGCACCCGCGTGCTGGCAGCCGAAGGCTATGTGCCGCGCAACCGCCTGCTGGAGCTGGAGCGCAGCAATGCCGACCTCTCCGCCGGCCAGGCCGAGAACCTCAACAACATCGCTCGCGTGCGTAGCCAGACCACCGAAATCAAGCTGCGCATCCTGCAGCGCCAGCACGATTACCTGAAGGAAGTCGAATCGCAGCTCACCGACACCGCCAAGGAAAACACCACCCTGGCCGACCGCTTGCGTGCGCTGGACTATGAAGTGACCCACACGGTGATTCGATCGCCCATCGATGGCATGGTCCAGTCCCTGAGCATTGCGACTGTTGGCGGGATCATCCAGCCCGGCTTCAAGATCATGGAAATCGTTCCGGACAACGAGCCGCTGCAGGTCGACGCGATGATTCCCGTGCAGGCCATCGACAAGATGGTCCCCGGCCTCGCCGTGGACATTGCCTTCCCGGCCTTCAACCATGCCCAGACGCCCAACATCCCCGGCCGCGTGAAGACCGTTTCCGCCGACCGCCTGATGGACGAGGAAAGCAAGCAACCGTTCTATCTGGCTCAGGTAGAAGTCACACCCGATGGCATGAACCTGCTTGGCAGCAATCACATTCGTCCCGGCATGCCCGCCAGCGTCACCATAAAAACTGGCGAGCGCAACATGATGAGCTATCTTCTGAAACCAATGCTCGACCGTGTTGACAGCTCTTTCAAGGAACAATGAAATGGACCGTCATTGCCTGTTCGCCTGCCTGCTATCGCTGTCTCTGCCTGCCAGCGCCATTGACCTCAAACAAGCGTGGGATCTGTTGCAGTACCAAGGTCCCATCTATCGCGCCGCTGTACATGAAAAGGAGGCCGGCCTGGAAAACCGCGCCATCGGCCAAGCCGGTCTGCTGCCGCAGATCAGCGCCTCGGCCTACGACAACAAGGTCAATGGCACCCAGCGCCAGAGCGGCATCGAGAGGGATCTCGACTACGACTCCAAGGGCGCCAACGTGCGCTTGCGCCAGCCGCTGTTCAACAAACAGAAAATGGCCGAGTACCGCCAGGGTAAACAGCGTGCCGACTACAGCGTCGCGGTGTTCGATGCCAAGAGTCAGGACGCCGCGGTGCGTCTCGCCGAAAGCTATTTCGACGTGCTGTTGGCCAGCGAAACCATCGTCCTCGCCAAGTCCAAGCTGAACGCCTTCGAGGAGCAACTCGCTTCGGCGAAACGGCGCATGGAGCTGGGGGCCGGCACCGTCACCGACATCGACGAGTCGATCGCTCGCCGCGACCTCGCCGATGCCGAGCTGATCGAAGCGCAGGACAACCTGATCAATGCGCGCCGCAAGCTTGAGGAGTACATCGGAGAAACCCCCGAATCGTTGACCACCTTGCGCCCGACTTTCGATACGCCACCGCTGCTGCCGAGCAACCTGCAGGACTGGTTGGTCAAGGCTCAGACCGACAGCCCGCTGATCCATGCGCGCCGTCATAGCAGCGACCTTGCTGAAGAAGAAGTGAAGCGCGTCAAGGCGGGCCACTGGCCGACACTGGATTTCGTAGCCGGCTACACCGCGGGCGATAGCCAATCCATCTCCGAGCTGAATCAACGCAACCGCTACGGCTCAATCGGGCTGGAAGTCAACTTCCCGCTGTACAACGGTGGCGGCACCAGCGCGCTGGCACGCCAGGCCAGTTCCAATAGCTCCAAGGCTCTGGACGAACTCGACGCCACGCGACAGGAAGTCATCTCCGGAACGACCCGCGAGTACGCCGGCGTACAGAGCGGCGCCAAACGCATTCACGCCCTGGAGCGGGCCGTAGAGTCCAACGAACGCTCACTGCTGTCCACACGCAAGGGTTTCAAGGAAGGAGGCACCAGCACCAACTCGGACGTCCTCAATGCCGAAGAACTGCTCTTCGTTGCGCGCCACGACCTGTTCGAGGCGAAGCTGCGTTACTTGATGTCGCGCCTGCGCCTGGCCTCTTCGGTGGGCAGCCTGGGCGACGACGACATCGACCACATCAACGACTACCTCGGCCCGGAGCTGTTGGTCACCAATTGAATTGGTGTTCAGGTGAACAGCGTCATTCCTGAGCAGTCGCTAATCGTAGAACGGCTCAACCAACGCCCGGCTGCCGACAAAAAAACTATCGGCGACCAGTCGCAGCGGCTGGAGATCCAGGTCACTGGCCTTGTCACCAATCAGCTGTTGAAAATGTCGATACACCGCCGCGTACTCACCCTCCTCCGATACGGCCTGACGCACTCCATCGATACTCAAGAGCGCACCGCCGTTGTCCAGTCGCAGGATGCCTTCGGCGCAGCGAATCTCGATGCTCCAGAGCTCATCATGGCCGTGGTCGAAATCGAACTCCGCACGAACATCGAGGTGGCGCGCGTCGGACATTTTGATGGACGCGGCGATAGGCGACTGGCAGTTGTCGGGGACGCGCAGTTCGGCGGACTCGACAAACAGCGACAGTGGCAGCAGATGAGTCGCAATCGACAAGGCATTGATGCCGGGATCGAAGACGCCCAAGCCGCCCGGCTGCCAGATCCACGCCTGGCCGGGGTGCCACTTGCGCACGTCTTCCTTCCAGTCAATCTGTACGTTTTGCAGGGTGCGCGTGGCCAGCCAGTCGCGAGCCGCTTCAATGCCGGGCGCGTAGCGTGAATGCCAGGCGAACAGACCGCTGACGCCTTGCTCTGCAACCTGATGCACCAACGCCATCGCTTCGCCCAACGTGGCGCACGGAGGTTTTTCGACCAGTACGTGTTTGCCTGCGGCCAGCGCTTGTTGCACCAGTGCGAATCGTCCTTGCGGCGGTGTGCAAAACGCAATCGCATCCACAGGCGGGCCGTTTTCGAGCAGCTCGCCCAGGGACTGAAAGTTCTCTACCCCGGCGCAGGGTTGCCCTTGCGTTGCGACAGCGACCAGCTGGAACGCGGGGTTGGCGTTGATCGCTGGAACGTGTTGATCCTGGGCAATCTTGCCGTAGCCCACCAGACCGAGACGGATCGGTTGCATTAATGACTCCTGTTTTTTTTCTTGTCTTGGGAAGCGAATCGACAAGACTACGTTTGTATAGCGGGGAAGTCATTGATGACGTGCTGACGTTTCGTGAACGCTACCTTTCAGTCAGCCCCTCCCCGCACAAACCGCCTGACCTCGGCCTGTATGGCATAAGCCGGCGCCTCCACCGCATTGAAATCCTGTGTATACCGCTGGGCAAATCCATCGACTCCCCACTCCTGAAACTGCTGCACATGCTTGAGTTCGTGAGCCCAGAGCGCGACATCCTGTTCTGCGGTTTGAGCGTCCCGGAAGAGAATGATGTCGATCAGCGTCACGGCTCCGACATCGGGGTTTTGCAGCATGGCAGTGGCGGCACTGAACTGACCGTTGTCGCTGACTTTATAGCCCGCGGCATCGAGGACACCGGGGGCGTACCAGCGCAGCAGTTGCTCGCGGATGTGCGGTGGGATGGGTTGGATGCTGGTGTTGACTACTTCAGCGTGGGCTTGGGTCAGCCACAGCGCCAGAGCAGGTGCGGCGATCTGGTAGACACCATCAGGCACGGGGCCGAGCACCTGCCCCAGGTCTGGCAGGCAGATGCAGCCGTCCAGGCAAACTTGTTTCTCGCCAGCTGGGCAGGCGCTGGGCTGGGCTGGCACTTCAAGCGTCAGACAAAGAACAAACAGCGCCACCAGGCGCGTGATGATGGGCGGCATTGTGACCTCCAGGGACGGAAGCAGCGCGAACAGTGGGCCATAACTGATCGATAACCTGCAAAGCTTTTGCGTATCCCTAAATTTCTTTGCACCACTTTCCTGCGGTCAAAACAAAACCCCAACTGCTTTCGCAATTGGGGTTTCGGAATTTAATCTTGACGATGACCTACTCTCACATGGGGAAACCCCACACTACCATCGGCGATGCATCGTTTCACTGCTGAGTTCGGGATGGGATCAGGTGGTTCCA
>NZ_JAHBDB010000076.1:0-17459 GCF_019956105.1 Pseudomonas sp. BF-RE-25
AGATGTGTATAAGAGACAGCCCCTGCCAAGGCGTCCTCGCACCTGCGCGACGCAACGCGTACTTGAATCAGGAGCATCCCATGAGCACTGAATTTTTCTGGCGTCTGCCGCTGGGCACCGATGGTCCGCAACTGACCACCGACAAACACAATCGTGGCAATCCGGACTATCGACCGGGCAACATCGCACCGGGGCGCTTGCCCAACGGCGAACCGGATGATTTCACTTACATCGACTACATCGCCCAGGTCGCGAAAGCGGCGGAACTGGCCGGGTTCGAAGGCGCCCTGCTGCCCACCGGCCCGGAGCCGTGGATTGCCGCAGCGGCCCTGGCCCGGGAAACCCGCCGGATCAAATTCCTGATCGCCTTCCAGGCCACCTGGACCTTGCCGGCCTATGCCGCGCAACAAGCGGCCATCCTGCAAAACCTCAGTCGCGGGCGCCTGGAGTGGAACATCATCACCGGCGGCAACCCGGCCAGCCAGCGGGCCAACGGTGACTTCCTCGAACACGACCTGCGCTACAAGCGCACCGGTGAATTCCTCGACATCATCCAGGGTCTTTGGCAGAACGAACGCTTCTCCTACGACGGCGATATCTACCAACTGGAGAACGGCGCCCTGCCCCATGGCTTGCAAAACGAACGCAAACCCGGCGTGTATTTCTCCGGTTTTTCCGATGCCGCGCTGGATGTCGCCGCCAAACATGCCGACGTTTACCTGAACTGGGCCGAGCCGATCGACAAGCTCAAGCCGCACATCGAGCGCGTTCGCGAACTGGCGGACAAACAAGGTCGCAGCGTGCGCTTCGGACTGCGCGTCGACCTCTTCGCCCGCGAAACCGAAGAGCAAGCCTGGAAGGATCTGCGCCGCCAGTTCGACAAGCTCGAAGGCAAGAGCAGCGTGGTCGCCAAAGGCTTTACCAGTGGTTCCGATTCAGTCGGTGGCGCACGGCAAACGGCTTACCACCAGAACGTCGATCGCTTTGATGACCTGATCATTGGCCCGAACCTGTGGGCCGGTTTCGCCAAGGCCAAACCCGGGCCGACCGTGGGCCTGGTGGGCAGTCACCAGAACATCGCCGAACGCCTGTCGGAATACCGCGACGCCGGTTTCTCGACCTTCATCCTCGCCGGCAATCCGCACCTGGAAGAAGCCCTGCGCATCGGTCAGGAAGTGCTGCCGCTGGTGCATCAGCGCCCTGTCGCCCAACCGCAAACTCACTTGAAGGCCAGCGCCTGAGCGCGGCGGGAGAATCATTGATGACGCAAGCCCTCGACACCCTCTGGTACACCCGCTGCCCGGTCCCGACCGGGCTCGGTATCGCCGTGCAAAAAGGCTGGCTGCAAGACACCGTCGGCGCGCTCGGCACCGAGGTTCAATCGCTGCGCGAGTCCACTGACAAAGCGGTTCGCGAATCGCACTTCGATCACACCTTGCGTAACTCGGTACGCCACGGCGGCAACATCCCGGCGATCTGGGCCCGTGCGCAGGGCCGGGAAACCCGGGTCATCGGCCTGTCCTGGGCTGATGAAGTGCAACTGATCCTGACCCGCGCCGACAGTGGCATCAAAACCGTCAAGGACCTCAAGGACCGTCGTTTCGGCCTGCCGGACTGGGCCGGCGCGCAGATCGACTTCACCCGCGCCCAGGCCCTGCGCGGCCTGGAAAACGCCTTGAAACTCGAAGGCCTGCAAGTCGGCGACGTGCAATTGGTGAACTTCCGTTATGACGGCACGTTCAGCGACCCGCAGGTGCAAACCGTCAACGGCACACCGGTCAGCGCGCAGCGGGTCGAGGGCCGTAACCTGGAACTGGTGGGCCTGCTGCGCGGTGAGGTCGATGCGATTTTCCTCAAGGGCGCGAGTGCCGCCCGGCAGGCCCACGAGTTTGGCCTGCACACGGTGATCGACACCGGTTCGCACCCGGAACCGCTGATTCGCAGCAACAACGGCACCCCGCGCACACTGGCCGTGGACCTGAACCTGCTGGACCAGCATTTCGATGTGGCCACCGGCATTCTTGATTCGGTGCTTCGCGCCGAACAATGGGCGCACACCCACCCGGAAGAAACCCGTCGCTACCTGGCTCGGGAAACCAACAGCAGCGAGTACTGGGTCAGCGCCGCGTATGGTGACGACGCGCACCTGCGCCTGCGCACCGAACTCGACGAACAGGCCATCGCCGCGTTGCAGGATTTCACCCACTTCCTGCATCGCTGGCGCTTCATCCCGAAAAGCTTCGACGTGCGCGACTGGATCGATCCACGGCCACTGCAAGCGCTGCTGGCAACACCCACCGCACTGGCTGGCTAACCCGCCGGATTTCATGGATTGGAACTGAAGACCTTTATGAGCAAACCACTCGATACCCTTTGGTACACCCACAGCCCGGTGCCCACCGGGCTTGGCATCGCCGTGCAGTCCGGGCGACTGGCGGAAGCCTTTCTGCCGTTCGGCACCAATATCCAGTCCTTGCGCGAGTCCAGTGAACGGGAAGTTCGCGAAGCTCATTACGACCATCACCTGAAAAACTCGGTGCGCCACGGCGGCAATATTCCAGCGATCTGGGCCTACGCCAGCGGCGTGCAAACCCGCGTACTGGGGTTGTCCTGGAGCGACGAGGTGCAGTTGATCCTGACCACTGCGGAAAGCGGCGTGAAGAGCATTCGCGACTTGAAGAACCGCCGCTTCGGCCTGCCGAAATGGGCCAACGTGCAGATCGATTTCACCCGCGCCCAGGCCCTGCGCGGACTGGAAAACGCCCTCAAGCTTGAAGGCCTGGAGGTGTCCGACGTCGAGCTGGTGGATTACCCCTACGGCGGTACTTACAGCGACGATCAAAAACAGCATGTCTTCGGCTCGGAAGTCAGCCTCGGTGTCACGCGCTTCAGCAAGCGCAACAACGAACTGATCGGACTGCTGCGCGGCGACATCGACGCGATTTTCCTCAAGGGTGCGCACGCCGTGCACCTGGCGAACGAGTTCGGCTTGCAAGTGGTGGTCGATACCGGCTCGCACCCTGACCCGTTGATCCGCTCGAACAACGGCACGCCACGGACCCTGACCGTGGACACGCACCTGCTGCACGAGCATTTCGATGCCAGTGTGAAAATCGTCGACACCGTGCTGCGCACCGAGCAATGGGCGTGGGCCAATCCGGAAGAAACCCGACGCTTTTTGGCGCGGGAACTCAATACCAGCGAGTACTGGGTGGCCGCTGCGTATGGTGAGGATGCGCATCGGCGTTTGCGCACGACCCTGGATGCGCGCTCGATTGAAGCGTTGCAGGATTTCACCGATTTCCTGCATCGCTGGGATTTCATTCCACGCCGGTTCGATGTGCGCGAGTGGATCGATTTCAGCGTGCTGGAAAAGGTGATTGGTTCGACGTCGCGATTGGCGGTTTGAGGTTTTTTTCGTTTGTGAGGGCCCCTTCGCGGGCAAGCCTCGCTCCTACAGGGGTTGTGTGTCGTTCAAATTTATTGTGACCGACACACATCGCCTGTAGGAGCGAGGCTTGCCCGCGAAGGCGTCTCACGATTCCAACCGTTGATCTGCGTGTGCCGCGATCCCGTGTAGGAGCCGGCTTGCTGCGGGCGGCGTTCCGACGATGGCGTATTCAACATCACCGCATTGCTCGACTGGCAACACACCCCCGCCCAACTCCTGCTGCTCCAGCAACACCCGCCAAGCAACTTTCTGCTGAATCCCCGACAGGCACTTAGCGCCAGACTGGATCCAACTAACTCACTTATTAAAAATCGCCTGTAATAGCAACTTCAAAAAACTATTTAATCATTATATTTCAATTAGTTAACAAAACTAACATCCCTGAAAAACAATCTGGCACGATCTCTGCTCTACCCCTATTAGCGAAACTTTAACGGGGGAGATTCACATGCATAAACTTAATCCAATCACCAAGAGTATCTGGTTAACCTTGCTGCTGTCCGGGGGGACTGTCAGCGAGGGGCTGCTGGCGGCGCAATCCAAGGACGCGGACAGCGACAAGACCACCACGGAGCCTTCACTCAAGACGGTCACCGTCACCGCTCAACACCGGGAAGAAACCCTGCAAGAGGTTCCGGTGGCCGTGTCGGCGGTACAGGGCACCAGCCTGATAGCCGATGGCGTGCGCAATATCGGCGACATCACCACATTCGTTCCCAACGTAGCGGCGAAGAACCCCGACGGCGATGGCCGGCCGCGTTGGTACATTCGCGGCCTCGGCACCGGTGATACGGGCGCGGCCACGGTGTTCCCGGTGGGGATCTACGCCGATGACGTGTACTTGAACGCGCCGATTGCCGGTGGCGGGCCGTTGTTCGACCTGGAACGCGTGGAGATTCTGCGCGGTCCGCAAGGCACGCTGTACGGCAAGAACACCACTGCCGGCGCGGTGAACATCATTTCCAAAAAGCCGACTTTCGACACTGACGGTTTCGGCACCATTGGCTTCGGCAGCAAGAACGAACGCATCGTCAGCGGTGCCCTCGGCGGCGCGCTGGTGGATGAAAAACTCGCCGCACGGGTGGCGCTGTATTCCGAAGAGCGCGACGGTTTCCAGAAGAACCTCGTCGACAACAACACCTACGGCGACGTCAACAAGAAAGCCGTACGCCTGCAATTCCTCGCGCAACTGAACCCGGACCTGGAGGCCCTGCTGAAGATCCACAGCCGCGAATTCAAAGGCGATGGCAGCAACGGTTCGCTGGCCGTCGGGCGTTACTACAACGTCGGTTATCAGCGACCCAACGGGCGCGACACCGCGCTGAACGTCAACGAGGATTCCAAGCTTGATCACGACGGCACGTCGCTGACCCTGAACTGGAATTTGGGTGATTACACCCTGACGTCGATCAGCGCTTATGACTACATCCGCGGCCAGTCCACCAGCGATGCCGACTACACGCCTTTTGAGGTGAACGGCGCAGCGATTTCCGACAACAAATACACCCAGTACTCGCAAGAAATCCGCCTGGCATCGCCGCAGCAGGAAACCCTGCGCTGGCTCGCCGGTGCGCATTACTTCCACGAAGACCTCGACAGCTCGGCCCAGCGCATCATCACGCCCGGCCCGACACCGAACGGCACCGGCTCGAACCAGACCGGCGGCGCCACCGATTTTCGTGACCTCAACTTCGACCACACCACCGACAGCTATGCGTTGTTCGGCAACCTGACCTACGACTTCACCGACGACTTCAGCGTCACCGGTGGCCTGCGCTGGACCCAGGAAAAGAAAGACATCGACCTCAACCTGACCCAACTGACCCGTACCACCGCCAACGGCCCGCTGGTGCCGCTGGGCGGCGTCGGCACCAACGGCAATCGTCAGGAAGACAAGACCTGGGAAGCCTGGACGTACGACCTGACGCCGGAATACCGGATCAACGACAACGTGCGCGTGTTCTTCCGCTACGCCCACGGCTTCCGTTCCGGCGGCTTCAACACCGGGCTGTCGACCAGCCTTGCGCAACTGACCACGGTTGATCCGGAACAACTCGACGCCTACGAAATCGGCCTCAAGTCCGAGTGGTTCGACCATCGCCTGACGGCCAACGCCAACATTTTCTACTACGACTATTCGGACATTCAGGTGAACCTGCTGACGGTCAACAACGGCGTGTTGACCACCGCGCTGACCAACGGCGCCAAGGGTACGGTCAAGGGCGCCGAGCTGGAGCTTGAAGGTCAGCCGACGGACTACCTGCACTTGCGGGCGGCGGTGTCGTTCCTCGACACCGAGTACACCGATTTCAAAAACACCAACCCGAACACAGGCGCCGTTACCGGTGACTACAGCGGCAACAGCTTCGTGCGTTCGCCACGCAACGTGGTGTCGCTCGGTGCCGATTACACCTTCCCGCTGGAAATCGGCGGCAAGCTGGTGGCTGGCGGTGACGTGAGTTTTCGCGACAAGGAATACTTCCTCGCCGATCGCCAGAGCAGCGTCGACAAGACGCTCAGCCAACCCCACTACACCTTGGCCAACACCCGCCTGACCTGGTTCAGCCCGGATGAAAAACTCAGCGTCACGGGTTTCGTCAACAACCTCACCGACCGTCGCTACCAGGTCCATGGCCGGCCCAACGGCACCCTCGGTCAGTACGTCATCACCTACGGCGACCCACGCACCGTCGGCCTGAGCGTGACCAGCCGCTTCTGACGCCCCCTCTGTAGGAGCCGGCTTGCTGGCGATGGGGCCCGTGAGCCTTGCATCGCCGGTTAGGACGCTATCGCCGGCAAGCCGGCTCCTACAAAGGATTGTGTTGTTCTCGATTTCCGTGACACCGCTTCCCCCTGTAGGAGCTGGCTTGCCAGCGATGGGGCCATTGAGCCTTGCATCGCAGGTAAGGACGCCATCGCCAGCAAGCCGGCTCCTACAAAGGATTGTGTTGTTCTCAATTTCCGTGACACCGCTTCCCCTGTAGGAGCCGGCTTGCTGGCGATGGGGCCTCAAGGCGCGCATCGCTCATGCGGTCGCCATCGCCGGCAAGCCGGCTCCTACAGGGGCTGCGGACCTTTTAAGGACTCTGCTCATGTTCCATCGCACTCCGTTGGCCGGCGCTATTGCGCTGGTCATTGGCAGCCTTGCCGTGCCTGTTTCGGCTGCCGAAACCCAACCCACCGCCAGCGGCGATCACCTGGACACTGTCGTGGTGCTCGGTACCCGGCGCAGTGATGTCACCGCACTGGAAAGCGCCGCGCCGGTAGACGTCTTGACCGGCGAGCAATTGCAGCAGACCGGTGCCAGCGACCTGTCCGGCGCGCTCACGGCCCTGTCGCCCTCGTTCAGCTATCCGCAATCACCCCAGGGCGCGTTCGCCGGTTCCATCGCTCAGGGCGCCTCGTTGCGTGGCCTGGCCTCCGATCAGGTGCTGGTGCTGGTCAACGGCAAGCGCCGCCACACCAGCGCCAACGTCACGCGGCAAAGCCTCGTCAATGGTCGTGGCGCCGCTGCGGTCGACCTGAGCCTGATTCCCTTGAGCTCGATCCAGCGCGTCGAAATCCTGCGCGACGGCGCCGCCGCTCAATACGGCTCCGACGCCATCGCCGGGGTGATCAACATCGTGCTCAAGGAAAAGGACGACGGCGGCAACCTCGGTTACCGCTTCGGCGGCTACGACAAGGGTGACGGCATCCAGCGCAAGCTCAGCGGCTGGAAAGGTTTCGCCCTGCCCAACGACGGCTTCCTGACCCTGAGTTTCGACGCCGGCAGCCAGGACCCCGCCAGCGACACCAACCCTGACAACCGGATCTTCTACCCCGGCTCCACCAGCATCAACACGCCGCGCGAGCAGAACAACCGCTACCGCACCTGGCGCTGGGGCTCGGGCAATGTCTCGGACCAGTACAACTTCGCCGCCAACAGCGAAGTCGGCATCGGCGACGGCCTGACGGCCTACGGTTTCGCCACCTACTCGCACAAAAACACCGACGCCGAAGGCTTCTTCGACCCGCCCACCACCCTGCGCAACAACTACAGCAGCACCGCATTGCAGCGCTTCCCGGACGGGCGCCTGCCGATCACGCGCTATTCGCTGGAAGACTATGCGCTGACCGGCGGCCTGCGTTACGAAGACGACCTTCTGGGTAAATTCGATTTCGCGGTGAACCATGGCAACAACACCCTGAAGTCCACCGACCGTAACGCGATCAACCCCAGCTGGGGCGCCACCAGCCCGGAAAAAATCTTCACCGGCGAACGGGAGGCCGATCAGACCAACGTGACGCTGGACTGGGTGCGGGATTTCCCCACCGACCTGCTGTTCAAGCCGCTGACACTCTCTGCCGGCCTGGCCTGGCGTCAGGAGAATTACGAGCTGAGCGCCGGCGAAGCGGCAGGCTGGCAGAACGGCCCGTTGTTCAACACCGTCGACCCGGTCACCGGCCGGCGCATCCCGGGTTACTACTCGGGCATCACCCAGGTCGATGCGGCTTCACTGGACCGCAACGTGCTGGGTGCCTACATCGACGTCGAAGGGCAGATCACCGAGAAATTCCAGGCCGGCGTCGCGGTGCGCACCGAGCACTATTCGGACTTTGGCGACACCACCAACGGCAAACTGTCGCTGCGCTATGACTTCACCCCGCAGATCGCCGCACGGGCCACGGCCAGCACAGGTTATCGCGCGCCGTCGCTGGTGCAGAGCGGCTTGTCTTCGTTCAGCGTGCAGGTGGTCGAGCAGCCGCCCGGCAGCGGCAACTTCGTCGAAGTGCAGCAACGCACATTGCGCGCCGACAGCCCGGAAGCGGCGCTGCTGGGCGGCAAGTCGCTGAAACCGGAAGAGTCCACCAGTTATTCCCTGGGCCTGGTCTGGCGCCCGTTGGCCAACGCGTCGGTGACGCTGGACGCCTACCGGATCGACATCGACAACCGCATCACCCTCTCCGATCAGTTGCCGGCGACGGTGGTGTCGCCGATTTTCGCCGGCACGCCCTACGCGAACATCCAGAGCGCGGCCTTCTACACCAACGTTGCCGACACCCGCACCGACGGGATCGAGCTGATGGGTAACTATCAGCTGGACCTGCAGCAATGGGGCCGCCTGAACCTGAGCAGTGGCATCAGCCAGAACAACACGAAAATCACCGCGTTGCGCGATGTCGGCAATATCAAGGGTTCGCAGATTGTCGGCCGTACCACCCAGGGCCTGATCGAGGACGGCACACCGGAAACCAAACTGGTGCTGAGCGCCAACTGGCTGTTTGATGAATGGGGTGTGACCGTGGCTCAGCGTCGTTACGGTGAATGGAAAAGCCTCAACGCCACCAACCCGACCCTGGACCAGACCTACAGCCCGCAATGGGTTACGGACCTGGATGTGTCGTACACCTTCAACAAGGCGCTGAAGCTGTCGGTGGGCGCGATCAACCTGTTCGACACGCACCCGGACAAGGCGGAAGGCGCGCAGTTGTACGGCGTACCGAAATACTCGATCACCAGCCCTGAAGGTGCGCAGGGTGCGTTCTATTACACCAGCGTCAGTTACGAGTTCTGACGCGGGTGCTGATGGGGTGTTGCTGGGGCAGCAATGGGTGTTGGTGAAGCACCACCGCTCTTGTAGGAGCCGGCTTGCCGGCGATGCGGTCTGCACGATTTCGGGTGTGCATGATGCCGCCATCGCCAGCAAGCTGGCTCCTACAGGGTCTGTGTGTTGCCAGGTGCAGCGCGGCTGGCACACCTCTTGCGATACCCCTGCGGTACTTCGCCGAAATAAGACCCGCCATGCGTACCCGACGTCTGTTGTTTTCCCTGACCTGGCTCATCTCCCCTGCCGCCCTGCTGTTGCTCTGGGCGGTGGTGGCCGAGGCCGGGATTTTCCCGCGCAACCTGCTCGTCCCGCCCGCTCAGGTGTGGCAGACCTTCGAGGAACTGTCGGCCAGCGGTGAGCTGCTCGACCACTTGCTCAACAGCCTGTCACGACTGGGGCTGGGTTTCGGCATCGGCTCGCTGCTGGGCCTGGCGTTCGGGGTGCTGATGGCGTTGTCGAAGAACGTCGAGATCTACTGCTCGCCGCTGTTCCATACCCTGCGCCAGATCCCCAGCATCGCGCTGATCCCGATGTTTGTGCTGCTGTTCGGCATCGATGAAACCTTCAAGATCATCATCGTCGCCAAGACCGCGTTCTTCCCGGTGGCGCTGGCCGCCAGTGAAGGGGTCAAGGCCATTCCGCGCAGCTACTTCGAAGTCGCCGATGTGTATCGCCTGCGCTGGCCGACGTTTGTTCGCGCCATCGCCCTGCCCGCTGCCGCGCCGCCGATCATCACCGGTTTTCGCATCAGCCTGACCCGCGCCTGGGTGGTGTTGGTGGCCACCGAGTTGCTGGCCGCCGACAGCGGTCTGGGGCAGATGATTGAAATGAGCCGGCAGATGTTGCGCATTGATGTGGTGATGGTCGGGATTGTGGTGACCGGCGTTATCGGTTTCGCCCTGGACTTCACCTTTCGCCAACTGGAACAGCGGCTGTTCCGCTGGCAGACCCGCTAGGAGCTGATGATGATTCGATTGCTTGCCAAATCCCGTGGCCTGCTGCTGCCGCTGTTGTTGATCGGCGGCTGGGAATACCTGTCGCGCCAGGGTGCCGCCGGCGCGTACGCCTTTGTGCCGTTGTCGGCGATCGGCGCGGCGTTGCTCGAACTGTTGGCCAACGGCGAGTTGCTGGTGAACCTGCTGGCCAGTCTGGCCCGCACCAGCACCGGCCTGGCACTGGGGATTGTCTTCGGCGTGCTGCTGGGGGTGCTGATGGCGCTGTCGGCGGTGGCCAATCGGCTGGTCGGGCCGCTGTTTCATTCGATCCGCCAGGTGCCGATGCTCGGCTGGATTCCGTTGATCGCCATGTGGTTCGGCAATGGCGAGTTTTCCAAAGTGTTAATCGTCAGTCTCGCGGCGTTCTATCCGATGGTCCTCAACACGTATCAGGGTTTCAGCCATGTCGAGAAGCGCTATCGCGAGGTCGGCCAGGTGCTGGTGCTGAGCCGCTGGCAACGCTTTCGTCATGTGCTGCTGCCGGCGGCGCTGCCGAGCATTGCCACCGGCGTGCTGCATGCGCTGGCGTTTGCCTGGGTCACCGCGGTGGGCAGCGAACTGTTCCTGTCTTCGGGCGCTGGCCTGGGCAACCTGATGATGAACGCCGAAGCCGGCTCACGCATGGAAGTCATCGTCCTCAGCGTGCTGTGCATCGGCCTCTGCGGTTACCTGATGACCCTGCTGTTCACTCTTCTTAGCCGCCATCTGCTGCGCTGGCGCAACATTCGCTGAAAGGCCGATAACCATGAACGCAATTGCCCAACACGCTGTGCCACACAGCACCTCATTACACACTGGTGCGCTGCAGATTCGCGGCCTGAGCAAGGCCTACCGGATCGAAGGCCAGCCTTTGCCGGTGCTGCAGCAGATCAATCTCGACGTGCGTCCCGGTGAGTTCGTCAGCATCGTCGGTGCCAGCGGTTGCGGTAAGTCGACGCTGCTGCGGCTGGTCGTCGGGCTGGAGGACGACTATGAAGGCGATATTCTGCTGGATGGCAAACGGGTGGTCGGCACCAGCCTCGAACGCGGGATCGTATTTCAGGACCATCGACTGTTTCCGTGGATGACGCTGAACCAGAACATTGCCCTGGCGCTGAAAAACCATCCGTTGTCCAAGGCAGAAAAGGACCGTTTGGTGGCCGAGCACATTGCGCTGGTCAACCTCGAAGGTTTTGAAAACGCCTACCCACACCAGTTGTCCGGCGGCATGGCGCAGCGCGCGGCCATCGCCCGCGCACTGATCAACCAACCGAAAGTGCTGCTGCTCGACGAACCCCTCGGCGCCCTCGACGCCTTGACCCGGGTGCGCCTGCAACACGAGCTGCAACGGATCTGGGTGCAACAGCGCTGCACGGTGATCATGGTCACCCACGACATCGAAGAAGCGCTGTACCTGGGCGACCGGGTCATCGTGATGGACGCCCACCCGGGCCGGATCAAGCACGAAATCAAGGTCGACCTGCCCCACCCTCGGGACCGGGCTTCAACGGTGTTGCAGGGGTACAAGGAACAGCTGCTTGAGGAATTGGTGGGGCATTGAGCGTCGGACCTGTAGGAGCCGGCTTGCTGGCGATTGAAGCGACGCGGTGTGTCCGATGCGCCGCCATCGCCGGCAAGCCGGCTCCTACAAGGTCATTTGATAAACACAGAATCCTGTAGGAGCTGGCTTGCCGGCGATGGCGTCTGGCTTGACACACCGCATCGATCCGATCGCCAGCAAGCCGGCTCCTACAGGATCAGGGGGCATCCAGAGTCCTTCTGATAGCTGGCTTTTAAAAGAACCAAAAGGAATTAATAAATACACAAACAGTATTTATCGTTATAAAAATATCCGCGTAGTCTCAGACCATCCCGTCATTCACCACGACAGTGAAGAGCCCTATGAATCCGACCGCCAACATCATCGACTTCGCCAGCTACCGCAAACGCAAACAAGCGCAGCAACGGGCACGGGCCATGTGGGAAATGTACGCACGCAATGCTGGCCTGCAGGCCTTTCAGTGGGTTCAGGCTTCGCGTTCGACCGAGACTCGTCAGGCGTGAATACACAAAACCCCTCGCGCTTTCTGGCGGGCGCTGACGAACCCGTGCTGGACCTGAACAACCTCGAATCACTGGAAGAGGACCCGATCTGCGAGCGGGTCGCGCAAAACCTGCAACGCCTGCGGGGCAAGCGTCACCTGTCCCTCGATGCCCTCGCGCGACAATGCGGTGTGAGTCGGGCGATGCTCGCGCAGATCGAATCCGGACGCAGCGTTCCGTCGATCAAAGTGCTGTGCAAAATCGCCAAAGGCTTGAAGGTTTCGGTGGCCGCATTTCTTGAACATCGGGCCTTTGAAGGGGTGGCCGTGTTATCGGCGAGCCAGAGCAAACGCCTGGTCAGCGCCAGCGGCGCCTTTGCCAGCCGAGCGCTGTTCCCGTTTGACGTGGCACGCCAATCGGAGTTTTACGAACTGCGCTTGAGCCCATTGGGAGAGGACGTCTCCGAGGGCCATGGCCCCGGCGTCCAGGAGAACCTGGTGGTTTCGCAGGGCGTACTGGAAATCAGCGTCAACGACGAACGCTACCTGCTTTCCACCGGCGATTCGATCCTGTTTTACGCCGACCAGCCCCACCGCTATCGCAACCCGGCGGACAGTGAAGCGGTGGCGTATCTGGTGGTGACTTACCCGGAACGCCTCGACTGACAAAACCGGCTTGCGGGTGATGGCGGCTTTGCTGACGCCATCGCCGGCAAGCCGGCTCCTACAGGGTGGGTGGTCAACTCCAATTCATCGAACGACGCAGACATTGTAGGAGCCGGCTTGCCGGCGATGGCGCCCTCAAGTACGCCTTCGCCGGCAAGCCTGGCTCCTACAGGGTGGGTGGTCAACTCCAACTCATTGAACGACGCAAACATTGTAGGAGCCGGCTTGCGGGTGATGGCGTCCTCAAATACGCCTTCGCCGGCAAGCCGGGCTCCTACAAAAGCAGGAAATCAAAAAGCCCGGCCAATCTGCATTGGCCGGGCTTTTTAATGGCTGTCGCTCGGGATCAGCAGGTGCAGCACATCATCGGCATGCCATTGCAGCTCATCATCATCGGCATGCTGCAATCGTTCATCATTTTCATCATCAGGGTGCAGCAGTTTTTCATCATGTCCATGTTCATGCCCGCCATCGGCATGATTTTGCACATCATGCCGTCAGCCATCATGGTGCATTCCATCACGCACTTCATCGACGGCATCGGCATGCCCATCATTGGCATTGGCATCATCATGTTCATCATCGGCATGGCCATGGCCGCCTGGGACATGCACATCATGCTCATGTTGCCGCAGTGCATCATCATCGGCATGCCGCAGTTCATCATCATCTGCATCATTTCTGCGCTGTTCTTGAACATCGCCATGTCCATGCCAGCGGCCGGCATCATTTTGCACATCATGCCGTCGTCCATCATTTCGCACGTCATGGTCGCCATCATCATCGGCATGCCCATCATCGGCATCATCGGCATGTTGGCGTTCATCGGCATTTGCATCTGCATGGCGTTCATCATGGTGTTGTTCCCCAAAGGTTTGAATAGTTGGACGAAGCTGATGGCGCCGATTCTAAGGATTGGACCAGGGGCAACAAGATGACCATCGAACAGCGGAATTTGATGCTGGGGCAGCTTTAACGAGGTGGATGGAACGTCTATTTCTGCCATGACCACCATTCTGATTTGATTGCAGACACAACCCGATCCACAACGCGGATTTCACGGTTATGGATATGCAGAAGAGGTCTATTTAAATAACCGAAAGAAATAATCGTTCTAACTGAATGAATATTTTTTGAAGCACAGCTTATTTCAGGCAAAAAAAATCCCAGGCAGCTGATGGACGCCTGGGATTTAAAAATGCATAAACCGTGGTGGTGAACGCGGTGCGGATATTACGGAATATTTCACCGTGTAACAAGATATTTTGACTCACCACCTGGTTACTAATCTTTCCAAGTCCTTAAATATCCACACTTTTTTTAAGGTCGAGTAACGAAAAGCGGTCAACTACAAGTACCAGCGATATTCACGCGCATTGATGTCCTGCATAAATGCCAAATGGTCCTGACGCTTGTTTTCGCAGTAGACATTTACAAACTCCGCACCCAATCCTTCGCGTAACTGCGCGTTGTGTTGCATGGATTGAACGGCCTCCAGCATCTCCAGCGGGAAGTTGATGCCACTGCTGCGATCTTCATTCAACGGTGCTATCGGTTGGCGACCGGTTTCAAGTCCTTGTTCCAACCCGACCAGAATCGCCGCCAACACCAGATACGGGTTGGCATCGGCACCGGCGAGGCGATGTTCGATGCGCAGATTCCTCGCGTCCGACTCAGGAACCCGCAGGCAGGCGTCCCGATCTTCGAAGCCCCAACTGGCACGCGTCGCGACATTCACGGTGCCACTCAAGCGACGCAGCGCATTGTGGTTCGGTGCGAAGATCGGCATGCAATGCGGCAACAGTTCAAGGCAACCGGCCACGGCATGGCGCAGCGGCTGTTGGTCATTGGCCGCTAAAAGGTTATTGCCCGCCTCGTCGTACAGGCTCACATGAACATGCATGCCGCTGCCGGGGTGCTGCAAGTAAGGCTTGGCCATGAAACTGGCGCGGTAGTTGTGCTTGAGCGCAACGCCACGGGTGCTGCGGCAAAACAGCGCCGCCCAGTCGGCAGCCCGCAGGCCGTCATCCAGGTGACCGAAGTTGATCTCGAACTGACCCGGGCCCAGCTCGGCAGTAATCACCGTGGTGTCGATGCCTTGCGCCCGTGCCGTTTCGACCATTTCATCGAGCACCGGCGCAAACCGCGACAGCCGCTCGATGTGCATGTTCGGCTGATCGTCCGCATCGTCGGTCAGCGGATCGCGCGCAAACTGCGGCAAGCCGTCACGCAACTGGCGATCGAACAGGTAGAACTCCAGTTCGAAAGCCACCACCGGGAAGATCCCTTTGCCAGCGAGGCGCTCCAGCACTTGCGCCAGCACTTCCCGAGGCTCGAAGACGATCGGTTTTTCAGTGCCGCTGGAGGTGATCAACATCTGCCCCAGCGGCTGTTTTTCCCAGTTGACGATTTTCAGCGTACCCGGCACCAACCGACGGGGCGCATCCGGGTCGCCGTCGTTGAAACAGTAGTCGCCGATTTTGAACAGCCCGCCTTGAGTGCCGAGCAATACACAATTCTGCGGCAGCTTGAGCGCGCTGCCGGCAGCGACCTTTTCGAGCATCTCGATCGGATAGCGCTTGCCGTAGAAATGCCCCGGGATGTCCAGGGAAATCAGGTCGACGTAGCGCACATCCGGAAAGCGCTGCCGAAATGCGCGCACTTCAGCAACCAGATCAGAGCAGACAGCATCCATCATGTTGTTCCTTGTTGTTTTTATCAGGTGTAAACCCAGAGCACCCGGGTGAGCTGATCGGTGAGATTGCCGTAGCGGCAATGGGTATGGCTGGCGAGTTGAAAGCTGTCCCCGGCCCCCAGGGTGACCGGTTGATTGTCATCCAGCCAAAGTGTCAGTTGCCCTTCGAGCACGTAACCGCCCTGCTCCGAGCTGTCATCCATGTGCCGGTCACCACTGCTGGCGCCGGGTTCGAGACGGCTTTCGAGCATCGAGAACGAGGCGCGCATTTTCGGCGAGACCAGGATGTCGGTGATGCCGTCGGCGTAATACAGCGTTCGGCGCTCGTCCGGCCGGGTCACCCACGGCAAGGCCATGGGTTTGGGCAGGCTGTAGAAATAGGTGGTCGGCACGCCGAGGGTTTCGCTGATCGCGGTCAAGTCCGCCACGGTCGGACGTGACAATCCGCGCTCGACTTGCGAAAGAAAACCGACGGAGCGACCGATCTTGTCCGCCAGTTCCTTGAGCGTGTATTTCTTGTGTTTGCGCAGGTCCTGAATCAGGATCGCCAGCGCCGAAATCTCTTCTTGCATGTCCATCTGAAAGCTTCCAGAAAATGTGCGTTTCAAAGGCTGTCGCGCAACCGATACCAGGCCTTGCCGATGGCTTCCAGGGGCGCTGCCATGTATTTGCCGCCGGGGAAACTGCCGTTGACCAGGCCCTGATACAAGCCCAGCTCGTCTGCCTGACCGAGTATCGCGTCGGACACGGCGCGAGCCCCGGCCAGGGTCGGCAGCACACCGTGGCCCGAATAACCCTGCAGCCAATAGAGATCGCCGCGTCGGCCAATGTCAGGCGTGCGATTGAGCGTGAGGTCGATATGGCCGCCCCAGGCGAATTCCAGTTCGACGCCCTTGAGCTGAGGAAATACCCGTTGCAGGAACGGCCGGGTCGCGGCGGCGATGTCCTTCGGCATGCCCCCCAGGTAGGTGCAACCGCCGCCGAACAGCAAGCGGTTATCCGGCGTACGACGGAAATAATCGAGAACGAACTGATTGTCGGTGACGCAGACATTGCTCGGCAGGAGCGCGGTCGCCTGTGCTTGCGAGAGCGGCGCGGTGGCCACCTGATAGGTGCCGACCGGCAACACACAACTTGATAGCTGCGGATCGAGCCGGTCCAGATAGGCATTGCACGCCAGCACCAGCACATCGGCCCGGATGCGCCCGCGCTCAGTGGTGACCACGTACCGGCCACCCTCCTCGCGGTAATTCAGCGCCTTGCTTTGTTCATGAATACGACCACCGGCGCGCTCGATGGCAGCCGCCAGGCCGAGTGCCAGTTTCAACGGGTTCAGGTGTCCGCCTTCAGGATCAAACAGGCCCGCCTGGTAGCGCTCGCTGGCGACCCATTGCGGCAACTGCTCACGGGGAATGAATTGCAATCCATCGTGACCCCATTTGTGGCTCGCCTCATGTTGCCACTCGGTCAGCAGGCTCACCCGTCGCGGCATCACCGATGTCCAGAGGTGGCCGGGCCGATAATCACAATCGAATTCATGCCGGGCAGGCAGCGCGCGTAATTCCTGCGCAGCCCAGCGCATGCCGTCCCACAACCGTCGTGCGCGCTCATAACCCAGTGCGGCCTCCAGCGGCGGCATATCGCACGACCAACCGAGAATGGCCTGACCGCCATTACGCCCCGACGCCGCCCAGGCCACTCGACTGGCTTCCAGCAGCGTCACGCGCTTGCCCGCCAGGGCCAGTCGCAATGCTGTGTGCAAACCACTGAAGCCGGCGCCGATGATCAACACGTCGGTGTCGTGCTCGCCCTCCAACGCCGCACGTTCCACCAAGCGATCTGCGCAAGTGTGAGCGTAGTAACTGGCGACGTGGCGGGTGGATTGCTGGAACATGTGGGCCTCATGAAATTTTATTATTTAATTTTCATGAAAAAATACACACGTTATTTCACGAACGCAAGAACCTGTAGGAGCGAGCCTGCTCGCGATGGTGTGTCAGTCAACCCAATGTGGCTGACACTCCATCGCGAGCAGGCTCGCTC
>NZ_JAHBDB010000088.1:0-167730 GCF_019956105.1 Pseudomonas sp. BF-RE-25
TGGAACCACCTGATCCCATCCCGAACTCAGCAGTGAAACGATGCATCGCCGATGGTAGTGTGGGGTTTCCCCATGTGAGAGTAGGTCATCGTCAAGATTAAATTCCGAAACCCCAATTGCGAAAGCAGTTGGGGTTTTGTTTTGCCCGCAAAAAAAAGCACGCTCCGCACGAGCACAAATTTGCACAGTTATTTTCGACTCAGGACACTAGAATAGGTCCAACTTTTTCGGAGTCAGTGCCTTTATGCCAGATCCGGTTGACGCCCCCGGGCTGTCAGAATTACCGCTGGACGACTTGGTGGCGTGCCATGAGTGCGACTTGCTGATGCGCAAGCCCAAGCTCGCCCATGGGGAGAAAGCCCTGTGTCCGCGCTGCGGTTACGAACTCTATGCCCACCGGCACAATGTTGTGCAACGTAGTCTCGCCTTGGTCATCTCCGCGCTGTTGTTGTACATCCCGGCGAACTTTTTACCCATCATGCAGCTCAATCTACTCGGGCAGTCGTCGCAAGATACTGTCTGGAGTGGCGTTGTCGGCCTGTTCGATACCGGAATGCAAGGCGTCTCAGTGATTGTGTTCCTGTGCAGCATGGGGATCCCGTTGCTCAAACTGCTTTGCCAACTGGCCGTGCTGCTGAGCATTCGTTTTGATATCGGCCGTAGTTACGGTTTGTTGCTCTATCGGATTTATCACCATCTACGCGATTGGGGGATGCTCGAGGTCTACCTCATGGGGGTGCTGGTGGCGATCGTCAAACTGGCAGATATGGCAGCAATCACCATTGGTCTCGGCTTGGCGTGCTTTATCAGTTTGTTGTTGGTCCAGGTCTGGTTGGAGGTCGTGATGTCGCCCCATCAGATCTGGCAGGCTTTATCAGGAGAGGATGCCCATGCGGGCGATTGATGCAGGCATTCTGATTTGTGCCGAATGCCATGAATTGAACAAGCAGGAAGCTGACACCGACGAGCAGGTCTGTACCCGCTGCGGTGCGCTGGTTCACGCCCGCCGCCCCAACAGCCTCGCTCGTACCTGGGCGTTGCTGATCACGGCGGCGATTCTCTACATTCCGGCCAACGTACTGCCGATCATGACGGTCAGTTCCCTCGGCCAGGGCGATCCCAGCACCATCATGTCCGGTGTGATCCAACTGGTTCAACACGGCATGATTCCCATCGCCGCCGTGGTTTTTATCGCCAGTATTCTGGTGCCCACGTTCAAATTGGTGGGCATCGCCTTGCTGCTGTTTTCGGTGCAGCGCCACCAGCCGCTTTCGGCTCGTCAACGGATTTGGATGTACCGCTTTATCGAGTTCATCGGTCGCTGGTCAATGCTCGATATCTTTGTGATTGCCATCCTGGTGGCGGTCGTGAATTTTGGACGGCTTGCCAGTGTCGAAGCCAATCTTGGCGCCATCGCTTTCGCCAGTGTGGTGATTCTGACGATGCTTGCCGCAGTAACTTTCGATCCCCGACTGATTTGGGATAACACGGAGTCGGACGACGACCATGACTGATTTGCCCACAGCGAAAACCCGACCGGCCTCGAACTGGTCAGCCATTTGGGTGTTGCCCCTGATCGCCTTGATCATCGGCGGCTGGCTCGGCTGGCGTGCCTACAACGAGACCGGCATCGAGATTCAGGTACGTTTTGAAAGCGGTGAAGGCATTCAGGCCAACAAGACCGAAGTGGTCTACAAAGGCATGTCGGTCGGCAAGGTGAAAACCCTCACGCTCGATGACGAAGGCGCCTCCAAAGGGGTGATCGCCACCGTTGAGATGAACAAGGACGTGGAGCAATACCTGCGG
Source organism: Pseudomonas sp. BF-RE-25 (assembly GCF_019956105.1). Lineage (NCBI taxonomy): Bacteria > Pseudomonadati > Pseudomonadota > Gammaproteobacteria > Pseudomonadales > Pseudomonadaceae > Pseudomonas > Pseudomonas sp. BF-RE-25. Next base: position 1,807 of record NZ_JAHBDB010000088.1, read on the forward strand.
ACCAGCACACGCTTCTGGCTCGTCAAGCCGAGCGTGACCCTGGCGGGTATCACTGGCCTGGAAACCCTGGTCTCCGGTAACTACGTCGCGATCAGTCCGGGGGAGGGCGAACCCACACGCAGGTTCAAGGCCCTGGCTGAAGAACCGCCGCTGTCGGATGCCCAGCCCGGGTTGCACCTGACCATCAAGGCTGACCGCCTCGGTTCGCTGAACCGCGGCAGCCCGGTGTTCTACAAGCAGATCAAAGTAGGCCAGATCAAAAGTTACTTGCTGTCCGAAGACCAAAGCACAGTTGAGCTCAAAGTGTTCATCGAGCCCACCTACGCCAAGCTCGTACGCAAACACACACGTTTCTGGAATGCCAGCGGCATCAGCATCGACGCCAACCTGTCTGGTGTGAAAGTGCGCAGTGAGTCCCTGGCCAGCATCGTCGCCGGCGGTATCGCGTTTGCCACGCCGGAAAACCGCAGGGACAGCCCGCCCACCGATCCGAGCCTGCCGTTCCGTCTTTATGAGGACTTCGATGCGGCGGCGGCCGGTATACGGGTCAAGGTCAAACTCAGCGATTTCGAAGGCCTGCAGGCCGGTCGTACGCCGGTGATGTACAAAGGCATTCAGGTCGGCAATCTGAAAGCGTTGAAGATCGATCCCGATCTGTCCGGTGCTACCGCTGAACTGACCCTTGATCCTCTGGCCGAAGATTACCTGGTCGAAGGCACTCAATTCTGGGTGGTCAAACCGTCGATCTCCCTGGCCGGTATCACCGGGCTTGAAGCGTTGGTCAAAGGTAACTACATCGCTGTGCGTCCCGGCGATAAAGGCGCAGCACCACAACGTGAGTTCGTGGCAAGGGCCAAGGCGCCGCCGCTGGATTTGCGCTCGCCGGGCCTGCACCTGGTGTTGTTTACCGAAAATCTTGGTTCGCTGGAAGTCGGCAGTCCGATTCTCTACAAGCAGGTCAAGGTCGGTTCGGTCCAGAGCTATCAGTTCTCGCGCAAGAAAAAACAGTTGGTGATCGGTGTACACATCGAAAAGGAATACGAAGGGCTGGTTAACGCCTCGACCCGATTCTGGAATGCCAGTGGCATTACGCTCACGGGCGGATTGACTGGCGGAATCCAGGTCAAAAGTGAATCGTTGCAAAGCCTGATGGCTGGTGGTATCGCCTTCGAAACCCCGCTGGCCAAAGCCCCGCTGCAAAAGAAAATCCCGCGTTTCCGTCTGTTCGCCAGCCATGACGAAGCCAACCAGAAAGGCGCCGTGATCACGATCAAGGTCGATCGCGCCGATGGCTTGCGCAGCGGCACACCGGTGAGATTCAAAGGTCTGGACGTCGGCAAGATTGAAGACGTTGACCTCACGGATGACCTGCAATCGGTGATGCTCACCGCGCGGATCACCGAAGTGCCAGAGCGTATCGCTCGGGCCGGCAGTCAGTTCTGGGTGGTCAAGCCCGAGCTGGGTCTGCTCAAAACGTCGAACCTGGAAACCCTGGTGACCGGCCAATATATCGAAGTGCAGCCGGCCGCGAAAAACCTCGGGTCGCAGAATAACTTCGTAGCGCTGGCCAATCCTCCTGAAACCGCCAAACAGGAAGCCGGGTTAAGTCTGGTTCTCAGCGCCGCTCGCCGCGGTTCGTTGAAAATCGGCGTACCAGTGACGTATCGCGAAGTCACCGTGGGCAAGGTGACGGGGTATGAACTGGGCCAGACGGCTGACCGTGTGTTGATTCACATCCTGATCGAGCCGAAGTACGCGCCGTTGGTGCGCAGCGGCACACGATTCTGGAACACCAGCGGTTTCGGTTTCGATTACGGTTTGTTCAAAGGCGCGACGGTTCGTACCGAATCGCTGGAGACGCTGATTCAGGGCGGCATCGCTTTCGCCACGCCGGATGGGGATCGCATGGGTAACCCGGCGAGAGCGGAGCAAACCTTCCCGTTGTTCGACAAGTTTGAAGATGAATGGCTGACGTGGGCGCCGAAGATATCACTGGGTAAGTAGTTGATTGGCGACCGCACTGCCGCCATCGCGAGCAGGCTCACTCCCACAGTGGATTTGTGTCAAACATACAACCTGTGGGAGTGAGCCTGCTCGCGATGGGGCCCTCAAGATCACCGAAGATACTAACGAAAGCCCACTAAAAAGGCCGCGATCCAATTGGATCGCGGCCTTTTTTATTGCCTTGGAATTAACGTCGATCAGACCGCATCCAGCTCCGGTTCATCCGCCTCAACGTTAACCACAGCCTTCACCTCATCGTGACGACGGATGTACTTCCAGTCCGCCTCATCGATGTAGATCCCGTTCGGCCCGCTACCCCCTTCCAGGTCAATCGCCACACTGGCGCAGACCTGCGGCTTCACACTCGCCAGAATCGGCACGAAGCCCAGTTGCAGACTGGTTTCCAGCAACGCGGCCTGGTTTTTCTCGTCGATGTCCGCCGCTTCGTCGAGGTAGTACGGTAGGCGCACGCGACCAGCCTGGTCACGGTCCATCAAGTGCAGCAACAAGTACATGTTGGTCAGCGCCTTGATGGTCATCGTCGTGCCGTTGGACGCAGCACCGTCGATGTCGGTGTGGATCACCGGTTGACCGTTGACCTTGGTGATCTCGAACGCCAGTTCGAACAAGTCCTTGAGACCAAGCTGGTTGTGGTTCGCCGCTACCAGGCGCGCCAGGTATTCCTTGGCTTCTTCGTTCTTGTTGTCCTGATCGGCGCTTTGGCTCAGGTCGAACACGGAGAGGGTTTCGCCTTCTTCGTACTGACCGGCGCTGTGGATGATCTGGTCGATGTGCTTGAGCGCTTCCTTGTTCGGCGCAAGCACGATGCGGAAGCTCTGCAGGTTGGAGACCTGACGCTTGTTGATCTCGCGGTTGAACAGCGCCAGTTGATGCTCGAGGCTGTCGTAGTCGCTGCGGATATTGCGCAGGGTCCGGGCGATGTCGGTAACCGCGGCGCGGCGTGCCTTGCCGAGGGTCAGGGCTTCGTCGGTGCGGTGCGCATACGCGTTGATCAGCAGTTGCAGGCGACGCTCCATATCGTCTTCGCTGTCGAACTTGGCCACGCCCTTGAGGCGCACCTGAGCGTACAACGCGTCGATCTGGCCATCGCTGCGCAGCAAGCCCTGCCAGCTGTCCTGATAGTCGTTGAGCAGCGGCAACAGGTTGTCCATGGAATCGTCGATCGGGTCCATGAACGGCGTGCCGAACGGCAGGTCTGCCGGCAACAACTGACGGCGGCGCAGGGCGTCGTCGAGGGTGCGTTGCTTGGCTTCCATGTCGCCGATCTGCCGGCCGACCAGTTGCAGCTTGGCCGACAGTTGCTGGACACGTTCGGTGAAGGCGTCGCTGGAGCGCTTCAGTTCTTCCTGCGCCGCTTCCATCTGCGCCAGTTGCTCAAGCTTGTCGTCTTCCTCGGCGCTCAGGGTTTGCGCGCGACGGAAATCTTCCAGGGCTTTCTGCGCGTCCAGCACTTGCTGGTACAGCGCTTCGGTCTGGGTCTTGCTCGCTGCGCGGTCGGCGACCACGGCAGCCTGGGTTTTCAGTTGCTTGAGTTCTTTTTCCAGGCGGTCTTTCTGATCGCGCAACGCGGCGCGGTCCGCCAGCGCCTGCAACGCCGGAGGTTCAATGTGCGAGATGTCGATGGACAGGCCCGGCACTTCGAAGCGCTCGCCTTTGAAGCCGTCGAGGATCAGCTCCATGGATTTGACCCACTGACCGTCCTCGTCCAGCGTGATGCCATGCTCGCCCAACGGCAGGCTGAACAGCGCGCTGTTGAACAGGCGCATCAGACGCTCGACATCCTGTTGCGAGAACTCTTCACGCAGACGGGCGTAGCTGTTGTTGTCGGCGTGATCGAGTTGCTGTTTCACCGACTTCAGGCGTTTTTCCAGATCGCGCAGACGCTCTTCCAGGTCTTCGGCAGAGAACTGCCGCGACTGCGCCAGCGCACCGGCCAGTTCATCGTGCGCGTCCTTGGCCGCGAGCAATTGCTGCTCCAGGACCTTGACGTCAGTCACCAACGCGAAGCGATGCTTGAGCACGGACAACTCGCCGAGCCAGCGCTGGATACCGGTGATTTCCCGCTCCAGACGCATCAGCTCCTGCGTGCCGCCACGCTGATCGTTTTGCAGCGCGTCCTGTTCGTTGCGGTAGTGCTCGGCCTGAATCGTCAGTTCTTCCTTGCGCGCACTGGCGTAGTCCGACCAGGTGCCGAGCAAGGAATCGAGCAGCGGCGAGATCCGGTGCAGTTTGCCACGCAGAATATTGCGCTGAGCAACGCCTGCGGCCAGCGCTTCAACCAGCGGGCCGGCGGTGACCAGCGAGTTGTAGTCCTGCTCCATGCGTCGTACATCGCGGAAGGCTTCTTCGCACGCAGCGATGTAATCGACGCTGCCGGAACGCAGGCTGTGTTCGAAAGCATCGAGGAACAACTGCTTGAGCTTGGCCGCGGTGATTTCGCGCATGTGCAGCAGGTTGATGAACAGCGCGCGGAAGGTCTTCAGGCTCTGCTCGCTGGTGGAACGCAGCGGAATCAGGGTCAGGTCCAGCGGAATCGAGGTGTGGCCGCCGACCAGCAAACGACGCAGTTCATCCGGCTTGAGTTCGTAGGCTTTCAGGCCTTCGCGCTCAAGGTTGGTGAACAGTTCTTTCTGGCGCAGGCAGGTGTCGTTTTTCTGGTAATGGGCCAGGTCGAGTTTGCCGGCATAGGCAAAGAACTGGTGACCGAAACCACCGCCCGGGCCGCGACCGACCACGCCGATCACGTGCGGGCCGTGGGGCAGCGAGACTTCCACCAGGATGTAACTGGTGTCCGAAGCGAAGTAGAAACGCCGGGACTGTTCCAGGCTGTACTTGCCGAAACTCATGTCTGACATGCGCGCCAGAATCGGGAACTGCAAGGCGTTGATCGAGGCGGATTTACCGAGGTTGTTCGCGCCGTAGACCGACAACGGTTCTTCCAGCGGAAACAGGCCGAGGCTGTAACCGGCGGTGTTCAAAAGGGCAAAGCGGCGAATGCCGTAGCGTTCCTTGCTCATGCGTCGGTCTCCTGTTCTTCGGTAATGGCGCGGGCCATGGCGTCTTCTTCGCTTTCTTCTTCGAAGTCGCTCAAGTCCAGCGGATCATCGGTTTGCAGCAGTTTTTCGTCGCTGTCGTCGTCGATCAGTACCGGAACCGGCAGCGGCAGCACGCTGTGCAGGCTGGCGGCCAGGTCACGGTCCTGCTGAACCGACAGGCACACGTCGAGGAAACGGTGCATCGGCGGCAGGAAACGGTAGACGCCGTTTTCTTCGCCGGCGAACCCAAGCTGTGTCATGCGGCGCATGATTTTTTCTTCGAGTTCTTCGACGGTCTGCACTTCGGCCTGGATGAACAGGTCGCGGTATTTTTCCAGCAACGACGGCAATTCATCGCGACCGAGGCTGCCGCCATCGAGCACGGCAATCGGGTCACGGCCCTGATCGGCCAGATGCTCGACGAGGATAAAGGTGAACAGCGCCAGACGCTGCGCGGTCTTGTTCACCGCAGCGGCGGCGAGGTCCGGCACAAAGTAGTAGAAACCGCGGGTGTCGCAGACCAGTTCAAAACCCAGTGCCTTGAACAGCGTGCGGTACTGGTCCTGGAAGTTCGACAGTTGCGCGTACAGCTCCGGATCGCGGCGGCTGACGTGGTAGCCCTTGAACAGCTCGCGAAAGATCGGTGCCAGCTGGGACAGTTCGGATAGATCAAGATGCATGTGGAATGCTCGCAGAATCCTCGGCGGCGGTGTCGCTGGCCGAGAGCAGGGCGAAGGAGCGCAGGCTGACCTGGTGCTCATGAGTGTGGTAATCGCGGCGTTCCAGACGCTCGCGTTTGAAGCGTTTTTCCCGCGACAGGCGCGAGAACCAGTACAGCAATTCGTCGGTGGCGCCGTTCGGTTCCTGTTCCAGCAGCCAAGTCATCAGGTCTGGCATTGGCAGCGCGTCTTCACAACGTTCAAGCATTTCGCGAACGGTACGTGGTGCGCGTGGCGCTTCGCCTTTCTGGGTCTTGTGGGCCTTGGGGAAACGCGCCGGTTTCGGCTCGAAACGGGCCAGCGCGTAGACGTAGGCTTCGACCTGACTGGCGCTGCCGAGGAAGGTGCTTTGCGGCCGGGTGAACATCGGCATCGCCGCTTGTGGCACCGCGTCGATACCTTTGCGACGGATGGCCGACAAGGCCAGCGCTGCGCCACGGGTCACGGCGTTGTGACGGCGAGCTTCTTCACGCAGCGGCAGCAGCAGTTCGCGAGCATGACGCAGCGTCAATTGAGCGCTGGTCTGCATTTCAAGGATACGTGCGTGGGTGCGCAGCAGCATGTCGTCATCGACCAGGTGGCCGAGGCGTTGCTGCTCGGTGAGCATCTTCAACAGGACATTTTCGACCTTGCGCACGCCTTGTTCGAAGGCGCCGTCGGCGTTCACCAACTGAATCATCGGCTCGACGTATTCGTCCCAGGTCGCCAGCACTTCGGCGTAACGCTGACGCAGCGGAATCTGCCGGTCGCTGGTCTTGGCGCGTTCGGCGACGGCCACCAGGGCCTGTTCGTCGTTGGCGAGCTTCTTCAGTACATCACGCACACGCATGTCGAGCAGGCGCAATTGGCGCGCCAGGTCGTGGCCGTCGCGGATGTCGAAGGCGTCCTGAATGTAACCGGCCAGGCGTTCGAGATGACGCAGATAGGCTTCGATTTCCAGGCACAGGCCCAGGCGGTGCTCACGGCGCAGGTAAGCGAGGAAGTCGTGGATCTGCGCGTTGAGCTCGAAACGGTTCGGGCTTTTCGCCACGGGAACCAGAATGTCGAGGCGGATCCACACGTCCAGCAGGCTGGTGATGTCCTGCGGCGTACTGTCGAGTTGCTGGGCGGCCAGTTGCGTGCGCAGTTCGTTGAGGCTCAGTGTGCCTTGGTCGAAGTGCTCGCACAGTGGCTCCAGAAGTGCCCAGTGTTCAGCGAGGGCGCGCAAGACGCGCTTGGGTTCGATCATCGGAATGGCCGGCTGGTTGGCGATTAAAAGCCGCGATTGTACTGCATCGGGACCGATGCGATTCACTCTCGGGACGGGCTGTAGCTGTTTCTAAGGGAAAGAGTATCGATCAAGCGCGGGCGATCTTGAGCGAAGGGCGGTAGAATCAGCGCACTTTAGTTATCCACAAGTGGCCGACCTTTGCTAATCGAGTCCCGTCGCCGCGCTTATTTGACCGCCATGCAGGTGGTCAACTGGCTGCCGCGTACCGAATTGCCCTTCGCCGCGCCCTCGCGGCCCGAGCTGCTGGAAATGCCGGAGCCGTTGGTCGTCGCGCCAGTGGCGCTGGCTCCAGTGGCCGATGCGCCTGTGGAACCTGTGGTCAAACCGGCCGAACGGGTAAAAATCGAGGTGCCGCGGCCATCGTTGGCCAGCACGCGCACCAACGCCAAGGTCGAAGAAGAAGAGGCACCGGTCGCGGTCAAGGCGCCGGTCGTGCCGCCACCGCGATTTGCCCTGCAATTGCTGCGCGCCGGTCGTTGCCTGCTGTTGGTGGAGTTACCCACAGGCGAAACCTTCCAGACCCGCGATCCCGCCTATCTGCTGCTCAAGGACATGTTGCGCGCCGCCGGTCTGCCGGACAGCCCGCAAATTGTCGGCGAACCGGTGCGCTGGCCATTGTTGGTTCGCGGCACCATGGATCAAGGCCCGGAAGCGGCTCGTGATTTCGTACAAGGTTTTCTCTCGGCCCGGCTGGAAGACGCACCGTGCGTCTGCGTGTGGCTGATCGGCCTGCCGGCGGTGCGTTTTGCCGGCGAGGCCAACGCCGAATCCTTCAATCGTGAACTTCAGGTCGAAGGCCTGGGCGCGGTCTGGGCCCTGCCGGGCCTGGAATTATTAATGGAAGAGCCACAGCGTAAGGCTGATGTCTGGCAAGCCATGCGTCGGCTGATGGCGCGCTGGAAAGAATCGAATGAGTGACGCTGTATCGTTTCGCCCGATGACCGAGGCGGACCTGGACGCTGTCCTGAAAATTGAATTCGCGGCGTACAGCCATCCCTGGACCCGCGGGATTTTTCTCGATGGGCTGGGCAAGTACCAGATCTGGCTGATGTTTGAAGGTTCACAGCAGGTCGGGCACGGTGTGGTGCAGATCATTCTGGATGAAGCGCACCTGCTGAACATCACCGTCAAACCGGAAAATCAGGGCCGTGGCCTGGGTTTGACGCTGCTGGAGCACCTGATGTCGATTGCCTACAAGGCTGAGGCGCGGGAATGTTTTCTGGAAGTGCGCGACAGCAATCGCTCGGCGTTCCGGTTGTATGAGCGGTATGGGTTCAACGAGATTGGCCGGCGTCGGGATTATTATCCGGCGGTGGGTGGGCGCGAAGATGCGGTGGTCATGGCCTGCACTTTGGTGGATTGAGCCTTAAAAGCTTCGCGGGCAAGTCGGATCGCCGCCCGCTCGCTCCTACAGGATTTCGGCGTTCACAAATGCAAGAACGCCACAAATCCTGTAGGAGCGAGGCTTGCCCGCGAAGGCGTCCTCATTGACACCCACGATCACCGATTCCCATCCAGCGGATCCAGCCGCGCCAGTTCTTCTTCATCCAGCCCATTACCCCCACCGATGTCATCTTCATCGACGATGCTCAAATCCCAATCGGCCCGGTAATCGTCACCGGCCTCATGCGCATCCCGCGCACCGTCTTCACGGATCAACGTTTCCGGGCTCATGTCATCATCGGTGGATTCATGATCAGCGGTCGAGGCGCCGGTCATGCCGGCTTCACGCACGCGCGCGCGCGGTATCAGTCGCTCGCGTTCCGTTTGCGTCAGTTCGTCGCCGATTTTCGCGCTGGGTTCTTCCTCGTCGAAATCCAGCTCCTGCAGCGAACCCATGCGGTCTTCGTTGTCGTCGATGGGCTCGGGTTGCGCCGCATCGTACGGACGTCGTGAATCATTCATGGTAATTCCTCATACTGTGAGCCTTACTACGGTAGACCCACTGGGCTGCCCGGAATTCCGCCGGCAGGGAACACCGGTAATATGCCTCATCGGCAATCTGCATCTTGCGCGTGACCCCGACGGGCGGTTGTCTGTCAAAGCAGCGCATCATTCTCGAGGCTTCATTGCATGAACGACTTACAAGATCTGATTGATAACAACGAGCGCTGGGCTGACGCGATCACCAAAGAAGATCCTGATTTCTTCGCCAAACTGGCGCGTCAGCAAACGCCGGAATTCCTCTGGATCGGCTGTTCCGACGCCCGCGTACCGGCGAACGAGATTGTCGGCATGCTGCCCGGTGACCTGTTCGTCCACCGCAACGTGGCCAACGTGGTGCTGCACACCGACCTCAACTGCCTGTCGGTGATTCAGTACGCGGTGGACGTGCTCAAGGTCAAACACATCCTCGTTACCGGCCACTATGGCTGCGGCGGCGTGCGTGCGTCGATGCAGGATCGCCAGTTCGGCTTGATCGATGGCTGGCTGCGGTCGATTCGTGACCTTTACTACGAGAAGCGCGAAGAACTCTCCAAACTGCCAACCGAAGAAGAGCGGGTCGACCGCCTCTGCGAACTCAACGTGATCCAGCAAGTGGCCAACGTCGGGCACACCAGCATTGTGCAAAACGCCTGGCACCGCGGGCAGAAACTGTCGATTCACGGCTGCATCTATGGCATCAAGGACGGTCGGTGGAAGAGCCTGAATGCCACCATCAGTGGTTTCGAGCAGTTGCCGCCGCAGTACCGCCTGCGTCCATTCGAGCCGCTGTAAAAGCCCCCGGCGTCATCGGCGCCAATTCTGGAAGAACAACTGGCCATCGGCATTCGGCGATTCGTTGTAGCCGGTGATCCAGCCACGGCAGCAAGGACAACCGCAACGGCAGGCAAACTGCCGCTGCAGCCTGTCTTCCGTCGTGGCGAAATCCATCGTCAGCCGATCACCTTTTTTGATGTCTTTGAGCGCCCATAACCACAGCTCACTCATGTCGGGATAGACCTTGGGATCGCAGGAGTGTCTGAGCAGGCCCAGGAAGCGCGGGTCATAGACATGAATGCCCGGCGCCATTTGCCGAGTGTGTCGGCAGCGATAGGGCAGCAAATGCCCGGAAATACGGCAGATTCGGCTGAACCGAGGGAATTCGCGCAAAGCGGCGACAGCGATTGGCTCTCTCTGGGCATTGTTGATGATTTGAAAGTCTTGCGTGGTAGGGAATCCCAGTCGAGGGGGCAATTCCATAAACGGATAGATGCCATTGAATGGCGGTGAGGTGATTCCTTGCTCAGCATGGGGTTTCATCACAATCCTTGTCGGCGGGGTGCTGCGACCTCCGTCAGCTGACATCCTGTCAGCCCTGCAGCACATGGGTACGCCTCAAGACTCTCGCAAAAAAAACCACCGGTCTACTGTCATAACTGACAGAGGAAAAGCGCGCGTTCCCACGTCAGCCAAGGCTCACGCAGGAACGCCGTTCAGTTTTTTACAGATGCGTAGCAGGCACTGCGGTCGCAGGCGTGGGGACCTTGAGCTGTTTGAGTTGAGCCTTGATCGGCGTCGTCGCGCATTTGGCCGTGGCTTGTCCAGGTGTCAGGTTGCGGATCGAGGTGTAGAACAGTTCGCAGGTTTTAACTGCCTGGGCCACTTGCCAGGTCTGGGTGCAACTTCTCAGCTCAATGTCTGGATTGCTGTCGAGGTCGCGGCCCATGGCGGCTTGCCAGCATGCGGCACTCAAGTCCTGGCCCATGACTTTCAGGCCCGCTGCGTCGGCCTGGGCCTGGGCATCTTTACCGGTGTAGCTGTCCGGGTCGGCGGCGTACCAGATGTAGCTCGGGTGGTTGGAACCCAGCACCGGCACTTTCACCCCTTCTTTCGGACTGATGGTTGCCAGGCCCAGCACGTTTACGGTCGGCCCGTATTGCTGCTTGATCCAGTTACGCACCGGCGCACCGAACGCGACCATCGGCAACGTGGCACCGCTGGCGTTCTGGCTGACTTCCTTGACCATGGTGGTCTGGTAGTCCTTGAAGTAGTCGTAGACGCCTTCCAGATCTTTGCCGGCGTTGGAGGGCGCGGCGATCGGGGCGATGTCGATGATGGTCTGGAAAGCCGGCGTCTGATCGGCAGGGATGCCGTTGATCGTCAGCAGCGTGGCCCAGCGATCGGTGGTCTTGGACTCCAGATAGTCCTGGGCCTGAGTCAGCGAGTAATCAGGCGGGAAGTGCAGCAACTCGACACTTCTACGGTTCTCCAGGGCCATGCCCAGCGGCAGGAACAAGTACCAGCTGTAAGCCCACTTGCCGTCGGCATTCAACTTGCTGGCGCCGGTATAAGCCAGATCGCCGGCATCGAGCAACGCTGCCAACGGCTTTTCATAGCCCCTGGGCACACCGGTGATTGCGGCATAGAGCTGATTGTTATCGGTTTTGACCTGCACCTTCGCATCGCTGTAACCATCACGCTGCACGCTCTGCGTCAGGTAATGCTCGACGGTTTGCTCCAGCGTCCAGTTGCGAAAGCAGATCACGTTGCAATTGTTGGGGTAAGCGAACAGCCGGGTGACGCGCTCGGTGCTGCCCAGCTTCAGATCGGCATCCGCCTGGGCGGCAGTGCTCAGGGTCAGGGCGGCAAGGGTGAGTGCTGCGAGTTTGAACATGCTCAGATCCTTTTCAGCGTGTGGGCCCCCAAAGCGGAGGCGAGTACAGTGCAATGCGACAGGTCAGCTTACAAGTGGCGCAGTGTTTACCTCACTCAAGCACTGCTAGACTGGCGCAATACTGCACTGGGTAAAGGTGAAAAATGAAGCCCTCCACCGCTCTTGATCTGCAACGAGCAGCCGTTCGCGAGGTTGTAGGCCGCTTTCGTACCGCCAACCCTCGGGTGTTTGGTTCGGCGTTGCTCGGAACGGATAAAGAGGGGAGTGACCTCGATTTGCTGGTAGATGCACTGCCTGGTGCCACTCTTTTCGATCTGGGCGGCCTTCAGGTCGAGCTTGAGGATTTGTTGGGAGTGAGTGTCGACCTGCTGACGCCCGGCGATCTTCCGTTGAAATTTCGCCAGCAAGTGCTTGAGCAGGCTCGTCCTGTATGATCGAAAACCGTCTCGGCGACTACCTTGAGCACATGCGTCAGGCCGCTGTGGATGCGCTGGTTTTTGTCGAAGGATTGAGTAAAGAAGAGTTCTTCGAGGACAAGCGAACCCAGCAAGCCGTCATCATGAGCCTCATCATTATCGGAGAGGCCGCGACAAAAATCATGGACCGCTACGCCGAGTTCGCCACGCAGAACACTCAGGTGCCTTGGCGCAGCATGCGGGGTATGCGCAATCGCATTGCTCATGGCTACTTCGATATCAATCTTGAAGTGGTATGGGATACGGTTCAGGCGGCCTTGCCTGAACTTCTGAAGGTGTTACCCACCGATCAAGCCTGATTGCACCTGCCTCACAGCAGGTGCAATCAACTCCGTTTACGGCATCACCGGCGCCGTATACGTCAGCGTCGTCCCCAGCGCCCACAGCAGGAACAGCACCAGCGGCGTGTGCACCAGCAGTTGCACGAACGAAAACCCGATCAAGTCCCGAGCCTTCAAGCCCAGCACGCCCAGCAGCGGCAGCATGTAGAACGGGTTGATCAGGTTCGGCAGGGCTTCGGCGGCGTTGTAGATCTGCACGGCCCAGCCCAGGTGGTAGTTCAGGTCGGTGGCCACTTGCATCACATACGGCGCTTCGATGATCCACTTGCCGCCGCCCGACGGGATGAAGAAGCCGAGGATCGCCGAGTACACACCCATCAGCAGCGCGTAGGTGTCGTGGGACGCGATTTGTACGAAAAACGTCGAGATGTGGTGCGCCAGGGTCTGCGCGTCAGTGCCTTTGACCGTGGTCATCAGCGCGGCGATCGAGCCGTACAACGGGAACTGGATCAGCACGCCGGTGGTAGTCGGCACCGCGCGGGACACCGCATCGAGGAAACTGCGCGGGCGCCAGTGCAGCAAGGCACCGAGCATGATGAACAGGAAGTTGTAGGTGTTCAGCCCGGAAATCGCACTGATCGCCGGTTTGGTCGAGAACTCGTGGAACAGCCACCCGGCCGCCAGCAGCACCAGCAAAATCGTCAGTAGCGGGCTGTGTTCCAGCCATTCGCCGGGGCGAGTGCGCGGTTGCAGCGGTGGCAGGTTGAAGCTCGGGTCGATACCGCAGGCTTTGGCATCGCGGGCCGAGTTCGGGCCTGGGGCGGTGGCGTAGGCAATGATCAGCGAGATCACGATCAGCGCCAGCAACATGACGCCGGACTGCCAGAGAAAGATGGTTTGCGTGAACGGTATCACCCCGGTGATCGACAGAATCGACGGCGGCAAACTGGCCGGGTTGGCCTGCAACTGCGCGGCGGACGACGACAGGCCCAGGGCCCACACCGCGCCAAGGCCCAGGTAGGCGGCAGCACCGGCGGCGCGATAATCCATTTTCAGGTCGACGCGGCGGGCGAGGGCGCGCACCAACAAGCCGCCGAACACCAGCGACAAGCCCCAGTTCAACAGCGATGCGACCATGGAAATCAGCGCCACCCACGCCACGGCGGAACGGCCGTTCTTGGGGATGCGCGCCAGACGGTCGATCAGCTTGACGGCGGGCGGCGAGCTGGCGACTACATAACCTCCGATTACCACGAACGCCATCTGCATGGTGAACGGGATCAGGCTCCAGAACCCGTCACCGAAGGCCATCGCGGCATCGGTGGGTTTGGCACCCATGAACAGAGTGGCCACGGCGACGATGATCACCGCCAGCGCAGCAAACACCCAGGAATCAGGAAACCAGCGTTCGGCAAAACTTGAACAGCGCAGGGCAAAACGGGCGGAGCGGGTATCTTCGATATCAGCGGCCACGGGAGTACCTCGAATTTTTATGATTGTTGTGGTCTTCAGGGCTGCAAAGACCTAACGCCGTTTTTATTGTGGGAGCGAGCCTGCTCGCGATGGTCGTAAACGATGACGCGTGTTTACTGGTTAAACGCGGTGTTCTCGAGTCCATCGCGAGCAGGCTCGCTCCTACAGTTTTTGATCGGCACTGGCTGCAACGCCCGTCTGGACAGGCGCCAACAGTAAATCAATCGGTCAGGATTTGTGACGAAGTTTTACCGATACGGGACTATGGTCTAACGGGTTGTCCGCTGGCGCGTTTGCGTAGACCATGGGCGCCTTGGTTTTTTGCCCATGCCAGAGTTCTTTTGATGACTGCCCTTAACGATTCGCGCCCGGCACCGTTCAGCCGTTCGGACTACAAGACCCTCGGCCTTGCGGCCCTCGGCGGCGCGCTGGAAATCTACGATTTCATCATCTTCGTGTTTTTCGCCCTGACCCTCAGTCAGCTGTTCTTCCCGCCGGAAATGCCCGAATGGCTGCGCCTGCTGCAAAGTTTCGGGATTTTTGTCACCGGTTACCTGGCGCGGCCGTTGGGCGGGATTCTGATGGCGCATTTCGCCGACCGTCTGGGGCGCAAGAAAGTCTTCAGCCTGAGCATTCTGATGATGGCGCTGCCGTGCCTGCTGATCGGCATCATGCCGACCTACGCCCAGATCGGTTATTTCGCACCCTTGCTGCTGTTGGTCCTGCGGGTACTGCAAGGCGCGGCGGTGGGCGGGGAAGTGCCAAGCGCCTGGGTGTTCGTCGCCGAGCACGCGCCGGCCGGGCATCGCGGTTATGCACTGGGTTTCCTTCAAGCCGGGCTGACCTTTGGCTACTTGATCGGCGCGCTGACAGCGACCTTTCTGGCACAGGCGTTCACCCCGACGGAGATCCTCGATTACGCATGGCGTTACCCGTTCCTGCTGGGCGGCGTATTTGGCGTGATAGGCGTCTGGCTGCGCCGCTGGCTCAATGAAACCCCGGTGTTCATGGCGATGCAGGCGAAGCGTGATGCCGCCGTCGAACTGCCACTGCGCACGGTCCTGCGTGAGCATCGCCTGGCCATTTTGCCGGCGATGATCCTCACCTGCGTGCTGACTTCAGCCGTGGTGGTGTTTGTGGTCATCACCCCGACCATGATGCAGAAAACCTTCGGCATGACCGCCAGCCACACCTTTGGCCTGAGCGCATTGGGCATCGTGTTCCTGAACATCGGCTGCGTACTCGCCGGTTTGCTCGTCGACCGTATCGGCGCCTGGCGCACCGTGATGCTGTACAGCCTGCTGCTGCCGCTGGGCATCGGCGTGCTTTATACCTGCCTGATCATCGGCGGCAACTGGATCGGTCTGGCGTACGCGATTGCCGGCCTGAGTTGTGGCGTGGTCGGCGCGGTACCATCGGTGATGATCAGCCTGTTCCCGGCGCGGATTCGCGTCTCGGGGATTTCCTTCACGTACAACATTGCCTACGCCGCGTGGGCAAGTATCACGCCGCTGTTGCTGATCGGTCTGATGCCGTGGAGCCCTTGGATCTGCGTGATTTTCTGCGCGGTGATGGGCGCGGTGGGCGTGAGCAGCGCGCTGTATTTCGGTGCGCGTACGCCGAGCACAGGCACTTGCCCGGCGGCTGGCGCCATCTGATTGAAGGTGGCGCTGCGTCCATGACAATTATTTTTGTAGGACAACCCTGAAACACTCTTCAGAAAATATCCCCAAGGCCGATGGCTAGGCTGAATGCCGCTTTCTATCTCTGTCCATCGGTGCTTTCCCATGTTCAACAAACGCTTGAAGCAAGAGTTGTCGGCTCTTCGCGAAGAACTCTCCAGCCTTCAGCAAGTGAAGGAAAGTCTGGAAAGCGAGATGCTGGTCCTGACCCTGGATCCCGACGGGCGGATTCAATCGGTCAATCAGAATTTTCTCAGTGAGATGCTCTACAAGAGCCATGACCTGATCAATCGTCCTATCGAAGACATCGTTCCGGTTCACGTGAAGTCCGACGAATTCCATCACCGCTTCAAGGCTGCGCTGACCCGAGGTGAGCACTTTGCCGGTGCGGTGCGCTTGTTGCGTGGCGATGGCCAAGAGGCCTGGTTGCGTTCGATTGTGCAGCCGGTGCGCTCCGGGGACGGGCGGATCAAGCATTTCTCGATTTACTCCAGTGACCTGACCCGCACCATCGAGGCATCCCGTGAACACGAGAACCTGATCGGCGCGCTGGTGCGCTCGACGGCGGTGATCGAGTTCGACCTCGCTGGCAACGTGTTGTCGGCCAACGACCGCTTCCTCAACGGCATGGGTTACAGCCTCGCGCAGATCAAAGGCAAACATCACCGTCTCTTCTGTGAAGCGCAGGAGCACACCAGTGCCGAGTATCAGGACTTCTGGCGTCGCCTGAATTCCGGCGAGTTCGTGGCCGGCCGTTTCAAGCGCGTGGATAGCCACGGGCGTACGGTCTGGCTGGAGGCGTCCTACAACCCGGTGGTCGACGCCAATAACAAACTCTACAAAGTGGTGAAGTTCGCCACGGTGATCACCGATCAGGTCAATCAGGAGCTGGCCGTCGCTGAAGCGGCGAACATTGCCTACGGCACCTCGCAGCAAACCGATCAAAGCGCCCAGCGCGGCACGGCCGTGGTGACGCAAGCGGTGAATGTGATGCGCGACCTGGCCAAGCACATGCAAACGGCCGGCGAGGGCATCGAGGCCTTGAACGAGCAGTCGCTGGTGATCGGCACCATCGTCAAAACCATCAGCGGCATCGCCGAACAGACCAACCTGCTGGCACTCAACGCGGCGATCGAAGCGGCCCGTGCCGGTGAGCAGGGTCGTGGTTTTGCCGTGGTCGCGGACGAGGTCCGACAATTGGCTTCGCGCACCAGTCAGGCCACCGATGAAATTGTCGTGGTGGTGCGTCAGAACCAGGACATGGCGCGTAATGCGGTGTCGCTGATGACCGACGGCAAAACTCAGGCAGAGCAGGGGCTGGCGCTGGCGGCAGAGGCGGGTACGGTGATTGTCGAGATTCAGGACGGCGCGCAGAAAGTGGTGAACGCGGTCGGGCAGTTTGCCAACCAGCTAACGACTTGATGCCTGCGAACCGGGCGGATATCGTTACAATCGGCTCTTTTCCCAGGAGCAGATCCCATGAGCGCTTCCCATCGCCGTCCGGTTCCCTTGTCCAAGGCTTATCGCCTGCTCAACCATGGGCCGACCGTGCTGGTCAGCGCGGCCCATGACGGGCAGCGCAACATCATGGCGGCGGCCTGGGCCATGCCACTGGATTTCGAACCGCCGAAAATTGCCGTGGTGCTGGACAAGTCCACCTGGACCCGGCACCTGCTGGAAGCGTCGGGCACATTCGTTTTGAACGTACCCTGTGCTGCCCAGGCCGATATCGCGCAAACCGTCGGCTCGACCTCGGGCCTGGAGCTGACTCAAGGCCAGGGCCGGGACAAATTCCAGACCTATGGCTTGCAGACTTTCAGCGGCGAGTTGATCGACGCGCCGATGCTCGAAGGTTGCGTGGCCTGGCTGGAATGCCGGTTGCTGCCGGAACCGAACAATCACCAACAATACGATCTGTTCCTGGCCGAAGTGATTGCGGCCCAGGCGGACGAGCGCGTGTTCAGCGACGGTCGCTGGCACTTCGAGGGGCACGATGCGTTGCGCACCTTGCACCACGTGGCGGGCGGGCATTTCCTGACCATCGGTGATCCGGTGGACGGCAAAGCCTTGCAGCCGTAAGACTTCAGACCCAGAGGTCATTCTCTGCCGTGCGTTCGCCACCCTTGTCGCCGGTGTTCAACACGCCCCGGGGTTCGATCAGCAGGAGTTTCACCTCTTGCTCGGCGAACGGCTTGTGCTCGATGCCCTTGGACACCACGTACATTTCGCCGGCGTTCACCAGCACGTGGCCATCACGAAAATCGATGCGCAACTGGCCTTCGAGCACGATGAAGGCTTCGTCGGTATCGAGGTGGTCGTGCCAGATGAAATCCCCCAGCAGCTTCACCACCTTGAACTGGTAGTCGTTCATTTCGGCAATGACGCGCGGTGTCCAGTGCGAGTCGATTCGTGAGATTTTTTCGGCGAAGTTCAGGCTTTCGTAAGCTTTCATGAAGCAGCTCTAGTGGTTGATCGTAGAACCACGGTAACCAGCGCAACGGCGCGCTTCTTGTACGATTGTGCGTGGCTCAGCGCCGGTGCATTTTCATCCAGCGCGCCGGTGACAAGCCGTAGGTTTTGCTGAACTGGCGGGTCATGTGGCTCTGATCGGTGAAGCCGGCGATCAGCGCGGCACTGACCAGCGACTGGCCCTGAATCAACAGCGAACGGACCAGGTCCAGGCGACGCATGGTCAGGTATCGATAAGGGCTGGTGCCGAACAACAGGCGAAAGTCCCGGGACAGGCTCCAGCGATCCCGACCGCTGTGGTGCGCCAGTTCTTCCAGGGTCACGGTGCGATCCAGGGCGCTGTGCATGTACTCCCGCGCGCGTTCCGCTGCCACATAATCGAAGCTTGGGCGCGTGGTGGTCACTCCGCCGACAGTGTTCAAGGCTTGCGCCAGATCGAACAGCGCGTCCTGTTCTTCCAGCGGTTCGAGCGGGCAATCGAGACTGCGCAGCAGCACTTGGGTGGCGGCGAACAGGCGTGGGTCGGTCGACAGCCCGTTCTTGATGAACGGCAACGGCTGACCGCCGAGCATCTGCTGGATCAGCGCCGGTTCGATGTACATCATCCGGTAGTGGAACCCGCTCTCGGTCCCGGCCTCGCCATCGTGGACTTCGTCCGGATGCAGCACCATCGTCCCGCCGGGCAGGCTGTGGCGCCAGGCGCCGCGGTACTGGTAACTCTGCACGCCGGCCAGGGTGTGACCGATGGCGTAGGTGTCGTGGCGGTGCAAGTCGTAGCCGTGACCGGCAAAAAACGCTTCGAAACGCTGCAGGCCGGAAACGTCGGGCGCGCGGTGGAACCAGTCATTGCGAGGCGGGTGTCGAGCCATGGTTATCGTTATCTTGAGCTTGATGCAGAACACGTTAGCTCAGTGACCGGTCGTCTGTCTGCTGGCGGATGGAAGGTCTCGCGCGAGTAGAAAACCGAGTGCAAATGTTGCAATGTGTTGCGCATCCTCTGCAGCCAAGAAGGCGACCCACATTATGGAAATATCCCACCTGAGCTACGCCGCTCCGTTGTTGTCGCTGGCGCTGTTGTGGACGGTTGCGGTGGTGACGCCGGGGCCGAACTTCTTCAACATCGCGCAACTGGCAGCCAGTCAATCCAAACGTCACGGCGTGGTGGCTGCGCTGGGCGTGGCCACCGGCACGGTGCTCTGGGGGCTGGCGGGCGGGTTGGGTATCAAGTCGCTGTTCAGCGCGGCGCCGACGCTTTACCTGAGCTTCAAGATTGCCGGTGGTTGTTACCTGATCTATCTCGGCTTGAAGCAGTTCAAGCGCAAACCGCCGGTTGCTGCGGGCGACAGCCGCTTGATTGACGGCGCGGGGCGCACATTGTGGTCGGTGTATGGCCAGGGTTTTCTGGGCAACATGACCAACCCAAAATCCGCACTGTTCGTGGCGACGATCTTCGCGACCGCCATGCCCGCGACGGTGCCCCCGACATTGCTGGCGCTGGCCGTATTGACCATGGCGACGTTGTCGTTCAGTTGGTATTGCAGCGTGGCGCTGGTTTTCTCCAGCCGTCGGATGGCGCGGGTGTACGACCGTTCGCGCCAATGGCTGGATCGCTTTGCCGGCAGTTGCTACCTGTTGTTCGGTGCGCATCTGGTGGCCAGTCGCTAAGGAGTTCTGAATGAGCAAACTGCGGGTAGGCATTATTTTTGGCGGCCGTTCGGCGGAGCACGAAGTGTCGCTGCAATCGGCGAAAAACATCGTCGACGCACTGGATCGTTCGCGCTTCGATCCGGTGTTGATCGGTATCGACAAGCAGGGTCATTGGCACTTGAACGATCCGTCGAATTTCCTGCTCAACCAGGAAAACCCGGCGCTGATCGCCCTCAACCAATCCAACCGCGAACTCGCCGTGGTGCCGGGCAAAACCCGTCAGCAATTGGTGGAGACTTCCAGTCAGGAGCTGTTGGGCCATGTGGATGTGATCTTCCCGATCGTCCACGGCACGCTGGGTGAAGACGGTTGCCTGCAAGGGTTGCTGCGCATGGCCGATCTGCCGTTTGTCGGCTCCGATGTGCTGGGCTCGGCGGTATGTATGGACAAGGACATCAGCAAACGCCTGCTGCGCGATGCCGGGTTGGCGGTGACGCCGTTCGTGACCCTGACCCGCGCAACCGCCAAGCGCACCGGGTTCGCCGAGGTCCGGGGCAAACTCGGGCTGCCGCTGTTCGTCAAACCGGCGAATCAGGGCTCTTCGGTGGGCGTGAGCAAGGTCAACGATGAGGCCGAGTACACGGCAGCGGTCGAACTGGCCCTCGGTTTCGACGAGAAAGTGCTGGTCGAATCCGCCGTCAGCGGTCGAGAGATCGAATGCGCGGTGCTCGGCAACGAAGACGCTATCGCCAGTGGCTGTGGCGAAATCGTCGTGCGCAGCGGGTTTTATTCCTACGACAGCAAGTACATCGACGCACAGGCCGCGCAAGTGGTGGTTCCGGCTGACATCAGCACCGAAGCCAGCGAACGCATTCGTGCCCTGGCCGTCGAGGCGTTTCAGGTGCTCGGCTGCTCCGGGCTGGCGCGGGTCGATGTGTTCCTGACGGACAGCGGTGAAGTGCTGATCAACGAGATCAACTCGCTGCCCGGTTTCACCCGCATCAGCATGTACCCCAAGTTGTGGCAGGCCACGGGCATGACGTACAGCGAGCTGGTCAGTCGTCTGATCGAGCTGGCGTTGGAGAAGCACAAGGCACGGCAGTCTTTGAAAATCTCTCGCTAAATAAAACTAACTATTTGAGGAGACAACACCATGAAGGTCAGCGCGCGTAACGTTTTCAAAGGCACCATCAGTCAATTGCAACCAGGCGCGGTCAACGCCGAGGTATCGCTGAAACTGGCGGGCGGCAATCAGTTGGTGGCGGTGGTCACCATGGAAAGCGTGAAAAGCCTCGGCCTGGCGGTCGGCAAGGAAGCCATCGCGCTGGTCAAAGCGCCGTGGGTCATGTTGATGACCGAATCCAGTGACATTCGCCTGTCGGCGCGCAACTGCCTCGAAGGCAAAGTCACCAGCGTCATCGATGGCACGGTGAACGCCGAAGTGGTGATCCGGCTCGATGGCGGTGACGAGGTTTACTCTATCGTGACACGCCAGGCTGTCGCAGAACTGGGCCTGGCGCCGGGAGTGAGTGCGACGGCGGTGATCAAGGCGTCGCATATTATTTTGGGTGTGCCGGCGTAATTTGAGGTTTCAACTGCAGGCAGGATAAAGGTCAAGCCTGCTTCACAGGCTTGATCAAGCTCTCGGCAGGTATGCCGAATAGATCATGAAGTTTCCAGATCATAGGAAGCGTTAATGCACGCTTGCCGTTGAGCACTTCGTAGACTCGGTTTGTCCGGCCTATGGCGGGCGCAAGGTCTGCGGCGGACAGACCAGATTGCTCCATGCGAAATTTGATTGCATCGATCGGATTGGGCAAATCGACAGGAAACTGCTTCGATTCATACGCTTCAATAAGCGTGATCATGATGTCGAAGTAGTCACCCTCAGGGGTGCCAGGCTCTGGTTCATTGTCGAACATTGCTGACACGCTCTTAAGGGCTGCACGGTAGTCCTCGTCGGTGTGAATCGGACGAATATTCATGGGTTACTCCATCTCGACAGTGTTGGCGTCGACTGCGTCGTACTGTTTGTGGGTGCCGACAAATTTTATGTACACGGCGCCGAAGCGATAGGCCACGGCAACTACCAGTCGAAAGTCATTGCCTTTGATGTTGAACACAACTCTGCGGCTTTTGAGAATACTGGCGGTCGTAAAATGAGCCTTTATGTCCGCTGGCGTTTTCCACTCAGCGATTTTTGCCTCGTCAATCCAGGCCAGGAATGGTTGTTCCGAGTCCGGATATTTCTCCCAAAACCTTTTTAACTGGCTGATAGCGATGATTCTCATGGCACGATCCTAGTCCCATGATGGGACTGATGCAAATCTAAAGAGATTGTCGGGACGCGAGTTCGATTTCTTTAATCAAGTCTCGCTGACAGCTGTTTTGATGGAGCGGGCCTGGTCGGCTTCGGGAAATAGGTCTTCAAACTCTATCTTGGAAGCATTCATCTGCGGGTAGGAAAAGGCTGCGCAAGCTGGACGATCAGGATGGGTTCTCCATAAAAAAGGCTTACCTCCCGGTAAGCCTTTTCCCTGCCATGTAGGACTCAATCCCCCAACGCTTCCCCCTCACGCCTTGGATCCGCTCCACCCGCAAGCGACGCTTTCCCCTGCGCATCCCTGACCCGGACAATCGCCTGTGTCCCGCTGGTCATGTCGATCTCGCTCACGTTGTGCCCCTTGTCCTTCAGCGCCTGAATCAGCTCGGCGCTGAACTGCCCGCGTTCCAGTTCGGTCGGGCCGTTGCGGCTGCCGAAGTTGGGCAGGTTGATGGCGGTTTGCGGGTCGAGGTTCCAGTCGAGCAGGCCGAGGGTGGATTTGGCCACGTACTCGATGATTTGCGAGCCGCCGGGAGAGCCGATGGTGGCGAGGAATTCGCCGCTCTGGCGGTCGAAGATCAGGGTCGGCGCCATGGACGAGCGCGGGCGTTTGCCGGGTTCGACGCGGTTGGCGACCTTTTGCCCGTTTTCTTCGGGGATGAATGAGAAGTCGGTCATCTGGTTGTTGAGCAGAAAGCCCTGGACCATCAGGTGCGAGCCGAACGCGGATTCGACCGTGGTGGTCATCGACACTGCACCGCCCAGGTCATCGACCGCCACCACCTGCGAGGTGGAAATGCGCAGTGGCGAGCGGTCCGGGGCGTAGGCGACCTGAATGCCCGGCGGCGTGCCGGGTTTGGCTGTGCCCATGCTGCGATCACCGATCAGAGCGGCGCGGCTGGCCAGATAGGTCGGGTCCACCAGGCCTTTGACCGGGACGGGCACGAAGTCGCTGTCGGCGACGTACTGTGCACGGTCGGCGTAGGCGAGGCGCTCGGCTTCGGAGATCAGGTGCACGGCTTCAGGGGCCGGTTCGATGCCGGCGGGTTGGGCACTTTTGACTGGCTTCAGTGGCGCCAGGGCATAACGCGGGTCGCGGGCTTCCAGCGCCTGCAAGGTGCCGAGAATCTGCGCCACGGCGATTCCGCCCGACGACGGTGGTGGCATGCCGCAGACTTGCCAGCGCTTGTAATCGGTGCACAGCGGCGCGCGTTCCTTGGCGGTGTAGCCGTTGAGGTCGTTCAGCGACAGCGTGCCGGGGTTGGCGTGGCCCTGAACCTTGGCGACGATTTCCTGCGCGATGGGGCCTTTGTACAGTGCATCGGGACCTTCCTTGGCGATGCGTTTGAACACGGCGGCCAGTGCCGGATTTTTCAGTGAGGTGCCGACGGCTTTCGGGCTGCCATCCGCGTTCAGGAAGTACGCCATCATGTCCGGCGAGCGCTGCATGGACGAATCCGAAGCAATCAACTGATACAGGCGCGGCGAGATGGCGAAGCCTTGTTCCGCGAGTTTGATCGCCGGCTCGAACAGCTGCGCCCAAGGCAGGCGACCGTGTTTTTGATGGGCCAGTTCCAGCGCCCGCAACACGCCCGGCGTGCCGACCGAGCGACCGCCAATCTGCGCCTGAGTGAACGGCATCGGTTTGCCATCGGCCTGCAGGAACAGCTTCTCGGTGGCGCCGGCCGGCGCGGTTTCGCGACCGTCGTACGTGCGCACGGCTTTGCCATCCCACAACACGATCAACGCGCCACCACCGATACCCGACGATTGCGGCTCGACCAGCGTCAGCACTGCTTGCATGGCGATGGCGGCATCAATCGCCGAACCGCCCTGACGCAGCATCGCCCGCCCGGCTTCGGCGGCGAGTGGGTTGGCTGCTGCTGCCATGTGTTTCGAGGCGTGGCGGGTTTGCAGGTCGGTGCGATAGCCCGAGGCGGTTTCCGGTGCGACCGGTAAGGTCGAGGAGGGCGGGGCACTGCACGCCGCGAGGATTAATGCACTGGCAATCAGCGAAAGGGCTGACAGGCGATAGCGGCTCAAATGAAGGGTTGAGAACACGCGGGGCACTCCGTCCGTGGGAAAAGTTCAGGGGACTTTATCGGCCGACAGGAAGCGACGCAAACCACAGGACGTTTTGTCCTTCATCCATTGACGGATTTTCTGTAGGGTCGAGGGCAACAGGCAGGCCAGAAAACAAACAAGAGGCAGACATGCAGACCGACTTTCCCACCCAGCCCGGCTATCGCACCCAGCGTGAACAGTTTCTGGCCGCAGCGACCACGGCCGGCGCGACGCTGACTGAGTACCCGCACCCGCTCAAAGGGCCGTTCGGTGAGCCGTTGAGCACCGATGTGGCGGTGCTCGGTGATCCGGGCGCCAAACGCTTGCTGATCGCGTTGAGCGGCACTCACGGGGTCGAAGGTTTCTATGGTTCGGGCTGTCAGATC
This sequence comes from Pseudomonas sp. BF-RE-25, assembly GCF_019956105.1. Lineage (NCBI taxonomy): Bacteria > Pseudomonadati > Pseudomonadota > Gammaproteobacteria > Pseudomonadales > Pseudomonadaceae > Pseudomonas > Pseudomonas sp. BF-RE-25. Next base: position 26,254 of record NZ_JAHBDB010000088.1, read on the forward strand.
AAATGGATGCAGGAATTGGGCAAGCGTTCACTGCCGGCCGATGTCGCCGTGGTGTTCGTTCATCTGATCAATCCCTGGGGCGCGGCGTGGTTGCGTCGGGTCAACGAAGACAACATCGACCTGAACCGCAATCACCTGAACTTTGAACATCCACTGCCGGACAACCGGGCCTACGCCGCGCTGCATGAAATCTATGCCTGCACTGAATTGACAGGCCCCGAGCGTGATCACGCCGATGCGCTGCTTAACCAGCAGATCCACGATCATGGCTGGCCGGCGGTGATGTCGATTGTCGAGGGCGGCCAGCACAGTCATCCCGATGGTCTGTTCTATGGCGGGCGGGCACCGGCCTGGTCGAACCGTACGTTGCACCAGATCCTGCAAAAGCATGTCGCCCACGCCGAGGTCGCGATGTGCTTTGACCTGCACACCGGCGCCGGGGAGTACGGCCATCCGATGTTGCTGACCATCACCGAGTCGGCTTACCCGACGCTGCCCGAGGCGCAGGCTATTTACGGGCCATGGCTCTACACGCTGCTGACCGGTGCCGATACGCTGAGCGAAACCGGCGTGGCCGCGACGGCAACCGGCTACACCTCCCAGGCGCTGATCGATGCGTTGCCGCAGGTGCGCCTGATGCCCTTCGTGATTGAGTGCGGGACGTATCCGGGGGCAGAGGTTCATCGTCATCTGCGTGACGATCATTGGCTGCATCTGCACGGCAATCCGAGTGATGCGGTAGGGCGCGAGATCAAACTGAATCTGCTGGAGCAGTTCTATCCTGCCGACAGCGACTGGCAGGCGATGGTCTGGTTGCGTACGTGGCAGATATGGGAGCGGGGGTTGTCGGCGCTGGCGGCGATGCGTTCCTGACAGGCGTTGTGGTTCGGCTGAGGTTTTGTGGTGCGTGTCAGGTCGCCATCGCCGGCAAGCCGGCTCCTACAGGTTTTGCGTTGACCGAAGAGTTTGCGCACGACACATGTCCATGTAGGAGCCGGCTTGCCGGCGATGGCGTGCTCGCAATCGATACAAGGCTCGAGGCCCTCATCGCCGGCAAGCCGGGCTCCTACAGGTTTTGTGTCGGGCAAAGAATCCGTGCACTTTTCTCCGGGCATAAAAAAACGGCCTACCTTTCGGTAAGCCGTTTTTAGTACTTGGTGGCTACACAGGGACTTGAACCCCGGACCCCAGCATTATGAATGCTATGCTCTAACCAACTGAGCTATGTAGCCAAGTGGCGCGCATTATTCACCGGTAATGCAGATGCGTCAAGCGTAAATCTAAAATATTTCTCTACACTTTCAACCGCTTATCCTCCAGAGCCGAAAAACCGGACCGGGGGAGGGCGTCAACCGAGCTGGAATCTCCCGGTATTGGCACTCAGGGCCTTGCTGCCTTGGCTCAAGGTGTCCGCCGCCAGGTTCACCGCCCGCGCGCCTTCGAGCAAACGGACAGCCGCCTGATCGACCTGCTGGATGTTGCCGCTGACTTCGTCGGCAGTGGTCGCTTGCTCGTCGACCGCCGTGGCAATTTGCGCCAACGTGTCGGTGACACTCTGCACGGCGCTGGCGATTTCCCCCAGTCGTTCGCCGAGGCCAGTGACTGCTTGCGCATCGGATTGCGCCTGGCCACAGGCGGCTTCCATCAGGCTCACGGCTTCGTTCACCGTGTTGCGCAGGCTGTCGACGGTACCGGCGATCTGCGCGGTGGACGATTGGGTTCGCTGCGACAGGCTGCGCACTTCATCGGCCACTACCGCAAAGCCACGGCCCTGTTCGCCGGCACGAGCGGCCTCGATAGCGGCGTTGAGCGCCAACAGGTTGGTCTGCTCGGCGACACCGCGAATAGTGTCGACCACCAACTGAATCTGCTGCCCTTGTTCGCTGACCCGTCCGAGTGCGGCCGCCGTGTCGTTCAAACGCTGATTGAGCTGCTGGATGCTCGCCGTTGTACGCTGGCTGTCACGGCTGCTGTCGGCGGCGATGCGCTGGGTATGCTGAGCGCTGCCGGAGGCCTGTTCGCAACTCTGGGCAACCCCTTGGGAAGTGGCGGCCAATTGCGTTGCCGCTGCCGCGATCTGACTGATCTGCAACTGCTGCGCTTCAACCTCGCCCAACGCGCCGCTGGAATGGTGATTGAGCGTGCGCACCGCGTTACTCAGCTGCAAGGTTTCATGATCGACCCCCAACAGACTGTTGCGCAGTTGCACCACCGCAACGTTGAGCGCGGTGCTGATCGCCGCCAGTTCGTCGCGGCCTTCAACCGGCACTTGCAGGCTCAGATTGCCGTCGCGCAAGGCTTCGGCCAGCAGCGTGATGCCGCTGGCGCTGCGGCGGATCGAAGCCTGCAAGCAGATGAACAGGTACAGCGCGGCCAGCAGCAGGCAACCAAAGATCACGGCCACCAGAATGAACTGGCGGATCGCCGAGCCATGGTAGTAATCCAGACGCTGATCCAGCGAAACCAACGACTGCTGACGCAGCGAGGCGAGGTCGGTGAGCAGGCTGTCCAGGCTGCGTTCGAACTCCTCGGGTTTGAGTTTGATGCTGCCGCCAAACACGCCGTCATCGAGGACTTTCAGCTCGGCGTCGAGGTGTTTGAGGTTGTCATGGTACTGCCCGGCCCACGCCTGCAAGGCACTGGGCAGGCGCGCTTCCAGCAGGCCAGCGGTTTTGACAAGCTGCTCGCGGGCGTCGCCGATGCGGCTACGCAGGTCGCGCAATTGCAGGCGGCTTTGCAGGGTGAATTGCCCCGACACCACCGACGCCTGACCGACGCTGGCCAGACGGCCGACGCGCTCGATCAGGTCCGGCGCGTGTTGCGTCGAGATCTGCGTCAGCAGGTAGGTTTCCAGCCACGGCGCGAGGGTCAGGCGATTGTCCATGGCGATCTGCTCGCGCAGGGCCTGCAGGGCACTCAAGGCGTTGGTGAAACGGTCGTAACCGTCCGGCCACCAGCCGACGCTGCTCAGGCTTTTCGAGTCGAGGCCGTTGAGCGCGGTTTGCAGGGTTTGATAGCGGGCCAGGGTTTCGCCCTCGGCGCCTTCGGTTTGCAACGCGTTGCCAAGGTCCGTGGTGGCTTGCGCGACCGCCGGCTGAACGGCATCGAACGCAGCCATCGCGGCGAGGGTGGCCGGTGTCGGTTGGCGATTGGTCTCGGTGGCACGCCAGCGCGCGGCGCGGTCACGCTGGGCTGCGAGCAGGTTATCCAGCGCATCCAGCGCGAGCAGTTGCCGAACCCCGGCACGTTCGCCGGAAATCAGGTTCAGTTTGGCGCGATAGTCCTGGCCGATCATCAGCAGGCTACCCGCCAGTGGCAGGATAAACAGCAGAAACAACAACTGAAATTTACGGGCGAAGCCGAAACGCCCCAGCAACCCGATCCCCGGAGATAAAAAAGCCTGCATGCCCCATGACTCCTCTGGACACCACGCACTAATCGCGTGCGTCGAGGTCGTTGCGACCGCGACTCGTGCCCTTTTTAAAGGCCTCGAAAGTTCACCCTCGCCAGCTCTGTAGGCCGACTCTGTAGCGAAACTTCCCATTCTCGGTGCCCTTTGTAAGGGCGCCGCGTTGAAGCGGATAACAAGGCAAGATTCAGACCATGGCGTTGCGCTATTACTTGCGGAAATTAGTTCGTTAGCTGGCTAAGGGGATGGCGCTGCTGCACTGAAAAATGGCACATTGACGCACCTGCCCGTGTGCACCCATCTGTTGTACGGAAACTCCCATGGCTATCAGCAATGCCCAGACCGGCGCGACGCCGGCATCCGCGACGTCACAAAGCAGCCCTCTGGTCATGCGCATCATCGGCGCCGTGGCGCTGGCGCATTTGATCAACGACCTGATTCAGTCGGTGCTGCCGTCGATCTACCCGATGCTCAAGGCCAACTACGGCCTGACCTTCACCCAGGTCGGCCTGATCACCCTGACCTTTCAACTGACGGCCTCGCTGTTGCAACCGTGGGTCGGTTACCACACCGATCGTCATCCCAAACCCTGGCTGCTTCCGGCCGGTACGGTGTGTACGTTGATTGGTATTTTGATGATGTCGGTGGTCGGCAGCTTTCCGATGATCCTGCTGGCGGCAGGGCTGATCGGCATTGGTTCCTCGACCTTTCACCCGGAAGCCTCCCGTGTGGCGCGACTGGCTTCGGGCGGGCGCTTCGGTCTGGCGCAATCGACGTTCCAGGTGGGCGGTAACGCGGGTTCGGCCTTTGGTCCATTGCTGGCGGCGGCGATCATCATTCCGTTCGGTCAGGGCCATGTGGCGTGGTTCGGCTTGTTCGCGTTGTTTGCGCTGTTCGTGCTCTACCGGATCAGCCGTTGGTACGCCAATCACTTGAACCTGTTCAAGCTCAAGCAAGGTCAGGCGGCCACTCATGGCTTGTCGAAGGGCAGGGTCACCAGTGCGTTGGTGGTGCTTGGGCTGCTGGTGTTCTCCAAGTATTTCTACATGGCCAGTCTGACCAGTTACTTCACCTTTTACCTGATCGAGAAATTCGACCTCTCGGTGGCCAGTTCGCAGCTGCATTTGTTCCTGTTTCTGGGGGCGGTGGCGGCGGGGACTTTCTTCGGCGGACCGATTGGCGACAAGATCGGGCGTAAGGCGGTGATCTGGTTTTCGATCCTTGGGGTTGCGCCGTTCACCCTGATCCTGCCGCATGTTGATTTGTTCTGGACCAGCATTCTGAGCGTGGTGATTGGCTTCATCCTGGCCTCGGCATTCTCGGCCATTGTGGTTTATGCACAAGAATTGGTGCCGGGTAATGTCGGGATGATTGCCGGGGTTTTCTTCGGGCTGATGTTCGGTTTCGGCGGGATTGGCGCGGCGTTGCTGGGCCATCTGGCGGACGTGCACGGCATTGAATACGTGTACTTCCTGTGCTCGTTCCTGCCGTTGTTGGGCGTGTTGGCGATCTTCCTGCCAAGAACCAAAAAGGCCTGATCTACACATTTCTTCTGTAGGAGCCGGCTTGCTGGCGATGAACGATCACGCGGACTGGCTGGTTAACCGCGGTGTCTGGATCGCCAGCAAGCCGGCTCCTACAGGATTGCGGTGAACGGGATTTCAGGCACAAAAAAGCCGCGTATCAAACGCGGCTTTTTCTTGGGCTGCTGTCTTACACGTTAAAACGGAAGTGCATCACGTCGCCGTCTTTAACGATGTAGTCCTTGCCTTCCAGGCGCCATTTACCGGCTTCTTTGGTGCCGGCTTCGCCTTTGTACTGGATGAAGTCGTCGTAGGCGATGACTTCGGCGCGGATGAAGCCTTTTTCGAAGTCGGTGTGGATCACGCCAGCGGCTTGTGGTGCGGTGGCACCAACGCGGACGGTCCAGGCGCGGACTTCTTCAACACCGGCGGTGAAGTAGGTCTGCAGGTGCAGCATTTCGTAGCCGGCGCGGATCACGCGGTTCAGGCCAGGCTCTTCGAGGCCCAGGGCTTCGAGGAACATGTCTTTTTCTTCGCCGTCATCCAGCTCGGCAATTTCCGCTTCGATCTTGTTGCACACCGGAACAACCACGGCGCCTTCTTCTTCGGCGATGGCCCGGACCACGTCCAGGTGCGGGTTGTTTTCGAAACCGTCTTCAGCGACGTTAGCGATGTACATGACCGGTTTGGTGGTCAGCAGGTGGAAGCCTTTGATCACCGCTTTCTCGTCGGTGCCCATGCTCTTCATCAGGCTGCGCGCTGGCTTGCCTTCGGTGAAGTGAGCGATCAGTTGCTCCAGCAGGCCTTTCTGGACCACTGCGTCCTTGTCACCGCCCTTGGCGTTGCGTGCGACTTTCTGCAGTTGCTTCTCGCAGCTGTCGAGGTCGGCGAAGATCAGTTCCAGGTCGATGATTTCGATGTCGCGTTTCGGGTCGACGCTGTTGGAGACGTGAATCACGTTCTCGTCTTCGAAGCAGCGGACCACGTGGGCGATGGCATCGGTTTCACGGATGTTGGCCAGGAACTTGTTGCCCAGGCCTTCACCTTTCGAGGCGCCGGCAACGAGGCCCGCGATGTCGACGAATTCCATGGTGGTCGGCAGGATGCGCTTTGGTTTGACGATGGCCGCCAAGGCGTCCAGACGCGGATCCGGCATCGGCACGATACCGCTGTTCGGCTCGATGGTGCAGAAGGGGAAGTTCTCGGCCGCGATCCCGGATTTGGTCAGGGCGTTGAACAGGGTGGACTTACCGACGTTAGGCAGGCCGACGATGCCGCAATTGAATCCCATGGTGTTTTCCCCGAGGAGTAGAGTCAGGCCTTCTGGCTGTGCAGGTTTTTCATCGCGCGGTTCCATTCCCCGGCGAGGATATCCGGCAGCACGCCGAGGGCAAAGTCGATGCTGGCATCGAGTTTTTCCTGTTCGGCGCGTGGCGCACGACCCAGGACGAAATTTGAAACCATACTGGCTACGCCCGGATGGCCAATGCCAAGCCGCAAGCGGTAGAAGGTATTCTGATTGCCCAGTTGCGCAATGATGTCGCGCAACCCGTTGTGACCGCCATGGCCGCCGCCCTGTTTGAGTTTGGCAACGCCCGGTGGCAGGTCGAGTTCGTCATGCGCCACGAGGATTTCTTCAGGCTTGATGCGGAAGAAACCGGCGAGTGCCGCCACGGCCTGGCCGCTGCGGTTCATGTACGTGGTGGGAATCAGCAGACGAACATCCTGACCCTGATGCGAATAGCGCCCGGTCAGGCCGAAATATTTGCGGTCCGCCACAAGGTTGACGCCTTGTGCGTTCGCGATGCGCTCAACAAAAAGGGCCCCTGCGTTATGCCGGGTCTGTTCGTATTCAGCGCCTGGATTTCCCAGGCCAACGATCAGTTTGATGGCAGTCACGATAGGGGCCCTTCTTTGGAGTGGTGGATAACATCGCCGCAATCCGGGTGTACGGCGAAAGTGGACGACAAGTGCTCATTTACCATTATGTAAACTCCGCGTTCTCGCCCGCTTTCTCGCTACGTTCCAGTCCGCGATGTTACCGGGTCACTCCGGCATCACAGAGTGAATTACTCTGCAGCGCCTTCAGCAGCTTCTGGAGCAACACGTGGAGCGTGGACGTTGGCAACAGCCTTGTCATCGCCGTGTGCCAGAGCAACAAACTCAACGCCTTTAGGGGCTTTGAGGTCGGACAGGTGAATGATCGAACCGATTTCGGCGTTAGCCAGATCGACTTCGATGAATTCAGGCAGGTCTTTTGGCAGGCAGGTCACTTCGATTTCAGCAACAACGTGCGAAATCTCGCCGCCTTTCTTCGCTGGTGCTTCTTCGTTGATGAAGTGCACTGGAACGATAGCGGTCAGCTTTTGGCCGGCAACTACGCGTACGAAGTCAGCGTGCATCACGTGGCCTTTGGCCGGGTGACGCTGCAGAGCTTTGATGATTACGTTTTGCTTGGTGCCACCAACGTTCAGCTCGATGATGTGGCTGTAAGCCGCTTCGTTTTCGAGCAGTTTGGCAACTTCTTTAGCCAGCATGCTGATGGATTCAGGGGCTTTTTCGCCACCGTAAACTACAGCTGGTACCAGGCTTGCGAGACGACGCAGGCGGCGGCTCGCACCTTTCCCCAGGTCGGAACGCACTTCAGCATTCAGAGTAAAATCGTTCATGTTGTATCTCCAAAATAACCACATTCGCCCCAGCGTTTGCGACCAGCGCTAAAGGCGATATGGGCAAAAAAGCCCCGCCCCGACAGGAATGCCGGGGCGGGGCGCTTTTCGTCAACGAGCTGTTCGAGAAGGGCAGGGCCCTTAACGGAACATCGCGCTGATCGATTCTTCATTGCTGATGCGGCGAACCGCTTCGGCAACAACCGGCGCGATATCCAGTTGACGGATACGCGAGCAGGCTTGAGCAGCAGCGGACAACGGGATGGTGTTAGTCACCACCAGTTCGTCCAGCATGGAATTTTCAATGTTTTCGATCGCCCGACCGGACAGCACAGGGTGTGTGCAGTAGGCGAAAACCTTGGCAGCGCCATGCTCTTTCAAAGCCTTTGCCGCGTGGCACAGAGTGCCGGCGGTATCGACCATGTCATCGACCAGAATACAGGTGCGCCCTTCGACATCACCGATGATATGCATCACTTCAGAGTGATTGGCTTTCTCACGGCGTTTGTCGATGATCCCGAGATCCACGCCCAGGGATTTGGCAACGGCACGTGCACGCACGACGCCGCCAATGTCCGGGGACACGATCATCAGGTTTTCGAAGCGCTGATCTTCAATGTCATCCACCAGAACGGGGGAGCCGTAGATGTTATCTACCGGAATATCGAAGAAACCCTGGATTTGGTCAGCATGCAGATCAACCGTGAGAACACGGTCGATGCCGACTACGGTAAGCATGTCAGCAACGACTTTCGCGCTGATAGCCACACGTGCGGAACGCGGACGGCGATCCTGACGGGCATAACCAAAGTAAGGAATAACAGCAGTAATACGAGTAGCCGAGGAGCGGCGGAAGGCATCAGCCATCACTACCAGTTCCATCAGGTTATCGTTGGTCGGAGCGCAAGTCGGCTGAATAATGAAGACATCTTTACCGCGGACGTTTTCATTGATCTCGGCTGTAATCTCGCCGTCGGAAAACTTACCGACAGAGATGTCACCGAGAGGGATATGCAGCTGACGTACGACACGCCGAGCCAGATCGGGGTTAGCATTCCCCGTAAAGACCATCATCTTGGACACGCGCAGTACCTAGAGGCTGAGGGTAACCTGGATGAGTATAGAAAATGGCAGGGGCGGCTGGATTCGAACCAACGCATGGCAGGATCAAAACCTGCTGCCTTACCGCTTGGCGACGCCCCTGTATCTGTTGCAACGATTACCCAGTAATCGGTTCCTTTAGAGCAGACTTTGCAGCTTGCGATGCAACATCGAAACGTTGCTTCCCTTTGCTACAAACCCTGTAAGGGTCTCTGTAAGAAGGGCCGAGACTTTATCAGCTTCAGCTTTGCTTGGGAAGCCCCCAAACACACAACTTCCAGTTCCGGTGAGTTTTGCTTCGGTAAAATTACCTAACAAATTCAATGCGTTACGTACATCTGGATAACGCCTTGCTACCACCGGTAAGCAGTCATTTCGACTGTTTCCCTTGGGAACGGGGCGCACTTTAATGGGAGAAGAGTTACGTGTCAACAACGGATCTGAAAAAATTTCTGCTGTACTTACAGATACTTGCGGCACAAGCACGAGATACCACGGTTCTTCGGGGTCTACAGGGGTGAGTTTCTCTCCCACGCCCTCGGCGAAAGCCGCGTGGCCACGCACGAAAACCGGGACGTCGGCGCCCAGCGTCAAGCCCAGTGCGGCCAGTCGATCCTCATCCCAACCCAGTTGCCAGAGGTGATTGAGCCCGAGCAAAGTCGTCGCGGCATTTGAGCTGCCGCCACCGATGCCGCCACCCATGGGCAGGATTTTTTCGATCCAGATGTCGATGCCGAGCGAACAACCGGATTGCTCCTGAAGTTTTTTTGCGGCTCGAACAATCAGATTGCTGTCGTGCGGTACGCCATCGAATTCGGTGTGCAGTTGAATCACACCGTCGTCGCGCACGGCGAAAGTGATTTCATCGCCGTAGTCGAGAAACTGAAAAATCGTCTGCAACTCGTGGTAACCGTCTTCACGGCGACCGAGGATGTGCAGCATCAGATTGAGTTTGGCCGGGGAGGGCAGCGTCAAGTGTGGGGTCGTCATGTTCATTGCCCCAGTTTGCGCGGTTGCCATTCCTTGATCACCAGCGTGACATCAAGGTCGGTGCCATGCAGTTTGATCCGCTCAGGCAGCCAAAAGCCGTTTTGCTCGGCGTAACTCAGGTATTCGACTTGCCAGCCATCCTGTTCCAGATTGGCCAGTCGGCTATCGGTATCCAGGGTCAGGCGGCTCTTGCTGTCCGGTGCCGGGAGTCCGCGGACCCACCATGCCAGATGGGATACCGGCAACTTCCAGCCGAGCTGTTCTTCGAGCAGCACTTCCGGCGTCGGCGCTTCATAGCGCCCCTGATTGGCGACTTCCAGCGAAACCTTTCCGGGGTGTCCGGTCAGGCGTGCGGCGCCGCGACCCAAGGGGCCCGAAAGGCGAATGTCGTAATAGGACTGGCGCTGCAACCAGAACAGCGTGCCGCTGCCCGAGTCTTTTGGTGCGCGAATACCGATCTTGCCGTTGATCTGCCAGCCGTCGAGGCCGGTCAGTTGTTCTTTGTGAATGCGCCACAGGCCGGCGTCGCCCTGACCCTGTACCGATTCGCGGGCACCGAAGCCCGCGCAACCGGCGAGCAGGGCGATGAAACTGAAAACGATGAAGTGGCGCAAAAACATAAGCTTAAAGAGTCTCTGATCCGGTCAGGCGCTTGATGGTGCCGCGCAGGATTGGGCTGTCGGGTTGTTCCTTGAGGAACTTGCCCCAGATTTGTTTGGCTTCGCGTTGTTTGCCATTGGCCCACAGTACTTCGCCGAGGTGAGCGGCCACCTCCTGGTCGGGAAAGCGATCGAGCGCCTTGCGCAGCAGTTTTTCCGCTTCGTCGAGATTACCCATGCGGAAATTCACCCAGCCGAGGCTGTCGAGTACCGCCGGGTCTTCCGGATTGATCTGGTGCGCCTGTTCGATCAGGGCCTTGGCTTCGGCATAACGCGTCGTGCGGTCGGACAAGGTGTAGCCGAGGGCGTTCAGCGCCATGGCGTTGTCCGGGTCGCGCTTGATGATCAGCCGCAGGTCTTTTTCCATCTGCGCCAGGTCATTGCGTTTTTCCGCCTGCATGGCGCGGGTGTACAGCAGATTCAGATCGTCCGGGTATTGCTGCAAGGCTTTATGCAGAACATTCCAGGCCTTGTCCCCCTGTTTATTGGCGGACAGGGTTTCGGCTTCGATCAGATACAGCTGAATCGCGTAATCAGGTTGTTCGTCACGCTCTGCCGCCAGGCGGCTTTGCGCTTCGGCGGTCTTGCCGTTGTTCATCAGGATATCGGCCTGGCGCAACTGTGCCGGCAGGTAGTCGTTGCCCGGGCCGACCTTGGCGTATTCGATCAGGGCGCCCTGGGGATCGTTGCGCTCTTCAGCGATACGGCCGAGGTTCAGGTGTGCCGAGTCGACATGGCTTTCACGGGCGATCAGGTCTTCCAGGTAGCCCTTGGCCTCGTCCCAGGCCTTGGCTTCCAGGCACACCAGCGCCAGGGAGTAACGCAATTCGTCGTCTTCGGGGTACTGCTGAACCAGGCTCGAAAACTCGACTTTGGCGTCGTCCATCCGGTCCTGTTCGACCAGCATGCGGGCATACGTCAGGCGCAGGCGTTTGTCGTCCGGGTATTTCTTGATGCTTTTTTGCAGCAGCGGCAACGCTTCATCACCACGATTGAGCGTTTGCAGCAGGCGTGCGCGCAGCAGAATCGGGGCTATTTCGCCGTCATCCGGCGGGTTGTCTTCCAGCAGTGTCAGTGCGCCTTTGCTGTCGCCGTCCTGTTGCATCAACAAGGCCTTGCCGAAAATCAGCTGGCTGTTGTTGGGATGACGCTGCAACAAGCGGTCAAAACTTTTCATCAGGCCGTTGCGGGTTTCCTGATCGGTATCCGCGGCGGACAGCGCAAGGAAGTCGAAATGTGTGTCGCCCTTGCCTTGAAGGACTTTCTCCATATAGGCCATGGAGTCGTCATAACGCCCGGCGCGCGCCAGTTGCACGGCAGCGGCCCGTTGCGCCTCGAGGTCGTCCGGGGCGTTTTTCGCCCAGATCAGCGCGGTGTCCAGGGCAGCCTGATCGGCGCCCAGGTACTCGGCGATGCGAAACGCCCGTTCGGAGATGCCCGGATCCTGGGTGTTGATGGCCTGGGTCACGTAGTTGTCCAGCGCAATGTCGAAACGATTGCGTTGGCCAGCCAGTTCGGCGCTCAACAGGCTGAAGATGGTTTCTTCGCTGAACGAGCTGTAGACCTTGGGCTTTTCAGGGGCCGGAGTGCTGTCTTCGACCGGCGACGTACCGTCCGACGAAACGGGTGCCAAGGCCTGGCAGCCGCTGAGGAAGACAAAAGCGAGGAGCAACGCGGAAGATCTATTCATATAGGAAGAGGACGACTAACCTGCGGTCAGATCATCATGACACAAGCCTTCGGCCAAACATAACCGGCCGGCCAATTTACCCTTGCACGTACGGAACGTGTCGGACACCCCCCTGTAGGAGCCGGCTTGCCGGCGATGGACTTGAAGGTGTCGCGTCTTTTCCAGAATAAATGCGTCATCGTTCACGACCATCGCCGGCAAGCCGGCTCCTACAGGGGGGGTGCGTGGATCAAAAGTTGTGTAAACGAGAACCGCTCGCAAGCCCGGGCATCGGCTACCAGGTCAATAGAGATCGAGTAGTTGTTCTGAATCTGTCGAAGTAGGACAATTGCCGGCTTCACGTCACCATCAGCGACCTTGAATGGCCTTCCTTGCACTCGGTATTAACCACAAGACTGCTTCAGTAGACGTCCGCGAGCGCGTGGCCTTTACCCCTGAGCAGCTGGTGGAGGCCTTGCAGCAGCTCTGCCGACTCACCGACAGCCGCGAAGCTGCGATCCTCTCCACCTGCAATCGCAGTGAACTCTATATAGAACAGGATCACCTTTCGGCGGACGTCGTGCTGCGCTGGCTGGCCGATTATCACCATCTGAGCCTCGACGAGCTGCGCGCGAGCGCTTATGTGCACGAAGATGATGCGGCAGTTCGTCACATGATGCGGGTCGCCTCCGGGCTCGATTCGCTGGTGCTGGGCGAACCGCAGATCCTCGGCCAGATGAAATCCTGCTACGCCGTGGCCCGCGAGGCCGGCACCATCGGTCCGCTGCTCGGGCGTTTGTTCCAGGCCACGTTCAATGCGGCCAAACAAGTGCGCACAGACACCGCCATCGGCGAGAACCCGGTGTCCGTGGCGTTTGCCGCAGTCAGCCTGGCGAAACAGATTTTCAGCGACCTGCAACGCAGCCAGGCCTTGCTGATCGGCGCCGGCGAGACCATCACCCTGGTCGCCCGCCATCTGCATGAACTGGGGGTAAAACGCATCGTCGTCGCCAACCGCACCCTGGAGCGCGCAAGCATTCTGGCCGAGCAGTTTGGCGCCCATGCCGTGTTGCTCTCGGACATTCCGGCCGAACTGGTGCGCAGCGACATCGTCATCAGTTCCACCGCCAGCCAGTTGCCGATTCTCGGTAAAGGCGCGGTGGAAAGTGCCTTGAAACTGCGCAAGCACAAACCGATCTTCATGGTGGACATCGCCGTACCGCGCGATATCGAGCCTGAAGTCGGCGAGTTGGACGACGTTTACCTTTATAGCGTCGACGATCTCCACGAAGTGGTCGCCGAAAACCTCAAGAGCCGTCAAGGCGCTGCGCAAGCGGCGGAAGAGATGGTTTCGGTCGGCGCCGAAGATTTCATGATCCGTCTGCGCGAACTGGCAGCGGTGGATGTACTCAAGGCCTATCGCCAACAAAGCGAACGCCTGCGTGACGAAGAATTGCAGAAGGCCCAACGCATGCTGGCCAATGGCAGCAGCGCCGAAGATGTGCTGGTGCAACTGGCGCGTGGCTTGACCAACAAACTCTTGCACGCCCCGAGCGTGCAGTTGAAAAAGCTCTCAGCCGAAGGTCGCCTCGACGCACTGGCCATGGCCCAGGAACTCTTTGCCCTCGGTGAGGGCTCATCGGATAGCTTTTCGGATAAAAAACCGCAATGAAAGCGTCACTGCTCAATAAGCTGGACATCCTCCAGGACCGTTTCGAGGAATTGACCGCCTTGCTTGGCGACGGCGAGGTCATTTCCGACCAGACCAAATTCCGCGCCTATTCCAAGGAATACGCGGAAGTCGAGCCGATTGTCGACGCCTATAAACAGTTGCTCAAAGTACAGAGCGACCTCGAAGGCGCCCAGGCACTGCTCAAGGACAACGACCCGGACATGCGTGAAATGGCCGTGGAAGAAGTCCGCGAAGCCAAAGAGCAATTGATCGAGATCGAAGCCAGCCTGCAACGCATGCTGCTGCCCAAGGACCCGAACGACGGGCGCAACGTGTTCCTTGAAATCCGTGCCGGCACCGGCGGTGACGAGGCGGCGATCTTCTCCGGCGACCTGTTCCGCATGTATTCGCGTTACGCCGAGCGTCGCGGCTGGCGTGTGGAAATCCTCTCGGAAAACGAGGGCGAACATGGCGGCTATAAAGAAGTCATCGCCCGCGTCGAAGGCGACAACGTCTACGGCAAGCTGAAATTCGAATCCGGCGCGCACCGCGTGCAACGGGTTCCGGCCACTGAATCCCAGGGGCGTATCCACACTTCGGCGTGCACCGTGGCCGTATTGCCCGAGCCGGACGAGCAGGAAGCGATCGAGATCAATCCGGCGGACCTGCGGATTGATACCTACCGTTCTTCCGGTGCCGGTGGCCAGCACGTCAACAAGACGGACTCGGCGATCCGCATCACGCACTTGCCGTCCGGTATCGTCGTCGAGTGCCAGGAAGAACGTTCCCAGCACAAGAACCGCGCCCGGGCGATGTCCTGGCTGTCGGCCAAGCTCAATGATCAGCAGACCAGCGCAGCGGCGAATGCCATCGCCAGCGAGCGTAAGTTGCTGGTCGGTTCGGGTGATCGCTCCGAGCGCATCCGCACCTACAACTTTGCCCAGGGCCGGGTCACCGACCACCGGGTCAACCTGACGCTGTATTCCCTCGACGAAATTCTCGCGGGCGGTGTCGATGCGGTGATCGAACCGTTGCTGGCCGAATACCAGGCCGACCAATTGGCAGCGATAGGTGACTAAATGACGATCATTGCCAGTTTGTTGCGCGCCGCTGATTTACCCGACTCGCCGACGGCGCGTCTGGATGCCGAATTGCTGCTGGCGGCGGCGTTGGGCAAGTCCCGCAGTTTTCTGCACACCTGGCCGGAGCGCATCGTTCCGAGCGACGCCGCGCTGAAGTTTGCCGAGTACCTGCAACGCCGTCGTGGCGGTGAGCCGGTGGCTTACATTCTGGGCCAGCAAGGTTTCTGGAAGCTGGATCTGGAAGTTGCGCCGCACACCTTGATCCCGCGCCCGGACACCGAATTGCTGGTGGAAGCCGCGCTGGAATTGTTTCCCGCCACCCCCGCGAAGGTCCTCGATCTCGGCACCGGCAGCGGCGCCATTGCGTTGGCCCTGGCCAGCGAGCGTCCGGCGTGGAGCGTCACCGCTGTGGATCGTGTACTCGAAGCCGTGGCTTTGGCCGAGCGCAATCGTCAGCGTTTGCACCTGAACAACGCCACCGTGCTGAGCAGTCATTGGTTCAGCGCCCTGGAAGGTCAGCGTTTTCAACTGATCATCAGCAACCCGCCGTACATTGCATCCGCCGATCCGCATCTGGTGGAAGGCGATGTGCGCTTCGAACCGGCCAGTGCCTTGGTAGCTGGAGTCGACGGGCTCGACGATTTGCGTTTGATCGTCGCCCAGGCCCCGGATTATCTGGAAGCGGGCGGCTGGCTGATGCTCGAACACGGTTATGATCAAGCCGAAGCCGTGCGCGATTTGTTGCAGACCCGCGGCTTTGAAGAAGTCCACAGCCGCTCCGATCTGGGCGGTCACCAACGGATCAGCCTGGGGCGCCTGCCGTGCTGAATGATCAGGAATTGTTGCGCTACAGTCGGCAGATTCTGTTGCAGCACGTCGACATCGACGGCCAGTTGCGATTGAAAGAAAGCCGCGTGTTGATCATCGGTCTCGGCGGGCTCGGTTCGCCGGTTGCGTTGTACCTCGCCGCCGCGGGCGTCGGTGAGCTGCATCTGGCGGACTTCGACACCGTCGACCTGACCAACCTGCAACGCCAGATCATTCACGACACCGACAGCGTCGGCCAGACCAAGGTTGATTCGGCGATCCGCCGCCTGAGCGCGATCAACCCCGAGATCAAGCTGGTCGCCCATCGTGCCGCGCTGGACGAAGATTCCCTGGCCGCTGTGGTGGCCACAGTGGACCTGGTCCTCGACTGTTCCGACAATTTTTCCACCCGCGAAGCGGTCAACGCTGCGTGCGTGGCGGCCGGCAAACCGTTGGTCAGCGGCGCAGCGATTCGTCTTGAAGGGCAATTGTCGGTGTTCGATCCGCGCCGTCCGGACAGTCCGTGCTACCACTGTCTATACGGGCACGGCAGCGAAGCTGAATTGACGTGCAGTGAAGCGGGCGTCGTCGGTCCTTTGGTGGGACTGGTCGGCAGCCTTCAGGCGCTGGAAGCGATGAAACTGTTGGCCGGTTTCGGCGAACCGCTGGTAGGGCGCCTGTTGTTGATCGATGCCTTGGGTTCGCGCTTCCGTGAATTGCGCGTCAAGCGTGATCCGGGCTGCAGCGTCTGTGGGCCGAAACATGCGTGAAGCGCCCATTGGCGTGTTCGACTCCGGGGTCGGTGGGCTGTCGGTGCTGGCCGAGGTCCAGCGTTTGCTGCCTAACGAGTCTCTGCTGTACGTCGCCGATTGCGGCAATATTCCTTACGGCGAGAAAACCCCGGAATTCATTCGCCATCGTTGCAGCGTGATGGCCGAATTTTTTCAGCAGCAAGGCGCCAAGGCCCTGGTGCTGGCCTGCAACACGGCGACGGTGGCCGGTGTTGCCGATTTGCGGCGCGACTTCCCCGAGTGGCCCATCGTCGGCATGGAGCCTGCGGTCAAACCGGCCGCCGCCGCGACCCGCAGCGGCGTGGTCGGTGTCCTCGCCACCACCGGCACCTTGCAGAGCGCCAAGTTCGCTGCGTTGCTCGACCGTTTCGCCACCGATGTGCAGGTGATCACCCAACCGTGCCCAGGGCTTGTGGAGCTGATTGAAAACGGCGATCTGCACAGTCCCGCCCTGCGTGAGTTGCTGGCCCGCTATGTCGGGCCGCTGCTCGCCGCAGGCTGCGACACGATAATTCTCGGCTGCACGCATTACCCCTTCCTAAAGCCGTTGCTTAAGCAGATGATCCCCGAGGACATCAGCCTGATCGATACCGGCGCCGCCGTCGCGCGACAACTTCAGCGGCTGTTGGCCGAGCGTGAATTGCTGGCTGAAGGTCCAGCTCGCGCAGCGCAATTCTGGACGAGTGCCGATCCGGAACATTTCAGAAATATCTTGCCGATACTGTGGAATACCGCTGGCGTTGTGCAAAGCTTCAATAGGTAGT
Source organism: Pseudomonas sp. BF-RE-25 (assembly GCF_019956105.1). NCBI lineage: Bacteria > Pseudomonadati > Pseudomonadota > Gammaproteobacteria > Pseudomonadales > Pseudomonadaceae > Pseudomonas > Pseudomonas sp. BF-RE-25. The sequence goes on from NZ_JAHBDB010000088.1 coordinate 43,390, forward strand.
TTGGGGAAACGGGTAATTGGGGTGAACTTCTGATTAAGCGTCGACTTCTATTGCGGTAAGCAAAAAAAAACCATACGAAATCGTACGGAAAAGGATGTTTCTATGAAGCGACTATTCTGCTTGGCCGCGATTGCGGCTGCATTGATGGGGCAAAGTTTTACCGCACAGGCGGCAGGCGTGGAGTTCGGGGTCGGCCAGACCAGCGATTCGACCATGACCTATCGATTGGGCATGCAATTCGATTGGGACAAGAGCTGGTTGCAAAGTGACGTCGGTCGTTTGACCGGTTACTGGAGTGGTGCCTACACCTATTGGGAAGGCGACAAGACTTCCAGCAACCACAGCCTGTCTTTCTCGCCGGTGTTTGTTTATGAGTTTGCCGGTCAGAACGTCAAACCTTATCTAGAGCTCGGGGTTGGCGTGGCGGCGTTCTCGAATACCGAACTCGAAGGCAACGAACTGGGCAGTGCCTTTCAGTTCGAAGACCGTTTTGGCTTCGGTCTGCGTTTTGCGGGCGGGCATGAAGTCGGGATTCGTGCGACGCACTATTCCAATGCGGGGCTCAGCAGCCCGAACGATGGTGTAGAAAGTTACGCGCTGCACTACACGATGCCGTTGTAAGACAAAACGCGGTCCCTTGTAGGAGCTGGCTTGCCAGCGATGGTGGGTCAGCTACGGTGATGTCGACTGACACACCATCGCCGGCAAGCCGGCTCCTACAGGGAGCGAGGTGTTTTCAAGATCATCGATACGCCGTGCTAATCCCCTGGCGCTCTTCGATGCACTCCGGTGCGCCCATCTCGAACTCCCGGCAGATCAGCGGGCGTTTTTCGTAGATCGTGCACATCATCGTGTTGCGATCCAGCGCGGCGCACCAGCCGTCGTCCAGGCGCAGCATGACTTCCCCGCCCCAATCATCGGTATCGATAAAACGTTCGGGCACGCCGGTGTCGGTGATCAGCATCACTTCGAGCTGGCAGCAGCAGGCCGCGCAGGTCGAGCACGTGACCGCAGGCTCGGTGATTTGCGTGTGGGGAATGGTTTTCATGGCACGCAGTGTAAGTCAGTCGGTCGGTGCTGTGTGAAAGGCCGGACGGACGCTCAGTCGTGGGTGTCGGACGACGCCAGGCGCCGGGCCATGAAATGCAGCGTGGGAAACAGCAGCGCCCAAAGTAATCCGATGCCGATCAGCGTCGGTAATTGGCCGTAAGGGAATTGCACCCCGGCCAGTTGTCCTCCCGCGTAATACGACAACGGCCCACCCACGGCGCCCAGCAAGCAGCCCAGCCACCAGGGCGTTGCGCTCCATTGCAGGCAATGGCGCAACGTCGTGGCCAGCAACGCCCACAACAACATCAGCCATAGTGGAATCAGCGGCGCGACATCGTTGAACTCGAACACCCCCAGCCAGCGCAATGAACTGTCGACGGTCGTGCCCAGCAGCACAACGCTGAGAATCAGCCGGCCTTCGTCCGCCCAACGACTTATCCACAGCAGATGAATCACCAACGCGCCCAACGCCACCAATAACCACAGACTGTTGCCGCCGATCACGCAGGCAAGCCAGCCGAGCTGGAACAGCACAGCGTTGGCCAGGCGTTCAAGCATCGAAACGGCCGAGCAGCGGCGCGGTGATCGCCGAAGGTTTGGCCAGCAGCAACTGCGCGGTGCCGATGGTGCGCTCCAGGAAACCACCTTCGCAGTAGCACAGGTAAAACTCCCACAGCCGCAGGAAATAATCGTCGTAGCCCAATTCGCTCAAGCGGCCTTGGGCGCGGCGAAAATTCTCATGCCACAGGCGCAAGGTTCGCGCGTAGTGCAGGCCGAAATCCTCCATGTGCAGCAAGTTCATGTCGGTGTCGCGGCTGACGATCTCGAGCATTTTCTGCACGCAGGGCAGGGCGCCGCCGGGGAAGATGTAGCGCTGAATGAAATCGACACTGCCCTTGGCCTGCTCGTAGCGCTGTTCGCGGATGGTGATCGCCTGTAACAGCATCAAGCCATTGCTCTTGAGCAAGTGCGCACACTGCTTGAAGTAGGTCGGCAGAAAGCGATGGCCTACAGCTTCGATCATCTCGATCGACACCAGTTTGTCGTACTGCCCGGTGAGGTCGCGGTAATCCTTGAGCAACAACGTGACCTGGCCTTGCAACCCGAGGGTTTCGATCCGTTGCGCGGTAAACGCGTACTGCTCCCTGGACAACGTGGTGGTGGTGACTTTGCAGCCATAATTCTGCGCCGCGTACAGCGCCATGCTGCCCCAGCCGGTGCCGATTTCCAGCAGGTGATCGCTGGGCTTGAGGTCGAGTTTCTGGCAGATCCGCTCCAGTTTGTTCAACTGCGCCTGTTCCAGACTGTCCTCGGGACTTAGAAATTGTGCGGCCGAATACATCATGGTCGGGTCGAGAAACTGTTCGAACAGGTCGTTGCCCAGGTCGTAGTGAGCGGCGATGTTTTTCTGCGAACCCTTGCGTGTATTGCGATTGAGCCAGTGCAGGCCTTGAACGAAGGGCCGGCCGAGTTTCGCCAGGCCACCTTCCAGCGAATCAAGTACGTCAAGGTTACTGACAAACACGCGAACCACCGCCGTCAGGTCCGGCGAGCTCCAGTAACCGTGAATAAATGCCTCGCCCGCGCCGATTGAACCGTTACTCGCCACCAGCCCCCACGCCGCTGAGTCGAGGATGTGGATTTCCCCCTGCAAATGACTGCCAGCGGTGCCGAAGACCTGCCGCTCGCCATCCTCGATCACCACCAGTTGCCCGTGCTTGAGGTGCGCCAGTTGCCGCAGCACACCGCGACGCAGCAACGTCCCGGTCAAGCCGTTAGTGCTGAGTAGAGTGGCTTTGGCCGAGACGCTAGAGGATTTCATGGCGGCGATCCTTGGGCGGAACGGTGGCGGTTTGAAAGCTGCCGTCGGCAGCTTGATGAGCAAATATCGGCACGCGTTTGAACAGCAGGCGCAGGGCTTGCCAATAAATCGCCAGGCAGGTTTTTGCGGTCATCCACGGAAACCGCCGCAGGTATCGGTGCAGGCTGGCGCGACTCAGGGCTTCGCGTTTCAGGTTGAGCGTGGCGTCGAACAGCTTCAGTTCGCCCTGCCAGTCGGCCATGTGCACGCCGAGTTTTTTCGCGACGGGGCTGAAGCTCATGCGGTGTTCGAGATCGCGTGGCAGAAACGGCGACACATGAAAGGCCTTGGCTACGGCGAAATGCTGATGGAAATCGCGCAGGTCATCCGGCGTCCTGGCCGGCAACACGTAGTGATAACGCTCGCGCCACGGGGTATTGGTGACTTCGGCAACGATTGCCGCCAGTTGGCCGTCGGCTTCGTAACAATAAAAAAAACTCACCGGGTTGAACGCCAGGCCCCAACTGCGAGGCTGGGTCAGCAGGCAGACCGAACCTTGTGGCGCATGACCGATGGCCTGGCGGACCTGTTCGCGCACCGCATCGATCAGGCGCATGCCGTTGCCGGTGAAGGCTTTGAGGTAGTCGCTTTCGCGAAACGAAAACGGCGAGAAACGGCGGTTGCCCGACAGCGGCGATAACCCGAGTACGGCGTCCTGTTCATCGAGATCGAGGTACAGCAGGCCGATCCGGTAACGGAATTCATGGCGCCTTGGGGCAAACCGCCGATGGGCGATCCAGCCGCTGTAGAGCGCGCTGTTCACAGCACTTCCCCGAGCGAGCGGGCCACGCGCAACGCGCTGACCACGCCATCTTCATGGAAACCGTTGGCCCAGTAGGCGCCGCAATAAAAGCTGTGTTGCGCGCCATTCAATTCTTCCCAGCGCTCCTGCGCCGCCACCGCCGCCAGGCTGTATTGCGGATGGGCGTAGGTGAACCGGCCGAGCACCATGGCCGGGCTGATGCCGGCGCTCTGGTTGAGGCTGACGCAAAACGTGGTGTCGCTCTGGATGCCTTGCAGGATGTTCATGTCGTAGGTGACCGCCGCCAGCGTATGGCCGGCGCCACCGAGGCGGTAATTCCAGCTGGCCCTGGCAAGTGTGCGCGACGGCAGCAGGCGTGTGTCGGTGTGCAGCACCACTTCGTTGTCGGCGTAGGGCAGGGCGCCGAGGATCGACTGTTCGGCATCGCTCGGTTTGGCCAGCAGTTTCAGCGCCTGATCGCTGTGGCAGGCGAACACCACTTTGTCGAAGCGTTCGCTGCCGGCGCGGCTGTGGATCACGACGCCATCGGCATCGCGCTCGACCTGCATCACGGGGCAGTTGAGGCGGATCTTCCGGTTAAAGGTTGCGGTCAACGGTGCGATATAAGCACTCGAACCGCCCTCGATCACACGCCATTGCGGGCGATTGTTGACCGATAGCAAACCGTGATTCTTGAAAAACCGCACAAAGAATTGCAGCGGAAAATTCAGCATGTCGGCCATCGGCATCGACCAGATCGCCGCGCCCATCGGCACGATGTAGTGCAGGATGAACCGCTCGCCGTAACCGCCGGCCTTGAGGTATTCATCGAGCGTGGTGTGCGCCGCGATCCGGCCCTCGGACAGGTCGAGCCGGGCGCGTTTGTTGAAGCGCACAATGTCGCGCAGCATGCCCCAGAACCCCGGTGACAGCAGGTTGCGGCGCTGGGCGAACAGGCTGTTGAGGTTGTTGCCGTTGTACTCCAGGCCGCTGTCCGGATCGGTGACCGAGAAACTCATCTCGGTCGCTTTGAAACCCACGCCGATCTGACCCAGCAAGCGAATGAAGTTCGGGTAGGTCCAGTCGTTGAACACGATGAAACCGGTGTCCACGGCATGACGCTCGCCATCGACCTTCACGTCCACGGTGTGGGTATGGCCGCCGACCCGGTCGCCAGCCTCGAACAGGGTGATCTCGTGACGGCGATTCAGCAGGTAAGCACTGGTCAGCCCCGAGATGCCGCTGCCGATGATGGCGATGTTCACGGCGCGTCCTTGATCGGCGGACTGCTGCGGACCATGCGTTTGCCGATGGCGAGCTTCACCCGGTTGGGCATTTTCGACAGCGGCCAGAGCGCCGCCATGAACAGCGCCGGGAACGCGATCTCCAGTGGCCGGTTTTTCAGTTTGGCGAAGATGTGCCGCGCCGCTTTGCCCACCGGCCAACTGAGCGGCATCGGGAAATCGTTCTTCGCCGTCAGCGGAGTCTCGACGAACCCCGGGCTGACCACAGTGACTTCGATGCCTTCGGGCGCCAGGTCAATGCGCAACGATTCGAACAGATAACGCAGCCCGGCCTTCGACGCGCCATACGCCTCTGCCCGTGGCAGCGGCAGGTAAGTCACCGAACTGGCGACGCCCACCAGATGCGGCGCGAGGCCTTTGCGCAACAGCGGCAGCGCGGCTTCGATGCAGTAACTGCTGGCCAGCAGATTGGTGCGCACCACGTGCTCGACGAGCGACGAATCGAACTGCTGAACGTCGACGTATTCGCAGGTGCCAGCATTGAGAATCACCGTATCCAGCGAGCCCCAGTCGTGCGCGATTTGCTCGCCGATTTCGCGTACGGTCTGGCTGTTGGTCAGGTCACCCGCCACCACCAGCACTTGCCCGGGATAGCGTTGCGACAAGACTTTCAGCGGCGCCAGCGAACGTGAACTGACCGCCAGGTGGGCGCCGGTTTTCAGAATTTCCTCGGCCAGCGCGGCGCCAATGCCACTGCTGGCCCCGGTCAGCCAATATCGTCGTGGAGGTGTAAGGCTCATCCCATTCTCCTTTTCAACCAGGCGATAGCCCGGCCCAATACGGGTACATGTTCGTAAAGCAGCGCCCCGGCATCGAAGTAGTCCCGGTGGCGATAAACCTTGTCGCGCCAGAGCAGGTGCGAGCAGCCTTCCACCCGAATCAAACGCCCGCCGGCCAGGTGTGGATGGCGGTAGCTCATGACCCAGCGCAGATAACCTTCGCCTTCGCCGATCTGGTCGAAGCCGTGAAAATCAAAGCGCAGTTCGCTGACATTGGCGTAGAGCTCACTGAAATAGCTGCGCAAATGCGCGAGGCCCTGTACTTCGTGCAGCGGATCGGTGAAGTGCACATCGTCGGCGTACAGCTCATTCAGGCGCTGCAGGTTGTCTTTGCTCAGCTCGGCAAACTGCCAGGCGAAGCGGCGCAGGAAATCACTCATAACCGCCTCCCGCGTTCTGTCGCGACGGCAGGTTTTTGAACGCCGCCAGTGCGCGTGTACGGGATGTACTTAGATTGACGATCGGCGACGGATAACCTGCCACGCCAAACAACCCGCCGAGGTTCGCCGGGTTGTGCACGTCTTTCTTGTTCAGTCCGGCCAGCTCCGGCAACCAGTGCTTGATGAACAGGCCTTCGCTGTCGAATTTTTCCGATTGGCTGAGCGGGTTGAAAATCCGGAAGTAGGGCGCCGAATCGGTGCCGGTGGATGAGCTCCATTGCCAGCCGCCGTTATTCGCCGCGAGATCGCCATCGATCAGGTGCCGCATGAAAAAACGTTCGCCTTCACGCCAGTCGATCAGCAGGTTTTTGGTGAGGAACATCGCCACCACCATGCGCAAGCGGTTGTGCATCCAGCCGGTTTCAAGCAGTTGGCGCATCGCCGCGTCGATGATCGGCAGACCGGTGCGCGCTTCTTGCCAGGCTGCCAGTTCGTCGGGTGCATCGCGCCAGGCCAGGGCTTCGGTTTCCGGGCGGAAGGCGCGGTGACGGGAGACGCGCGGGTAGCCCACCAGAATGTGTTTGTAGAACTCGCGCCACAGCAATTCGTTGATCCAGGTGACGGCGCCGACTTTGCCGCTTTCGAACTCGCCCTGATTGCTTTGCAGGGCGGCATGCAAGCACTGGCGCGGGGAAATGACGCCGGCCGCCAGGTAGGCCGAGAGCTGACTGGTGCCGGGTTTGGCCGGGAAGTCACGCTCACTTTTGTAGTAGTCGATCTGCGCATCGGCGAAGGTGTCCAGACGGCGTCGGGCTTCGGCTTCACCGGCGGGCCAGAGCTTTCGCAAGGTGTCGCTGGGCGTGTCGAAGCCTGCAACGCTTGAAGGGATTTCATCGCTGTCGATGTTCAGCTTCGATTGCACCGCTGGCGCCCTGACGAGACTCGGCAATGAACGGTGCAGACGGTCGTAGCAGACTTTGCGGAACTGACTGAAGACCTGGAAATACGTGCCGGTCTTGGTCAGCACGGTGCCGGGGCTGAACAGCAACTGATCGAGGTAGCTATAAAAGTCGACGCCTTTGGTTTTCAGTGCTTCTGCCACCGCTGCATCACGACGGCTTTCGTGAATGCCGTATTCCTCGTTGACGTGCACCGCGTCGATCTTCAACTGCTGGCACAGGTCGAGCAGAACCTTCGGCGCTTCATCCCAGCGAGAGGCCGTGCGAATCAGCAACGGGATGTTCAACTCGCCGAGTGCACGGCTCAGTTCACGGAGGTTGCGCAGCCAGAAATCCACTTTGCACGGCGCGTCGTCATGCTCGCGCCATTGTTCCGGGCTCAACAGGTACACCGCCACGCTCGGCCCCCGGGAAGCGGCGGCCGAGAGGGCGGTGTTGTCATGTAGACGCAAGTCGCTGCGCAGCCAGATCAATTGCATGGTGGTGTCCGTACGATTCATTTAAATAAGCCCGCGCTGTACCAGGTCCTGATGCGCCGATAGCGGATCTTCGGCCAGGAACAATTCAGCAATCTCTGTGGTTTTTACGGACAACTCGGCGTGGTGGATGCATACCGTTGGTCCGGCAATCATTTTTGGGCAACTGACACCGTTGAAAAGTTTCGGCAGCTGCGCAAGGTTCATGGCTTTGCTGGAATACAGCAGTACGCCGCGGGCTTGCAGGTGATCGACCGCCAGTGCGAGCTCGCCCGCCGGTAACGGCCAGTCGAACACTTCCACCGGGCAATCGGCGCTGCTGATCAACCACGCGGTGAGCCACAGATGCGGTTCCAGCGGCAGGTCGGAGTGATTGATCAACAGCAGCGGTGCGGTGCGCAGTTGACGGTTGTTATGGTAGATGCGCGCGCCGAATTTGCTGCGTAACCAGGAGTGAAAAAACACGCGCTCCATCTGCGCGCCAAACTGGCCTTGCCAGCGTTGTTCAAGTTCGGCCAGCAATGGCATCAACAGTTGTTCGCACAAAGTCCGTGGCGGGTACAACGCGATCGCCTGGTTGACGGTGTCATCGAGGGTGCGTTCGTTGAGCCGAGTGACTGCTTGCAGCAGCGTGTTGCACAGCACTTGCCAATCATTTTCGACCGATTCGCTAAAGGCTTGCGGGGTGTCGAGCAGTTGCTTGACCTGGCTGACGGCCACGCCGCGATTGAGCCAGGTGAGGATTGTCAGGATGCGTTGCACGTGTTCGGCGCTGAACAGCCGATGCCCTTTGGGCGTGCGTTGCGGCACGATCAAACCGTAACGCCGTTCCCAGGCGCGCAAGGTGACGGCGTTGACGCCGGTCTGCCGGGCCACTTCACGAATCGGCAGCCAACCCTCATCGAGGGCTTTCTTGAAGTCGGCGCCGAGGTCTTCGCGGGCACTGGTGTCGAGTGGGGTTTTCATCAGATCGCGTTTCGCAGGCTGAGGTTTTCCGGGTGCGGTTGCAGGTAAACCTGTTGCGCAATGTACGGATCCGGGTGTTGGCGAAAGTGATGCTTGAGCAGCGTCAGCGGCACCACCAACGGCACGATGCCGTGGCGGTACTGGCCGATGACGTGTTGCACTTCCTGTTTGTCTTCAGCGCTGATGACCTGCTTGAGGTAACCGCTGATGTGTTGCAGAACGTTGGTGTGGGTGCGGCGCGTGGCGCACTTTTTCAAGGCCGCCATCAGTTCGCTGAAATAGCGAGGGCCGAGTTCTTTCGGGTCGATCCGGCCCATGTTGCCCAGCAGATTGCCCAGGGTTTTGTACTGCACCGGGTTGTGGGCCATCAGCAGGTATTTGTAGCGCGAGTGAAATTCCGTCAATCCGCGACGAGTCAGGCCTGCTTGCAGCAACTGTTGCCAGGCGCTGTAGGCGAACACACGGGTGAGAAAGTTTTCCCGCAGCACCGGGTCGTTGAGCCGGCCGTCTTCTTCCACCGGCAGGTCCGGGTGCAGCGCACAGAAAGCCTGGGCATAGATGCCACGGCCACCGCCGTCTACCGGTGCACCGTTGGCGTGGTAGACCTTGACCCGATCCAGTCCGCACGACGGCGATTTTTGCATGAAGATGTAGCCGCAGACATCGTCCAGCTCGGCGGCCATCTTCCGGGCGTAATCGGCCAGCGGCCGGGTGACATTCAGTTCGGGGTGAACAGTGCCGATGGCTTCGGGGCGTTCAGCGTCACCGACCAGTCGAATGGGCTGGCGAGGAATGCCCAGGCCGATGGCGACTTCCGGGCACACCGGGACGAAATCGAAATACTCGGTGAGGGTGCGGCTGCACAGCCGCGATTCCTTGTGCCCGCCATTGAAACGCACCTCGGCGCCCATCAGGCAGGCGCTGATGGCGATTTTCGGTTTCGCGCTGGCGTGGGGCATCGGAGCACCTCGAATCCAAACCTGTACAGGATTTAATTTCTGTACAACATGTGTTTCATCATAGATTCAAAGGTGTACAAGTCAAATTGTTTGTATAAGTATTTGGCGTGTTGGTAGGAGCCGGCTTGCTGCGGGCGGCGTTCCGACGATGAACGATGACGGGGTTTACCTGCTAAACCGTAGCGCCTGCATCGCCGGCAAGCCGGCTCCTACAGGGATCTAGTTCCAGCCCAGTAGCCAGGCGTTGCTGTTTTTCAGGGTTTGCCAGCTCAGGCGTTGATTGCGCTTGGTCAGCACCGCCTGCAATTCGACGTCCAGCACCGTGCCTTCCTCGTCGCGGAACAACTCGATGACCAGAAAATGTTTTTCGCGGTTTTGCGGGTGGGCTGCTGTCCACTTCGACAGCAGCAATTTGCTCGGGTTAATGCGGTTCACTGCAAGTGCGCATGCAGGCGACGGGCAGCTTCCTGTCCACTGAGCCAGGCACCTTCGACCCGGCCCGACAGGCACCAGTCACCGCACACATACAGGCCCAGGTCGGCGTCAGCCAGTACACCCCATTCATGACTGCTGGCAGGGCGCGCGTAGAGCCAGCGATGGGCGAGGCTGAAGGTCGGAGCCGGCATTGAATCGTGTAACAGTTCAGCAAATGCGCCGTGCAGTTGCTCGATCACGGCTTCCTTGGACAAGTCGATATGTTGTCGGCTCCAGGCGCTGGTCGCGTGCAGCACCCAAGTGTCCAGCGTGTTGTCACGTCCCGGTTTGCTGCGGTTACGCGCCAGCCAGTCGAGCGGGCTGTCCTGCACGAAGCAGCCTTCCATGGGCGTGTCCAGCGGCGTTTCGAAGGCCAGGGCGACGGCCCAGGTCGGGTCCATTTTTACCCCTGCGGCGGCTCCGGCGAGTTTCGGTGCGGAGGCCAGCAAAGCGGTCGCTTGAGGTGCCGGTGTGGCGATCACCACATGGCCGAACGGGCCATGAGTGAAACCTTCGGCATCCTGCAGATGCCAGTGTTCTTCACCGCGATAGACCTCGGTAATGCGGCAGGCAAAATGCACTTCCAGATCGCCAATCAGGCCACGGGTGATGGCGCTCATGCGTGGCGTGCCGACCCAGCGCGTCTGCTCGTCCGGCGACAGGTTGAGCTGGCCGCCGTGGTAGGTATAAAGCTGCGGCGCCCATTCGGCGACCCAGCCTTTGGCTTGCCAACGCTGGACTTCAGTGACAAAGCGGCGATCACGCGCAGTGAAATATTGCGCGCCCATGTCCAGCGCACCCGCATCGCTGCGCTTGCTCGACATGCGTCCGCCACTGCCGCGGCTTTTATCGAAAAGTTGAACGACATGCCCTGCGTCCGTAAGGGCCTGGGCGGCTGAGAGTCCGGCAATGCCGGTGCCGATGATTGCGATAGGTACAGTCATAGGGGCCTCGTTTACCTTTCTGTACAGACTACGCCGTGGTTGAAACCTGTACAATATTGTTTTTCGGTATAACTTTTAGCGTTCTCGTTCTGACAGCTTGGCCTATTGTTAAACACAGACCCTGCCCGATATCAAAGATCCCTGCTTATAAAAATAGACTAGTGATCAGGGTAAAACGCCACGCGAGGAAGAAGTCATGCACATATTGCTGACCGGCGGTACTGGTTTGATAGGACGTCAGCTCTGCCGCCACTGGTTGAGTCAGGGACATCGTCTGAGCGTCTGGAGCCGGACGCCGGCCAAAGTCGCGAAAGTCTGTGGCGCCCAGGTGCGCGCGGTGGCCCGACTTGAGGACCTCGGTCAGGAACCGGTGGATGCGATTATCAACCTCGCGGGTGCGCCAATTGCCGATCGGCTCTGGACCCACCGACGTAAAGCCTTGCTGTGGAGCAGCCGTATCACGCTGACGGAAACCTTGCTGGTGTGGCTCGAAAGCCGTGAACAGAAACCGCAGGTGTTGATTTCGGGCTCTGCCATTGGCTGGTATGGCGACGGGGGCGAGCGGGAGTTGACTGAACATTCCCCTCCGGTGATCGATGATTTTGCCAGTCAGTTGTGCATTGCCTGGGAAGAAACCGCCCAGCGTGCCGAAGCCTTGGGCGTTCGCGTGATCTTCGTTCGCACCGGCTTGGTGCTGTCGGTCGAGGGCGGCTTTTTGTCGCGGCTGTTGCTGCCGTTCAAACTGGGGCTGGGCGGGCCTTTGGGCACTGGTCGGCAGTGGATGCCGTGGATTCATATCAAGGATCAAATCGCTCTGATTGATTTTCTTCTGCATCAGAAAAACGCCAGCGGTCCTTATAATGCCTGCGCGCCCAAACCGGTGCGCAATCGTGAATTTGCCAAGACGCTGGGCAGCGTGCTGCATCGCCCGGCGTTCATGCCCATGCCGGCCCTGGCCTTGAAGGTGGGCCTGGGCGAGTTGTCATTGCTGTTGCTGGGTGGCCAGAAGGCTGTCCCGGCGCGCTTGCTGGAAGCGGGCTTCACCTTCCAGTTCACTGACCTGCGTGCGGCTCTGGACGACTTGTCCAGCCGCCTCTGAAATAGGACGTTGCATGACCGATCACGCGTTGCTTCTGGTCAACCTGGGTTCACCTGCCTCCACCTCGGTGGCGGATGTGCGCAGCTACCTCAATCAATTTCTGATGGACCCGTATGTGATCGACCTGCCATGGCCGGTGCGCCGTTTGCTGGTCTCGCTGATTCTGATCAGGCGCCCGGAGCAGTCGGCCCACGCCTATGCCTCGATCTGGTGGGAGGAGGGCTCGCCACTGGTGGTGCTCAGCCGCCGCTTGCAGCAGGCCATGACCACACAGTGGACGCACGGGCCGGTGGAGCTGGCGATGCGTTATGGCGAGCCGTCGATTGAGTCGAAACTGCTGCAACTCGCCGCCCTGGGCCACAAGCGCATTACCCTCGCGCCGCTTTATCCGCAGTTCGCCGACAGCACCGTGACCACGGTGATCGAGGAAGCCAAGCGGGTGGTGAGCGAGCACAAACTCGACGTGCAGTTCTCGATACTCGAGCCGTTCTACGATCAGCCGGAATACATCGATGCCCTGGTGGCCAGCGCCAAACCGCATCTGGAGCAGGATTTCGATCATCTGTTGCTGAGCTTCCATGGCTTGCCGGAGCGGCATCTGAAGAAGCTCAACCCGGGGCACAGTTTTGAAGGTGGCGGCGATTGCTGCGCCGGTGCGCCACCGGAAGTCGTCGCGACCTGTTATCGCGGCCAGTGCCTGCGCACCGCAGCGGAATTTGCCAAGCGCATGGGCCTGCCGGACGGCAAATGGTCGGTGTCGTTTCAGTCGCGGCTGGGGCGGGCGAAATGGATCGAACCCTACACCGAAGCGCGCCTTGATGAGTTGGCGGGAATGGGCGTGAGGAAGGTGCTGGTGATGTGCCCGGCGTTCGTTGCCGATTGCATCGAGACGCTGGAAGAAATCGGTGATCGCGGGAAAGAACAGTTCCGCGAAGCGGGAGGGGAGGAGTTGGTGCTGGTGCCGTGCCTCAACGATGATCCGCAGTGGGCGAAGGCGTTGAACGCATTGTGTGAGCGAGCGCCGTTGGCGCTTTAAAAAGCATCGTCGGAACGCCGCCCGCAGCAAGCCGGCTCCTACACAGGTCGCGTGAACAACACAAAACCTGTAGGAGCCGGCTTGCCGGCGATAGCGTCCTGAACCGCGACAAAAATCTACGGTTTACAACAAAGGCTCATCCGCCTTCTTGTGCTTCCAGCTGTCATTCCCCGGCAGCAACAGGTTCAGCGCAATCGCCACCACCGCGCACAGCGCGATGCCTTTGAGGCCGAAGTCGTCCGGGCCGGTGCCGGTGCCCACCAGCACGCCGCCAATCCCGAACACCAGCGTGACCGACACGATCACCAGGTTGCGCGCCTCGCCCAGGTCGATCTTGTGGCGAATCAGCGTGTTCATCCCCACCGCCGCAATCGAACCGAACAACAGGCACAGAATCCCGCCCATTACCGGCACTGGAATGCTTTGTAGCAACGCGCCGAACTTGCCGATGAACGCCAGGCTGATGGCGAAGATCGCCGCCCAGGTCATGATTTTCGGGTTGTAGTTCTTGGTCAGCATCACCGCGCCGGTCACTTCGGCGTACGTGGTGTTGGGCGGGCCGCCGAACAGGCCGGCAGCGGTGGTGGCGATGCCATCGCCAAGCAGCGTGCGATGCAGGCCTGGCTTCTTCAGGTAGTCGCGACCGGTCACGCTGCCCACGGCGATCACGCCACCGATGTGCTCGATGGCCGGGGCCAATGCCACCGGAACGATGAACAGAATCGCTTGCCAGTTGAATTCCGGCGCAGTGAAGTTCGGGATCGCGAACCACGGTGCAGCGGCAATCTTCGCGGTATCAACCACGCCGAAATAGAACGCCATCGCAAAACCGACCAGCACGCCGGAGATAATCGGTACCAGGCGGAAAATGCCTTTGCCGAACACCGCAACGATCAGCGTGGTCAGCAGCGCCGGCATCGAGATCAGCATGGCTGTCTGGTAGTGAATCAGCTCACTACCGTCGCCAGCCTTGCCCATCGCCATGTTGGCGGCGATTGGCGCCATGGCCAGGCCGATGGAAATGATCACCGGACCAATCACCACCGGTGGCAGCAAACGGTCGATGAAACCGGTGCCTTTGATCTTCACGGCGAGGCCGAGGAAGGTGTAGACAAAACCCGCCGCCATCACGCCGCCCATGGTCGCTGCGAGGCCGAACTGGCCTTTGGCGAGAATGATCGGGGTGATGAAGGCGAAGCTCGACGCCAGGAACACCGGCACCTGACGCCCGGTGACGATCTGGAACAGAATCGTCCCCAAACCGGCGGTGAACAGCGCCACGTTCGGGTCGAGGCCGGTGATCAGCGGCATCAATACCAGCGCGCCAAAGGCCACGAACAGCATCTGCGCACCCGACAGCACCGTGCGCCAGAGCGGATCGTTGAACTCTTGCTGCATGCTCAAGCGTCCTTCTGCTTGGTGCCGAAGATCTTGTCACCAGCATCGCCCAGACCCGGGATGATGTAACCGTGTTCGTTGAGTTTCTCGTCAATGGATGCGGTGTAGATGGTCACGTCCGGGTGAGCCTTCTCCACAGCGGCGATGCCTTCCGGCGCTGCGACCAGCACCATGGCGCGGATGTCGCGGCAACCGGCTTTTTTCAACAGGTCGATGGTGGCAACCATGGAACTGCCGGTGGCGAGCATCGGGTCGATGATCATTGCCAGGCGTTCGTTGATTTCCGGAACCAGTTTTTCCAGATACGTGTGGGCTTGCAGCGTCTGTTCGTTGCGGGCCACGCCCACGGCGCTGACTTTGGCGCCCGGGATCAGGCTCAGCACGCCTTCGAGCATGCCGATGCCGGCGCGCAGGATCGGCACCACGGTGATTTTCTTGCCGGCGATTTTCTCGACCGACACGGTGCCGCACCAACCTTCGATGTCGTAGGATTCCAGCGGCAGGTCTTTGGTGGCTTCATAGGTCAAAAGGGCACCGACTTCCTGAGCGAGCTCGCGGAAATTCTTGGTGCTGATGTCTGCGCGGCGCATCAGGCCGAGTTTGTGACGGATCAGCGGATGGCGGATCTCGAGGATGGGCATGGGAAAGGCTCCGGCGGCGGGCAAAAAAACCGGCCTAGATTAATCTATCCGAGGGTGTTGTCCTATAGACAATAGAGTACGTTAGTCCACAAACGCTTGATCTGGCCGTGCGGGATGCGTACCTTTGCCCGCTTTTCCTGAATGCCACCCCTTGGAGAGCGCCATGTCCGCTGATCTCGAGCATATCCGTCAAATCATGCGAGAGGCTGACTGCCTGTACACCGAAGCTGAAGTCGAGGCGGCCATCGCCCGCGTTGGTGCACATATCAACGAACAAATGGCTGACACTAACCCGGTGGTGTTCTGCGTGATGAACGGCGGCCTGATCTTCGCCGGCAAGCTGCTCACCCATCTGCAATTCCCGCTGGAAGCGTCCTACCTGCACGCCACCCGTTATCGCAACGAAACCAGCGGCGGCGACCTGTTCTGGAAAGCCAAGCCTGAAGTGTCGTTTATCGACCGTGACGTGCTGATCATCGACGACATCCTCGACGAAGGTCACACCCTGGGCGCGATCATCGACTTCTGCAAACACGCCGGCGCGCGCAAAGTGCACACCGCCGTGCTGATCGACAAGGACCACGACCGCAAGGCTCGTCCGGACCTGAAAGCCGATTTCGTCGGTTTGCCGTGCATCGACCGCTACATCTTCGGTTACGGCATGGACTACAAAGGCTACTGGCGTAACGCCAACGGGATTTTTGCCGTTAAAGGAATGTAAGCACATGGCCGCGCCGAGCTTTCTTGATCAAGCCCTGTTCACTGAGTTGGCCGATAAAGCAGCAGCCAATCCGCGTGGACGCCAGCACCACAACTTTCATCAAATGGAAGACGCGTGCCATCGTATGGCGGTGGGTTTGCAGCCGGCCACGTACATCCCGCCCCATCGGCATCTGGGGGAGAACAAGGCTGAAACCTTGCTGGTCCTCAAGGGACGGCTTGGCGTGTTGATCTTCGACGAGTCCGGCGCGGTGGTGCGCAAGCAAGTCCTGCAGGCCGGTGGCGACTGCGTCGGCGTGGACCTGCCAACCGGTGTGTTTCATGGCCTGGTGGTGCTGGAAGCCGACAGCCTGATGTTCGAGTGCAAGGCTGGTCCTTATCGTCCTGTGGGCGAAGGTGAGCTTGCTCACTGGGCACCACGCGAAGGCGAGCCGGGCGTGGCCGAGTATCAGGCCTGGATGCGCGCGCAGTTCGATTGATACCCGGCCCTTGTAGGAGCGAGGCTTGCCCGCGAAGGCGGTGTGTAAGTCCCTTAGTTATCGACTGACACACCGCCTTCGCGGGCAAGCCTCGCTCCTACAGGGACGGTGTGTACCCATGATAAAGTGCCAGGCCCCGCCTTTCGGAGCCCGTCATGAGCCTTTTGATCCGCAGCTGCGCCGCCCTGTTGCTGACCCTCAGCCTGCCGCTGGCCGCCGCGCCGGCGCTGATGCACGGGCAGTTTCTGCCGCCTGACGACCTGATGCTGCGTGATGCCGAACCGGAGCAGCAACAATTGCTGCAGGTCACCGAGTATTCGGTGGTGGTCGGCAGCCAACGGCAGTCCACCCAACAGCCGATCCCGGTAACCTCTCCGCTGCTGATCCGCCTCAAGGGCAAATCCTTGAACAAGGGCGCGACCATCAATCAGGTGCTGGTCAATTTCGATGGCGAAAGCAAAAGCCTGAAAAAGCCGATCTACGACGACAAGAGCAAAACCCTGACGCTGTTTTACCCGATGGCGCAATACCGCGTAGTGATCGACTTGCTGCGCAATGACACGGTGTATTGCCAGTTCCTCAGCTACGCCAACGGTCATGTCTGGGCCGACTTGCACACCGGAGCCGTTCGTCCGCGTTGAGCCCGGCGGCCAGTGAGGGGTAAACTGCCCGCCCCGTGAAATGTCTGCGAGCTGGAGTCGGCAATGCGTAAAGATAAGAAACAAGTGATTGGTGACGAGATCGGCGACGAGCAGATCAAGTTGTTTCTCGATTTCGAACCGGTCGACGCCACTTCGCCGTCCCTGCACAAACTGATCAAGGCCTACCGTGGCCTGCGTATCGACGACTTCGAGCGTTTTCTGACGTTCTTCGTCGAGGCGGGATATGACGTGAATGGCAAGGATGAGCACGGCAATGACTTCATTGCCCTGATCAAGGATCAGCGCAATGCGCCGGACTACATCGAACTGATCGAAAAAGCCCGCGGCTAAACCCGCTTTTGTAGGAGCCGGCTTGCTGGCGATGGCATCAATTCGGTGGATCTGACAGACCGAGGTGATGCCATCGCCAGCAAGCCGGCTCCTACAGGGGTGAGATTGGCAAAAAAAACGCCCCGACGGGGCGTTTTTTTATGGGGCCGAATCAAGCGAAGCTTGGTGTCTCGCTGCTTTCTTCAACCAGTTCCAGCGCGATGTTGTTCTGCGCGTTGATCTTGCGATACAGCGCAGCATCGGTTTCCAGAACCTTTTCCCGGGCCGGGAAGATTTCCGCCAGTTTGGCTGCCCACTCGCCGGACGCTTGGGCCGGGAAGCATTTTTCGATCAGTTCCAGCATGATCGAAACAGTCACCGACGCGCCTGGCGAAGCGCCCAGCAGGGCAGCAAGGGAACCGTCCTTGGCCGCGACCAGTTCGGTACCGAACTGCAGAACGCCGCCCTTTTTCGGGTCTTTCTTGATGATCTGCACCCGTTGGCCGGCCACTTCCAGGCGCCAGTCTTCGGCTTTCGCTTCAGGGTAGAAGCGGCGCAGGGAATCCAGACGCTGCTCCATCGACTGCATCACTTCGCTGACCAGGTACTTGGTCAGGTCCATGTTGTTTTTCGCCACGGCCAGCATCGGGCCGATGTTGCCGGCGCGAACCGACATCGGCAGGTCCATGAAGGAGCCGTGCTTGAGGAACTTGGTGGTGAAACCGGCGTAAGGTCCGAACAGCAGGGACTTCTTGCCATCGACCACGCGAGTGTCCAGGTGCGGCACCGACATCGGTGGCGAACCCACGGCAGCCTGGCTGTACACCTTGGCCTGGTGATGCTTGACCACTTCCGGGTTGTCGCAACGCAGCCACTGGCCGCTGATCGGGAAGCCGCCGAAGCCTTTGCTTTCTTCGATGCCCGAGGCCTGCAACAGCGGCAATGCCGCGCCGCCCGCGCCGAGGAACACGAATTTGGCGTCGACTTCGCGGGTGTTACCGCTGTTGACGTCCTTGATGCTGACGGTCCAGCCGCCGTTGTTGCGCTTCAGGCCGGTCACGCGCTTGCAGTACTTGACCTGGGCATCGGGTGCGCTGGTCAGGTGCTTGAGCAACTGGTTGGTCAGCGCGCCGAAGTTGACGTCGGTGCCATTGATCACACGGGTGGCGGCGAGGGTTTCGCCAGCGTCACGCCCCGGCATCATCAATGGCATCCAGTCGGCCATTTTTGCCTTGTCTTCGGTGTATTCCATGTCCGCGAAGGCGTGGTGCTTGCTCAGCACCTTGAAGCGTTCCTTGAGGAAGGACACGCCGCTGTCGCCCTGGACGAAGCTCAGGTGCGGCACCGGGCTGATGAAGGTCTTGCACGAGCCGAAGGTGCCTTTTTTGGTCAGGTAGGACCAGAACTGCTTCGACACTTCAAACTGAGTGTTGATGTGCACGGCTTTCTTGATGTCGACGGTGCCGTCGGCGGCCTGCGGCGTGTAATTGAGCTCACACAGCCCGGCGTGACCGGTACCGGCGTTGTTCCACGGGTTGGAACTCTCCGCGGCACCGGAATCCATCAGCTCGACGACTTCCAGCTTGATCGCGGGGTCGAGCTCTTTGAGCAGTACAGCGAGGGTGGCACTCATGATGCCGGCCCCAACCAGTACTACGTCGACTGCTTCGTTATGCGCCATTTAACGCGTCTCCAAAATCTGCAGCACCAAATTGTCGGCATGGCTGCCAGGCGTTCAGGGCGTGTCAGTGATGCCCCAGGTACCCATGGCAGTGTCGCCATGTCCGAATCTTCGCAATTTATCGCAACTTCGACGGACGCTACCGGCCGGGTTTATGAGGTCAATGAACTCATTTCAACGCGCGACTGGCAATTCGACTTATGGTCGAGACATCCGTTTGTGCAACCAAATCCGTAGCGGACAGGCTTCAGGCTCCGGTGTTCGAGGAATACTCGGTCCTGTGTCGTTGGGCTGTTTCAGACGCTAATGGTGCATGTTCAGACGCAAAACTATTCATTTGCTCGCCACACTCTTGTGAAGTTGTGAAAACCCGTTTTTTTCACGCTCTTTTGAAGACGTGAACCTCAAAAAAGGGCTGTCCCAGCCTGGCACCGTGCCCGGATGGATCGCCGCCATGGAATACATGACAGGCAAAACGGGCAAACAGCTCAGTGACCGAGCGTAATGACAGCTCTGCAGATTCGCGAAAAGTGGGGTTTTTGCTCAAGGAACAGCAAGCGCGCCAGCTTCACTCGATCTGTGTGGGCGGCTCTCTGTGGGCGGTGCGGGGTGCCAATACCGAAGCATTGACGATTGCTGCGAGGCCCGATCAGGAGACGTCCTTATAATCGGGGGGAGATTGTATCTAAGAAACGCGGGGAAATGGACGTGTTTAATGACTTTTATTAGGCGTCTGGTCAGGTCGCCAGCAGTTGTTGAGCGCGAGCGCGGGGTTGGCGCTGGTTGACACGGGCGCTGGCGGGCAGGGGATGGTGCAGCCAGTTGAGGCGGATTTCTTCGATTTCGACCCAGCCATCGCCCATCGGCTGGAGGCTGCACTGCTTGAATGCCTGGCAATGGCCGTTGCGGTCGAGCAGGGCGAAGCAGCGATGCAACGGGCGCGGTGTGAACAGGGAGACGAGAAGGCGCATGGGAAATACCTCATGGGATTTACCGCATACGTTGTCAGCAAGTCGTGACGTGCCGGTGAAAGGAGGGTGAACGATGTGTGACAGGAACCGCGGTCCACGGGGTTTGTCTGAGATTCCGGTATTCGTTGCATGACGCTAGTTACCCGCAGTGGCGCACCGCTATACTGCCGGCCTGTTTGTGCCTGATTCTGGAGAGAAGAGCATGTTGCAACGCTTGTTGTTCGGTTTGATCACTGTGACCAGTTTGACCCTGGTCGGCTGCGCCCACAGTCCGCAACAACTGAGTCCGGAGCCGAAGCTGACCACTCAGCTGGCCCCGGTCGGCCATGGCCAGCCAGTCGTGGTGCGTGTGGTGGACGGTCGTCCGTCGCCAACCCTGGGCACCCGTGGCGGCCTGTATCCGGAGACCAGCGCGATCACGGTGCAGGGCGCGCAGATTCTGCCGAAGCTGCAGGCCCAGGCCGAAGCGGCCGTGCGCTTGCTCGGCTTTACCCCGACCTCCAACGCGCCGAATGCCCCGCAACTGACCGTGACCCTGGCCGAGCTGAAGTATCAGTCGCCTAAAGAAGGCATGTATGTGACCGAGGCAACCATCGGCGCGACCTTCCGCTCTGACGTGCAGAACGCCAACCGCCGCTACAGCGGTCGTTACGGTGCATCCCTGGACCAGCGTTTCGGCATGGCGCCGAACCAGGAAACCAACACCAAGCTGGTCAGCGATGTGTTGAGCGATGCGTTGACGCGCCTGTTCAAGGACCCGACCGTGGGTCAGATTCTCGGCGAATAAGTTTTCGCTGAAATCAAAAAGCCCGGCGCCAGCAATGGCCCCGGGCTTTTTTGTGCCTGCTGATATCTCGAATTCACCTAGCCCCCTGTAGGAGCGAGCGGTGCGGCGATCCGACTTGCCCGCGAAGACGGTGTGTCAGGCGACATCAATGTTGAATGAGAGGCCGCCTTCGCGGGCAAGCCTCGCTCCTACAAGGGGGCCGCGGTGTCAGGCTGCTTGCGAGTAAAACTCCAGCACACTCACCCCTGTCAGCAAATCCGCCTCCGGCAGGTCCGCATGTTGATGCCCGCCCAGCGCGCAATACACCAGCCAATGACGATCCTGAACGTTGAAGGCAAGGCTGCCGACCAAGGTTTGTTGTTCGTCGCTTTGAGCAATGAGGTAGAGGCGATCCTGGTTTTCAGCGTGCAGCATGACGGTGTCCATGTCAGTTTTGGTGGGGCGAGAGATTGGCGCATTCAGATGACGAAGCCGTGACGCAGGGCAGGAATCTGCCAAATGGTGAGTTATTTATCGTATAGCGGCGGGCAGGAGGGACGGCTTTCGGTAGAATCCGCGCCGCGGTCGTCGATCTGGCTTCCGCCACACCTGTTTTGTCCGAGGTTCGTGATGTCGCTGCATTTGATGACGCTGTTTACCGCCCATCCCGCCAAATTGATCAACCTGCTCGCCTTGCTGCTGGCCTTTCCGGGCAGCTGGCTGCTGCACGCCACGCGTCGTCGCGAACAACGCGCGTTGGCCAGCCTCGAAGCGCAGAGCCAGAGCCGTCGCATCGATGAGCCGATGTTGACGCTGGATGGCGCGACCTTGCGCATGAACCGGTTTTTCTATCGCTTCGGTTTCGCCTGCCTGGGGTTGGCGCTGCTTGTGTCATGGATCAGCACGCGCGTTTGAACACACCGTAACCCCCTGTAGGAGTGAGCCTGCTCGCGATGGACGTCAACGATAACGCGTGCAGTCTGAATAAACGCGGTGTCTGAACGTTTTTCGCGAGCAGGCTCGCTCCTACAGAATGCTTGCCCAGGCCACTGCTAGAGTGGCAACCCAGCCTTCACACGGTACTGATTACGCACCGGCGTAGCGTATTGCAGCACCAGGAACGGACGATGTTCTTCCGGGCAAGCGTCCAGGCGCTGTTGCCATTCTTCCTGGGCTTTCGCCAGTTCGTCGGCGGCAAACACATCAGACGCTTTCGGCACCTGCAACTGCGGGTCGGCATCCTTCCATTGCGCGTAAGCCAGGTAGTGCACCGGGAACAAGCGGTAGCCGCCGAGAATCTGCTTGTCCATCTCGATCGCCAATTGCTTGGTGTCTTCGAACAGCTCGGTGATCGGCGCGGCGAAATTCACGTGGACACGGCCCTTGTAGCCGGTAATGCCCTTGGCGATGCTCACATCGTCCTCGCCTGGCGCCTTGGTGTAGGTGCCGGTGGTGGCGCGGATGTAGAGTTCGCGGGCCTTGGCCTGGTCGCACGGGTCATATTCGTAGCTGATCGACACCGGGGTGACGTTCAGCGAGCGGATGACTTCGCCGAACGGCTCGTCCTTGCGGCTCATGTGGAACATCTTGAGGATCGCCGACTCGGTGCGGTCATCGCCGTCCTTGGCCCGGCCTTCGGCCTGCGCGATCCAGATCGAGGCGCAATCGTTGCGGATCGAGTGGTTGATGTACGCCGACAACAGCTGATAAGCCGCCATTTTCTCGCGGCGACCGGTGATCGAACGGTGCACGATGAAGCTCTTGTTCAGGCGCATCAGGTCGCTGACGAAGGGCTTTTGCAGCAGGTTGTCGCCAATCGCGATGCGCGGCGTCGGCAGGCCGGCGTGGTACACGGCATAGTTGACGAAGGCCGGGTCCATCACGATGTCGCGGTGGTTGGCGATGAACAGGTAGGCGCTGCCGGACTTGAATTGCTCGACGCCGGTGTACGTGACACCGTCCGTGGCGCGCTCGATGGTGTGGTCGACGTAATACTCGACTTTGTCCTGCAGCGTGGCCACCGAATCGATGCCGGCGAACTCACGGCGCAGCCGATGAGCTATAAGAGGTTTGAGCATCCAGCCGAAGGCACCGGCAAAACGCGGGAAGCGGAAGTGGGTGAGGATATCTAGAAACGCCTTGTCGCCGAGCAAGCGTGCCAGCACCGCTGGGACTTCGCTGTCGTCGTAAGGTCGGATGGCATCGAATTCGCCCATCATGCTCTCTTGTTAGAAACGGCTAGGGTAAGTAAAGGTTTTGATCGAAAACCAACGGGGCACGGTCTGAAAAGTTAGCCAGACAAAAATAGCCCTGCAAATAGACCGGCGATTATACGCACAAGTCACTTGGGAGACCGCGATGCTGGAAGCTGCAGTGTATGAATGTCCGTATTGTGGTGAAGAGGTCGAGACGACTGTGGATTTGTCGGCGGGTGATCAGACCTATATCGAGGACTGTCAGGTGTGTTGTCGGCCAATTACGTTTGTGTTGCAGGTTCATGGAGAGGAGTGGCATCTCGAAGTGTTCAGCGAGAACGAGTGAGGGCATCCATGCAGCGAATCTACGAACCGGAAAACCTGATGGAAGGCGAGTTGCTGCAAAGCATGTTGGCCAGCGAGGGCGTCGAGGCGCATCTGGTCGGCCGCGATTTGCTCGGCGGCACCGGCGAATTGCCGATCTTCGGCCTGCTGGGCTTGTCGGTGGATAACGACCAGGCCGAATACGCCCGGGAGTTGATCACCGCGTACAATGCCGCGCTGCCGATGCCCGGCGATGAACCGGAAAGCTTTCCCGGCACGCTGGTCTGTTAGGCTGACGTTCGTTTGATCAAGAGTCGTGCTGCCCCATGTGTGGACGTTATGCCCTGTTTCGCTGGAATCCCGCCTTCGCGGCCCTGCCTGGCTTCCCCGCCGATCAGCAGGCCCAGTGGAATATTTCCCCCAATGATTCGGTGTTGATGCTGCGTGCCGGCGCCGACGGCGAGCGTGAATTGGCCCGCGCCCGCTGGGGTTTGACGCCGCCGTGGCTCACCGATCTGTCCCGCACGCCGGCCCATGCCCGCGCCGAAACCGTGGCCGAGCAACCGATGTTTCGCCAGGCCCTGCGCGAGCGCCGCTGCCTGTTGCCGGCCAACGGTTTTTACGAATGGCGCGGCGGCACCCGCAAGCGTCCGTATTGGCTGACGCCGGGGGAGGGCTCGACGCTGTTTTTCGCGGCGATCTGGGAGGCGTATCCGGTGCAGGAACAGGTGTGGCTGAGCACGGCCGTGATCACGCAACCGGCGGCGAGTCAGCGTCGGCCGTTGATCCTGGATGCGGCGGGACAGGAGGCGTGGCTCGACCCCGAGACGCCGTTGCATGTGTTGCAGGGATTACTGGCCAGTGAACCTGCGGCGTTGCGCGAGCGGGTGTTGGCGAATCTGGTGAATGATCCGAAGTTGAATGGGCCGGAGTGTTTGACCCCCGGTTGATGGGGTGTCTGGGCTGGCCCCATCGCGAGCAGGCTCGCTCCCACAGTTGATCTTCAGTGAACACAAAATTTGTGTGCTACACAGATCCCCTGTGGGAGTGAGCCTGCTCGCGATAAGGTCCGCAGGACCTTCCGGCAATCCTTAAACCTTGAACTGATTGATCAACCGCCGCTGCTGCTCGGCCAGCTTGGTCAACCCCGCACTCGCCGCACTTGATTCATCCGCACCGCCCGCCACTTCATTGGCCACTTGCCCAATGTTGATCACGTTCCGGTTGATGTCATCCGCCACTGCACTCTGTTCCTCGGCCGCGCTGGCAATCTGCGTGTTCATGTCGTTGATCACCGACACCGCCTGAGTGATCGCATCCAGCGCTTCGGCCGCTTTCGCCGCATGCTGCACGCTTTCGTCGGTGCGGTTCTGGCTGTCTTCCATGACCCGCACCACATCGCGCGTGCCTTGTTGCAGCTGCTGGATCATGGTCTGGATTTCTTCGGTGGCCTTCTGGGTTTTCTGCGCGAGGTTGCGCACCTCATCGGCCACCACCGCAAAGCCACGGCCCTGCTCGCCGGCGCGTGCCGCTTCGATGGCGGCGTTCAAGGCCAGCAGGTTGGTCTGCTCGGCGATGCCGCGAATGGCGGTGAGGATCGCGTTGATGTTCTCGCTGTCCTTGGCCAGGTTTTGCACCACACCGACAGCCTTGCCGATTTCCACGGCCAGCACACCGATCGAGTTCGACGTATCTCGCACGATCTGTTTGCCTTGAGAGGCTGCCTGATCCGCATGGCTGGCCGCTTGCGCCGCCTGGGTCGCGTTGCGCGCCACGTCCTGGGCGGTAGCGGTCATTTCATGCACCGCCGTGGCGACCTGATCGATCTCGACCATTTGTTTCTGCACGCCAATGTTGGTGCGAATCGCGATATCAGCGGTGTGTTCCGACGAGTCGCTGACGCTCTGCACCGACGTCACCACCTGGGTGATCATCGCCTGCAACTTGGCGAGGAAAGTGTTGAAGCCTTTGGCGATCGAGCCCAGTTCGTCGGCGCGATCACTGGTCAGGCGGCGCGTCAGGTCGCCTTCACCTTTGGCAATGTCGTCGAGCATGGCCACCATTTGTTTCAGTGGGCGAGCAATGCCGTGGCCCACCAGCCAGATCACCAGCAAGCCGACGCTGGCGATCAGCAGACCCACCATGGCCATGCCGAAGGTGTCGGATTTGCGCTGGGTGTTCAGGTCGGCCTGGAGTTTTTGCAGGTCGGCCATCACCGCGTTCAGCGGCAGTTGCAGCATCAGCGTCCAGCGAGCGTCGGTCTGGCCGATGCCGAACGGCAGGTACAACTCGATCCGGCCCTGGGCCTTGTCGACGGTGTAGGTGACTTCGCCGCGCTTCAGATTGGCCATGTTGGCGATCTGCTGGCTGTCGAGGATGTCACTGACCTTCTCGCCGAATTTGCTCGGGTCCTTGGTGTAGGCAACGATCCGGCCATTACCGCCGATCAGCGCCATGACGCCCGAGCCGTTGTACAACTTCTGGTTCGCGCCCAGGAGCATTTCCTGGATGAAGTTCACCGAGAGGTCGGCGCCGACGATGCCCTGGAACGCACCGTTCAGCATGATCGGTTCAATAAAGGAGGCGAGCATGACGATTTTGTCGCCGACCTTGTAGGGTGCCGGATCGATCACGCAGGATTTTTTGGTTTCTTTCGAGCACAGATAGTACTCGCTGGCGCGCACGCCGGTAGACAGGGTTTTCTGGTCGTCGACGTCTACCAGTTTGTCCAGGCCCAGGCTGCCGTCTTCGTTGCGGAACCACCACGGCAGGAAGCGCCCGTTGCTGGCGTCGATGCCGATGACCTTGGTGTCGACGTACGCTGCGTCGTTGTGGTCGAGGGCGTTTTTTTCCCAACCGATGTAGGTGCCGAGAATCTTCGGGTTTTTGGCGACGTTTTCCTTGATCAGGCTGATCAATTGCTCGCGGCTCAGGTTCAGTTGCGGCTGGCCATCGGCGCCTGGCGTGCCGATCAGGGCGTTGACCCGCACCAGTCCGCCGGCAATCAGCAGCGGCGCTTCGAGTTCACGCTGGATCTGGCTGACCTGGGTTTGCGCCAGGGACGTCAGGCGCTGCTCGATGACTTGCTCGAATTGCGCCTGGGTCCGATCCTGAACCATGTCTTGCGTCCGTGCGCCGGAAAACAGCGCGTACAGCACCAGGGCTGCCACGACACTTAATACGATGGCGCCAGCGAGGGCCGCCACGGAAAACTGGATGGACTTGAATTTCATGGGTGCTCCGCACGCAAGAGGACTTCTGCGGTGCTGTATCGGCAGGGGGCTCGAGGGCCATGAGTGAGGTGCGACGAAATGGCTGTTTTGGAGCCGTCGATGTCGCAATTGAATCATTGCCGGCCGTGACTGGCCGTGGCGGGTGGCGGTATGTGAATTTTTTCCTACTGTTGATGAGAGCTTTGTCCGAAATCCGCGTCTGTATGTCTGTTGTATCTGGCGCCGATACAAATCGACGCCTAGGATACGCGGCATGTTTCGAGGGAGTTTTGTGATGAACAAGCGATTGGTTTTGTGTGCTCTGAGCGCGGGTCTGCTGCTCGCGGGTTGTCAGTCGGTCAACACCACCAGCGGCGGTGCCGTGGGCGTGGAGCGCAAGCAGTACATGTTCAGCATGTTGTCCTCGGATGAGGTCAACCAGATGTACGCCCAGTCTTATCAAAAGACCGTTGGCGAGGCGACCAACAAAGGTGTGCTGGACAAGACCAGCAACGATGCCAAGCGCATCCAGGTGATCGCTGATCGGCTGATCGCCCAGGCGCCGATTTTCCGTCCGGATTCGGCCCAGTGGAAATGGGAAGTCAACCTGATCAAGAGTGACGAGCTCAACGCCAACTGCGGGCCTGGCGGCAAGATCATTTTCTACACCGGGCTGATCGACAGCCTGCAACTGACCGACGATGAAATCGCCGCGATCATGGGCCATGAAATCGCCCACGCCCTGCGTGAGCACGGTCGTGAAGCGATGTCCAAGGCGTACGGTATCGAAATGGCCAAGCAGGGCGCGGGCGCCTTGCTCGGTCTGGGCCCGGACAGCCTGGCTCTGGCGGACACCGTGGCCAACTACGGCATGACGCTGCCCAACAGTCGCGCCAACGAAAACGAAGCGGACCTGATCGGCCTGGAACTGGCGGCCCGTGCCGGTTACAACCCGAACGCCGCGATCACCCTGTGGAACAAGATGAGCAAGGCCTCGGAAGGTTCTCCACCGGAGTTCATGAGCACTCACCCGGCATCGTCCAGTCGGATTGCTTCGTTGCAGGCGGCGATTCCGAAGGTGATGCCGTTGTACGAGAACGCGCGGAAGTCCTGATCGATCGGCGTTGATGCCGCTGACGCCTTCGCGGGCAAGCTTCGCTCCTACAGGTCAGTAAAAATCCTGTAGGAGCGAGGCTCGCCCGCGAAGAACGATAACGCGGTCTAACGACCTACGACGTCAAACCCACCCACTGCTCTGCATCGCCTTGTACACCGCGACAATCGCCAGGACGAAGAACGCCGACGCCGCCAGTCGACGAATCAGGGTCAATGGCAATTTGTCTGCCGCAAAGTTACCCGCCAAAACCACCGGCACGTTGGCAATCAACATGCCCAGGGTGGTGCCGATGATCACCAGCCACAGTTCCGGGTATTGCGCGGCCAGCATCACGGTCGCGATCTGGGTCTTGTCACCGATTTCCGCGAGGAAGAACGCGATCAATGTCGTCAGGAACGGCCCGAATTTGCGGGCGGTGCTGGCTTCATCGTCATCCATCTTGTCCGGCACCAAAGTCCACAATGCCGTCGCAGCGAAGCTCGCGGCGAGGATCCAGTGCAACACCGCATCCGAGAAGAAACTGCCAACCCAGGCACCTACCGCACCGGCTGCCGCGTGGTTGGCCAGGGTGGCGGCGACGATGCCGGCGATGATTGGCCACGGTTTGCGAAAGCGGGCAGCAAGGATGAGCGCGAGCAGTTGCGTCTTGTCGCCGATTTCGGCCAAGGCAACGATTGCGGTGGGAACGAGAAGTGAATCCAGCATCAGGGTTTTCCTAAGGGGCGGGTCGACACGGCTATGACACGTACAGCCTTCCCGCCCCGGGTAAGGTGTTCGTGTCATAGGTCTTGTCAAACCCTGGCGATCCGTCTGATGCGGACGCTTGGGTCGCATACGCCATGGTCTGAGGACCAAGTATGTTGACGTATGCCGGACGAGCATGGCGCTCGTGGGAGACTACTCCCCTAGGACGGAGCGGATTCTGCCTAGGCAAATCCGATAGGGCAAGTACAAATTGCTAACCGCGTTTGGCCCGGTAGATTCGGAAACCCTGACCTTCGGCCTTGATCGCACACACGCCGAGGTGCTCTTCGATCAGCGGTTGGTACTTCAGGAAGCTGTTCGCGACCAGCCGCAGTTCGCCACCGTTTTTCAGATGTTTGGCAGCTTTTCGCAGCAAGTTCTCGGTGGCGAAGTAATCGGTGTGCACGCCGACATGGAACGGCGGGTTGCTCAGAATCGCGCTCAAACCCATCGGCGCGGCATCGATTCCGTCACCGGTAATGACGTCTGCTTCCAGACCATTGGCAGCCAGGGTCAAGCGACTGCTGGCAGCGGCAAACGCATCCACGTCGAGCAGCGTGACCTGATTGTGCGGATAACGACGTTTGACCGCCGCGCCCAAAACACCGGCGCCGCAACCGAAGTCCAGCAAATGGCCGCTTGGCAGTTTATCCAGGTGCTCCAGCAACAACGCGCTGCCGCGATCCAGCCGGCCGTGGCTGAATACACCCGGCAGACTGATGACCTTCAGTGGCCCTTCGGCCAGCGGCAACTCGTAGGTCTGGGCCAGGCTTTCCAGGGATTTGGCTTGCGGCGCATCGGCCACGGTGACCAGCCACAGCTGGCAATGACGCGCACTGTCGAGCTTGCGCGGTTTGCCAAACGGGTTCAGTTGTTTGGCCGCGCCTTCGATGCCGCTGCGTTTTTCACCCACCAGGTACAACTCGCGTCCGGCCAGGCGTGAGGCGAGTGCGTTGAGGATGTAATCGGTGAGGTCCTTGGATTTGGGCAGAAACACCACGGCGGTGTCGAATTCGCGCTCGGGCGCGGTCACGCCAAAATGGCTGCGCTCGGTGAAGCGGGCATCCAGCGCGGCCTGATCGCCGGCGTGCCAGCACCAGCCGTGGGCGTCGGGCAGGCGCCCGAGCAAATCATCGGCGGGCAAACCGGCCAGCAGCACCGAACCCTGGAACAACTCGGCCTGACGAAGCAGTACTTCACTGCGCGGATCCATACTCTGCTCCTTGAAAAAAAGTGCAGCAGTTTATCAACTGACGACCCGCAGCGCCTTACCGCTGAAGTATCCCCGCGCGTTTTCGGTCAATTGGCCAACGATCCGCTGCCGCGCCTCGCGACTGCCCCAGGCGTTGTGCGGCGTAACGATCAGGCGTGGAATGTCGGCGGCGAGCAACGGGTTGCCGGCGCTCGGCGGTTCGACGCTCAACACGTCGGTGGCCGCACCGCCGAGGTGGCCGCTACGCAAGGCGTCGGCCAGCGCCTGTTCATCAATCAGGCCGCCACGAGCGGTGTTGACCACGAAAGCGCCGGGTTTCATCGAGGCCAGTTCGCGGGCACCGATGAAGTGGCGAGTGTGTTCGTTGAGCGGGCAGTGCAACGTCAGCGCGTCGATTTGCGGCAGCAGTTCATCCAGCGGCAAACGGTCCGGTCGGGCGGGGCGCCCCGGAATCTGCCCAAGCAGCACGCGCATGCCGAAGGCTTCGGCCAGTCGTGCGACCGCGCCGCCCAGTTCGCCATGACCGAGCAAGCCGAGGGTTTTGCCTTCCAGTTCGACGATCGGGTAGTCCAGCAGACAGAACTGTTTCGCCTGTTGCCAGCGACCTTCACCGACGGCTTTCTGATAATCGGCGAGGCGCGTCGCCAGGTTCAGCAGCAGCATGATCGTGTGTTGCGCCACCGATGGCGTGCCGTAACCCTGGCAGTTGCAGACGGTCACGCCATGGGCGCGGGCGGCGGCGAGATCGACGTTATTGGTGCCGGTGGCGGTGATCAGGATCAGCTTCAGTTCGGGGCTGGCGGCGATGGCGGCGGCGTCGATCAGGATTTTGTTGCTGATGGCGACGGTGGCGCCCTTGAGGCGTTCGATTACTTGATCCTGCGTGGTCTGCGCAAACAGTTGCAAATCATCGAAGCAGGCGCGCAAAGGACTGAGGTCGAGATCGCCGAGGTCCAGCGAGGGGTGGTCGAGGAAAACGGCGCGGCGAGAGTTCGTCATCAACTGTACCTTTTGTGCATTGAACTGAAGGCGTAATCTGCCGAGCCTACCAGATGAAACAAATCGTTACGCAATGCCAGGCCTACGCCGAACCTTGTGGGAGCGGGCTTGCTCGCGAAGGCGTTGTGTCAGTCGACATTGATGTTGTCTGACACAACGCCTTCGCGAGCAAGCCCGCTCCCACAGGGACGATGTCAGTCTGCACGTGTTAATTCGACCAATTTGCCCCCCAGAGGAGCCCCCATGTACTGGACAGAGTTCTTGACCGTTGCCCTGATTCACCTGCTGGCCGTCGCCAGCCCCGGCCCGGATTTCGCCGTGGTGGTGCGTGAGAGCGTGACCCACGGTCGTCGCGCCGGCACCTGGACGGCGATGGGGGTCGGTACGGCGATTTTCCTGCACGTCGGTTATTCGCTGCTCGGTATCGGCCTGATCGTGTCCCAGTCGATCGTGCTGTTCAACGCCTTGAAATGGGCCGCCGCCGCGTATCTGCTGTACATCGGTTTCAAGGCCCTGCGCGCGCAACCGGCCAAACCGGTGACTGACGATCTGCACAAGGAAGCGGGTGAGCGCACCGCTCGCGGCGCCTTCACCTCGGGTTTCGTGACCAACGGTCTGAACCCGAAAGCCACGCTGTTCTTCCTGTCGTTGTTCACCGTGGTGATCAATCCGCATACGCCATTGGCGGTGCAGGCCGGTTACGGGGTTTACCTGGCGGCGGCGACGGCTTTCTGGTTCTGCCTGGTGGCGATGCTGTTCAGCCAGCAGCGTGTACGCGCCGGTTTCGCCCGCATGGGCCACTGGTTCGACCGGACCATGGGCGCCGTGCTGATCGCCATCGGCGTGAAACTCGCGTTTACCGAGATGCACTGATCGACGAACACCACCCTTTGTAGGAGCCAGCTTGCTGGCGATGGTCTTTAACGATGACGCATCTATTCTGGAAAGGATGCGGCGCCTGCAAGACCATCGCCAGCAAGCCGGCTCCTACAGGTCTGGATAGCTGTTAAATGCTGGCGCAACGCTAGCATTTGCTGAATGTTGCAAATCATTCCTTCGGCTGATTTGGTTGTCATGGAAGGGCACTAGAGTGCTTACTTTCAGCCACGACCGTGCAGTCAGAAAAGGGATTCTTATGTTGCAGACTCGCGTTATCCCCCCAGCCGAAGGCGCTTACCAGTATCCGCTGCTGATCAAACGGCTGCTGATGTCCGGCGCGCGCTATGAGAAAACCCGCGAGATCATTTACCGCGATCAATTGCGCTACAGCTATCCGACCCTGATCGAACGGGTCGCACGCCTGGCCAACGTGCTGACGGCGGCCGGCGTCAAGGCCGGCGATACCGTGGCGGTGATGGACTGGGACAGCCATCGTTATCTGGAATGCATGTTTGCCATTCCGATGATCGGCGCGGTGATCCACACCATCAACGTGCGCCTGTCGCCGGAACAGATCCTCTACACCATGAATCACGCCGAGGACCGCTTCGTGCTGGTCAACAGCGAATTCGTCGGGCTGTACAACGCGATTGCCGGGCACCTGACCACGGTCGAGAAAACCCTGCTGCTGACCGACCTGCCGGAAAAAACCGCCGACCTGCCGAACCTCGTCGGTGAATACGAGCAGTTGCTGGCGGCCGCGAGCACGCAGTACGACTTCCAGGATTTCGACGAAAATTCGGTCGCGACCACCTTCTATACCACCGGCACCACCGGCAATCCCAAAGGCGTGTACTTCACTCATCGGCAACTGGTGCTGCACACCATGGGCGTGTCGACCATCATGGGCGCCATCGACAGCGTGCGGCTGTTGGGCACCAACGACGTGTACATGCCGATCACCCCGATGTTCCATGTGCACGCCTGGGGCTTGCCGTATGTGGCGACCATGCTCGGGCTCAAGCAGGTTTATCCGGGGCGCTACGATCCCGAATACCTGGTGGAGCTGTGGCGCAAGGAAAAGGTCACCTTCTCGCATTGCGTACCGACCATCCTGCAGATGGTTCTCAACGCCAAGGCAGCGCAAGGCACCGACTTCGGCGGCTGGAAAATCGTCATCGGCGGCAGTGCATTGAATCGTGCGTTGTACGAAGCCGCCAAAGCCAAAGGCATTCAGCTGACCGCCGCGTACGGCATGTCGGAAACCGGCCCGCTGGTTTCCTGTGCGCACCTCAACGATGAGCTGATGGCGGGCACCGAAGACGAACGCACCACGTACCGGATCAAGGCCGGTGTGCCGGGGCCTTTGGTGGAAGCGGCCATTGTCGACACCGACGGTAACTTCCTGCCCGCCGATGGCGAGACCCAGGGTGAGCTGGTGCTGCGTGCGCCGTGGCTCACCGAAGGCTATTTCAATGAACCGCAGAAGGGTGCCGAGCTCTGGGCCGGTGGCTGGCTGCACACCGGGGACGTGGCGACGCTGGACAGCATGGGCGTGATCGACATTCGCGACCGGATCAAGGATGTGATCAAGACCGGTGGCGAATGGATTTCCTCCCTGGACCTGGAAGACCTGATCAGTCGCCATGCAGCGGTACGTGAAGTAGCAGTGGTGGGCATTGCCGATCCGCAGTGGGGGGAGCGCCCGTTTGCCTTGCTGGTGATCCGCGAGGGCCATGTAATCGGGGCCAGGGAACTCAAGGAACACCTCAAGCCATTTGTGGAACTGGGGCACCTGAGCAAGTGGGCCATCCCGAGCCAGATCGCCCTTGTTACTGAAATTCCCAAGACCAGTGTCGGCAAACTCGACAAGAAGCGGATCCGCCTCGACATCACTGAGTGGCAGGCCAACAACAGCACCTTCCTTTCGACGCTTTAAGCGTCTTCCGGCGTGCCCGAAATGGCACGCCAGCCCCACCAAGCAAGCGCTTGGCTTGTGAAATCAGAATTTTCAGCCATCCTTGCCGTGCCGACAGGTGTCGGCCTGGCGAAAGGACTGTTCCAGAGTGGCCGGCAGCTGCAAATCACACTTTAGAGGGATCAAGCAGTACTACCTGCTGGCTATAGTCCGCTCAAGGATTTTTAAGAACGGGGCACACGCACAAAACGGGGCGATGCAACTTTGGAGTGAATTCGGAATGCCTTGGCTTCCGGTCAACCACAGCGTTTTTAAAAGTACTCAATGCCATAACAATAATGCACATGGAGTAGCGTCGATGACATCAGTAAACCAGTTCTGGCGCCGGGCAAAACTGCCTCTGGCTGTCAGTCTTGCCTCTACGCTCGCCGGGCCCGCATTCGGCGTCAGTTTCAACGTTGGTGAAATCGAAGGTCAATTCGACTCATCCCTGTCGATTGGTGCCAGTTGGTCTACCGAGAGTGCCAACAAGAACCTCATCGGCGTCAACAACGGTGGCCGTGGCCTGTCCCAGACCTCCGATGACGGCCACTTGAACTTCAAGAGCGGGGAAACTTTCTCGAAGATCTTCAAAGGCATCCATGACCTTGAATTGAAATACGGCGACACCGGTATCTTCGTCCGGGGCAAATACTGGTATGACTTCGAACTCAAGGACGAAGACCGTCCGTTCAAGGACATCAGCGACAACAACCGCAAGGAAGGCGCCAAGTCCTCCGGCGGGCAAATTCTCGACGCCTTCGTCTACCACAACTACTCGGTTGCCGATCAGCCGGGTTCCGTGCGTCTGGGCAAGCAAGTGGTCAGCTGGGGCGAGAGTACGTTCATCGGTGGCGGCATCAACTCGATCAACCCGATCGACGTTTCCGCGTTCCGCCGTCCAGGTGCCGAGATCAAGGAAGGCCTGATCCCGGTCAACATGTTCTACGTGTCCCAGAGCCTGACCGAGAACCTTTCGACCGAAGCGTTCTATCAAATCGAGTGGGACCAGACCGTTGCCGACAACTGCGGCACATTCTTCTCGCAACCGGACGTGATTGCGGATGGCTGCGACCAAAACCTGGCCGTGCTGCGTACCCGTAACGGCCTCAATAGCGCACTGGCGGGCGCGGGACTGCCGGCCGGGTTGCGTAATGCCGCCATCAACACCCTGGCTGCCCGTGGTGTGTCCTGGGGTAACCCGGATGAAGGTGTCATCGTTCGTCGCGGCCCGGATCGCGATGCACGTGACAGCGGCCAGTTCGGCGTGTCCTTCAAGTACATGTTCGATCCACTGGACACCGAATTCGGTGCCTATTTCATGAACTACCACAGCCGTGCGCCGATTTTCAGCGGCAAGGGTGCCCCGGCGAGCGCTTACAGCGCGGCGGGCCTGGTGGGCTCCCTGGTTGGCGCGGGTGTTCCGTTAGGTGTCGCGGCTGGCCTGGCTCCGACCTTGCTGCCGTTGCAAGTGGCGGGTAACTCCAGCTACTTCGTCGAATACCCGGAAGACATTCGCCTGTATGGCCTGAGCTTCTCCACCACGTTGCCTACGGGTACCGCCTGGAGTGGTGAGTTCAGCTACCGTCCGAACGCACCGGTTCAGCTCAACACCACCGACATTCTCTTTT
This sequence comes from Pseudomonas sp. BF-RE-25, assembly GCF_019956105.1. Classification (NCBI taxonomy): domain Bacteria; kingdom Pseudomonadati; phylum Pseudomonadota; class Gammaproteobacteria; order Pseudomonadales; family Pseudomonadaceae; genus Pseudomonas; species Pseudomonas sp. BF-RE-25. The sequence continues at coordinate 78,317 of NZ_JAHBDB010000088.1, forward strand.
CCGGCCTGACGCCACTGAACCCTAACGTTTCCGTACTTCAAGGGCGTCCAGGGGAAGATCAACATGGTTATCGCCGCAAGGAAGTGAGCCAGCTGCAAACGACCTTCACGCACTTCTTCGATCAGGTGATGGGCGCTGAGCGACTGACGCTGGTGGGCGAGGTGGGCTGGACTCACGTCGGCGGCCTGGAAAGCACATCGAAAGCACGTTACGGGCGTGACCCGAGCTACGGCCCTGGCCCATTGCCAGGTGGGCAGTGCCAGGCATTGAACGCTTCGACTCTGGCGGGTGGACCACAAAACAACGTCAGTCGTTACTGTGAAAACGATGGCTTCACCACCACAGATTCCTGGGGCTATCGCGCTCGTGCGATCTGGGAATACAACGACGTGATCGCCGGTGTGAACTTCAAGCCGAACATCGCCTGGTCCCATGACGTCGACGGTTACTCGCCTGGCCCTGGCGGCAACTTCGAGGAAGGTCGCAAAGCGGTCAGCCTGGGTCTCGATGCCGAGTACCAGAACACCTACACCGCGTCCCTGGCCTACACCAACTTCTTTGACGGCAAGTACACCACCGTGGATGACCGCGACTTCGTTGCGCTCAGCTTCGGCGTGAACTTCTAAGCACTGCATTTTCAGGACGAACACACCTATGAAAACAACAAAGAGTCTGTTCCACGCCGGATTTCTGGGGCTTACGCTGCTGGCGACCAGCGTGATGGCAGCGGTCCCTGCGGCCGAAGCGGACAAGCTGGGCAAGAGCCTGACGCCAATGGGCGCCGAGATGGCGGGTAATGCCGACGGTTCGATTCCAGCCTGGAAGCCGATGGCGAAAAACGCCGGCACCGCCGACGCCAAAGGTTTCCTGTCCGACCCGTTCGCCAGTGAAAAACCGCTGTTCACCATCACGGCGCAGAACGTCGACCAGTACAAGGACAAGCTCGCTCCGGGCCAGTACGCGATGTTCAAGCGTTACCCGGAAACCTTCAAGATGCCGGTTTACCCGTCCCATCGCGGCGCTACCGTGCCGGATGACGTGTTCGCTGCCATCAAGAAAAACGCCACCGCCACTGAGCTGGTGTCCGGCGGCAACGGGCTGAAAAACTTCGAAACCGCGGTACCGTTTCCGATTCCGAAAACCGGTGTCGAAGTCATCTGGAACCACATCACCCGCTATCGCGGTGGCAGCGTGACCCGTCTGGTGACCCAGGCCACTCCGCAGCCGAATGGCTCGTACAGCCTGGTCTACTTTCAGGACCAGTTCGTATTCCGCGACAAGATGAAGGATTTCGATCCGGCGAACCCGGGCAACATCCTGTTCTACTTCAAGCAGGAAGTGACCGCGCCGGCGCGTCTGGCCGGTGGTGTGCTGCTGGTGCACGAAACCCTCGATCAGGTGGCGGAACCACGTTCGGCGTGGGTCTACAACGCCGGTCAGCGTCGTGTGCGTCGTGCACCGCAAGTGTCCTATGACGGGCCGGGTACCGCGGCGGACGGCCTGCGTACCTCCGACAACCTGGACATGTACAACGGTGCGCCGGATCGTTACGACTGGAAGCTCGAAGGCAAGAAAGAGATGTACATCGCCTCCGACAGCTACAAGCTCGACGATCCGAAGCTGAAGTACGCCGACATCATCAAGGCCGGTCACATCAACCAGGACCTGGCTCGTTACGAGCTGCGTCGGGTCTGGCATGTGGTTGCAACCCTGAAGGAAGGTCAGCGTCACATCTACGCCAAGCGTGACTTCTACATCGACGAAGACACCTGGCAAGCAGCGGTGATCGATCACTACGACGGTCGCAATCAACTCTGGCGTGTAGCGGAAGCTCACTCCCAGAACTACTACAACGTTCAAGTGCCGTGGTACACCCTGGAAGCCCTGTACGACCTGCAGTCCGGCCGTTACCTGGCACTGGGCATGAAGAACGAAGAGAAGTCGGCATACAACTTCGGTTTCACTGCCACCACCAGCGACTTCACGCCTGCGGCATTGCGTCAGACCGGGGTTCGTTAACCTGAACTGAACAGAGGCCGCATCCTCGAAAGAAGCCCCGACTGGTTCGGGGCTTTTTTTTGTTCGTAGACTTTTTGTAGCCATTTGTAGCAATAACCTTCATTACCTCTTCGTTTACCGCTAGTCTGCGGACATCTGCAACGCCGCCAACAGCATTTCAAACAAGAGCCGGCCATGACTGATCTGTCCCCACTCCCGGGCCCTGCAAGCGTTACCGTCGCAACATTGGACGGGCGTTTTTATCGGCCTCCGCTGCCCGACGGCCATGTGCTGCGGCCTCGTTTATGCGAGCGCCTCAGTGCCGGTCTCGGCGGCAGGCTGCTGCTGGTCAGCGCGCCGGCGGGGTTTGGCAAGAGCTCATTGGCTGTGGAGTTCTGCCAGGGGCTGCCGGCGCATTGGCAAAGTCTCTGGCTGGGGTTGAGTCCGCGGGACAACGATCCAGGCCGTTTTCTGGAGCGATTGCTCGAAGGTCTTCAGGACTTTTTTCCGCAGTTGGGCCGCCAGTCTCTGGGGCTGTTGAAAATGCGTCAGCGGCATCAGCCGTTTGCTTTTGAAGAATGGCTGGACGGTTTGCTCGATGAGTTGGCCGTGCACCTGTTGCCGACGGCGCCATTGCTACTGGTCCTCGATGACTATCATCTGGCCCAGGGGCCGGTGCTCGATCGTTGCCTGCAGTTTTTCCTCAATCACCTTCCCGACGGCTTGCTGGTGATGGTCACCAGCCGCCAGCGTCCGGACTGGCATCTGGCACGGCTGCGGTTGTCGCGACAACTGCTCGAGTTGAATGAGCAGGATCTGCGCCTGACCCACGATGAAGCCTTGACCCTGCTCGATCGGCACAGCAGTTCGTTGCGCGGCGAAGCACTGGAAAACCTGATCCAGCGCAGTGAAGGCTGGGTTGCCGGCTTGCGTTTCTGGTTGCTGGCGGCCTCCGAAGCGGGCTCCGACGGTGCGTTACCCCAGTCCCTGCACGGTGGGGAAGGGCTGATTCGCGATTACCTGCTCGAAGAGGTCATCGATTGTCTGCCCGCCGAGGTGCAGTCGTTCCTTTATGACACGGCCCCTCAAGAGCGTTTTTGCAGCGAGCTGTGCGATGCTGTTCGCGAGGCGCATGACAGCGCCGAGATCCTGCGTTTTCTGCTTGCGCACCAAGTGTTCCTCGTACCGCTGGACGAGCATGGCCACTGGTACCGCTATCACCATCTGTTTTCCGACCTGCTGCGCACTCGACCAACCTCACAGGCGATGGTGCCGGCGGCCAGCCTGCATCTGCGCGCGTGTCGCTGGTTCAATGCCCAGGGCCTGCTCGATGAGGCGGTGGAGCAAGCGTTGCGCGCCGGGCATCTGGATGTCGCGGCCAACCTGGTGCAGAACCTTTCGGAAGAGCAATTGCTGGCGGAACAGAATGTCGGCATGTTGCTGCGCTGGAAAATGGACTTGCCCGACAGCCTGCTGATCAGCACGCCACGGTTGATCGTGCTTTACAGCTGGGCCTTGGGGCTGGCCTGTCAGCTCGACGCCGCCGAAGAGTTGGCCAGTCATCTGAGCCGCTTCCTGCCGGCACCGTCGGCCACTGCGCAGAAATCCATGCTGGCGCAATGGCTGGCCTTGAGCGGGATCATTGCCCGCGGGCGCGGCAACCGCGAATTGACGCTGCTGTATTGCACCGAAGCGCTGGAAAGCCTGCCATCGAAACGCTACGGCCAGCGCCTGATGTGTCTCTCGACCCTTTCCAACCTGGCCATTGCCGACGGCGACTTGTGGCGTGCCCGTGGCTTGAACCGCGACTCTCTTGAACTGGCGCAACGGGTGGGTAATCCGTTGTTCGAAGCGCTGGCCCATTACGACCGGGCGCGCGTGTTGCAGGCGCGAGGGGAAATCCTGCGCTCGCTGGACGAAGTCCGTCAGGGGCTGCAACGCCTGCAAGGGTTGTCGCCGCAGCGGCTGTATGCCGTGCGCGCTCGATTGACCTTGTACGAAGGATTTCTTCTGGCCCTGCGTCTGCAACCTCAGACCGCGCGGCTGCGTTTACAGGCCGGTTTGACTGAGGCCCGCGCCTGTCGCGACATCAGTGTCCTGATCGGCCATTGCGTGATTGCCCGGCTCGAAGGCAGCAGCGGCGAGTTCGCCAAGGCCTTTGCCGAACTCGCCGAAGCCGAACGGCTGATGCATATCTGGGACGTCCCGCCGATTTACTACCTGGCGATGATTACCCTGGTCAAATGCGAACTCTGGCTGGCCCAGGGACGCACCGATCTTGCGGAAGCCTGGCTCGCACGACTGGGCCAGACCTACAACGGCGAAACGCCTGCGGCACCGCCGGAATTCCATCCGCAACTGCCACTGCATATCGAGTTGCAGCAGGCCTTGCTTGAGGTCATTCAGGCGCAGCCGATGCTGGCCGAAGGGCGATTGAATGCGTTACTCGAGCATGGTCAGCAAACCGGTCGTCAGTTGCTCAGTGTGATGGCGCTGACACAAAAAACCGAACTGCTCCTTGCGCACAACCGCGAGCCTGAAGCCCGGCAGTCCTTCGCTCAGGCCCTTGAAGCGGCCAGTGGCGGCGCGCTGCAGCCTTTTGATGGCTTGTTGAATAAATGCCCTGACTGGCTTCGCGATCAACTGCAGAACTGCGCGAAAGCGACGGTATCGCAGAGCCTGTCGGAGCGACTCCCCGTTACCGCTGCACGCCTTGCTCCGGAGCCCTCACAAGCCTGCGAGCAACTCAGTTCCCGCGAACTGTCGGTTCTGAAACTCATTGCCCAAGGCTGCTCGAACCAGGAAATCAGCGATCAGCTATTCATTTCCCTGCACACGGTGAAAACCCACGCCAGCCACATCAACAGCAAACTCGGGGTTGAACGGCGCACGCAAGCGGTGGCACGGGCCAAGGCATTGGGAGTGTTGGGCTGACGTAGTGTGACGATACACAGGCGGTCAATGGCTGGACGCAATTGTGTGCGAAAATCCCTCGTCCCCGTTTTTATCGAGCATGCCCCGATGTCCCAGCAACCGACCCTCATCCGCGAAACCTTCCCCGTCGGCCCTTTGCAGTGCAACTGCACGATCATCGGCGATCCGGTGACGAAGAAGGCCATCGTGGTCGATCCGGGCGGCAATCACGAATTGATCCTCGCACGGCTCGATGCCCTGGGTCTGAAGGTTGTCAGCATCATCCATACCCATGCGCACCTCGATCACTTCCTGGCCTCCGGTCAGTTGAAGGAGAAAACCGGCGCGACCCTGCACTTGCACAAAGAGGATCAGTTCCTCTGGGACAATCTGGAGATGCAATGCCAGATGTTCGGTGTGCCGTACACGCCGGTTCCATCGCCGGATCGCTGGTTGGCCGACGATGAAGAACTCGCCTGCGGTTGCGGCGTGGCGTTGCACACGCCAGGTCATACGCCGGGTTCCATGAGCTTTTGGTTTTCAGAGGCTAAGCTGCTGATTGCCGGTGACACGTTGTTTCGTCGCGGGGTAGGGCGCACGGATTTGTGGGGTGGCGATCAGGCGACCATCGTGCGGTCGATCAAACAGCGCCTGTACACCCTTGATGAGGACGCAACGGTGGTGACCGGTCATGGTCCGGATACGCGTCTGGGTGATGAAATGCGCGACAACCCTTTTGTGCGGGCTTAAGGGGGGCGACGGAATTTTCTGCGCCCGAAATGATCCAACACCCGCAAAGAACCAATGCCTAAGACCCGTTGCATCCCAGAATGCAAAAAGTAGGAGCTCTTCATGTTCACCAAGCAGCGTTTGATTATTGTCGCTACGGCTGTGGCCTTGCTGTCAGGCTGCGCCTCGCCCAACCCATATGACAGCAGCCAGGGGCAGGCCGACGGTGGTTCCACGGGCATGAGCAAAACCGCCAAGTACGGCGGCCTCGGCGCTCTGGCGGGTGCGTTGGCCGGTGCCGCCATCAGCCACGATAACCGTGGCAAGGGTGCGCTGATCGGCGCCGCCGTAGTGGGTGCTTCGGCTGCCGGGTACGGTTACTACGCCGACCAGCAAGAGAAAAAACTGCGCGCCAGCATGGCCAACACCGGTGTTGAAGTGCAGCGCCAGGGCGATCAGATCAAGCTGATCATGCCGGGCAACATCACGTTCGCCACCGATTCGGCGAACATCGCTTCCAGCTTCTATCAGCCACTGAACAACCTGGCCGGTTCGCTCAAAGAGTTCAACCAGAACCAGATCGAAATCGTTGGCTACACCGACAGCACCGGGAGCCGTCAGCACAACATGGACCTGTCCCAGCGTCGTGCGCAGAGCGTGGCGACTTACCTGACGTCCCAAGGTGTCAGTGGTGCCAACCTGTCGGCACGTGGCGCCGGCCCGGATAGCCCGGTTGCCAGCAATGCCGATGCCAATGGCCGGGCACAGAACCGTCGCGTCGAGGTCAACCTCAAGGCGATTCCGGGTCAAGAGTATCCACAGCAGTAAACGCAGCCCCTTTACCCACCTGACTGAACCCCAGGCGTAAAAAAAACTGCCCGATCCTAAACAGATCGGGCGGTTTTTTTTGTGTCGAAAGTTCTGGCCCCTTCGCGGGCAAGCCCGCTCCCACAGTGACCGAGTCGCTTGATAGGTACGCGATCCCTGTGGGAGCGGGCTTGCCCGCGAAGGGGCCGAGTCGGCACCAAAGGTATTGGATCAGCAAAAAAAAAGCCCCCGGACAATCACTCGTCCGAGGGCTTTTGTGTATCGCGCGAAACCTGATTACTTCTTCAGGCCGTAATGCTCATCAAGCATGCCCGGCGCGTTCGGGGCTTTGGGGGCGTAGTCGCGAGGCGGCTCCTGATTGCGCGGTGGCGTCAGGCGTTCCCGTGGGGCCGCTGCCGCGTCGGCGTGCAGCGAAGCCAGCAGGCGTTGGCGGGTTTGCTCGTCCAGGGCCAGGCGGTTGGCACCCTCGGCGAGGTGATCCTGCACTTCCTGATAGCTCTGAGTCAGTTTCTTGACCAGGTTTGCAGTGCTGTTGAAGTGGGTAACCACCTCGTTCTGATAACTGTCAAAACGTTCCTGAATGTCATCCAGCTGACGTTGGGTACTGCTCGGCGCGGCGTTCGGCACCAGGCGAGCGATCAGGAATCCAATGGCGACACCCACAACCAGGGCAAGAGTCGGCAACAACCAAACTAAGAGCGAGTGTTCCACGAGTCCTTCCTCTATAAACGGCTTTGCTTTACGTTAACGGCTCGAACCTGCGCTGTATACCGCGATTCACTCGCAATACATCGGCACAGACAATTTGCTAGACGAGTCGACCCGATTCGAGGTCACGGAGTTCCTTCCTTGCTTATGCGCGAAACCCCTGTAGTGATTGACGGCCCGGTCGGGCAATTGGAAGCACTTTACCTGGATATCGAGCAGCCGCGCGGCATCGCGCTGATCTGCCACCCGAACCCGGTGCAGGGCGGCACCATGCTCAACAAAGTGGTCTCGACCCTGCAGCGCACCGCGCGCGATGCCGGTTTGATTACTTTGCGTTTCAACTACCGTGGCGTCGGTGCCAGCGAAGGCTCGCACGACATGGGGACCGGCGAAGTCGACGACGCCCAGGCAGCGGCCGCATGGCTACGGGCGAAACATCCTGATTTGCCGCTGACGTTGTTCGGTTTTTCCTTCGGCGGTTTTGTTGCAGCAAGTCTCGGCGGACGACTGGAGGCCAAGGGCGAACAGCTCAAGCATTTGTTCATGGTGGCCGCCGCTGTTACCCGGCTCAATGGTTACGACCTGCTGCCGGTGAACTGCCCGCTGACCCTGATCCAGCCGGAAACAGATGAAGTCATTGACCCGCAAGCCGTCTACGACTGGTCCGAGAAACTCGATCGTCCCCATGAGCTGCTGAAAGTGGCAGAATGCGGACACTTTTTTCATGGCAAGCTGACCGATCTCAAGGATCTGATCCTGCCGCGTCTTTCGAATTGATTGCAGTCTGACAAGCGATTACCCATGACGACTCGTACCCGTATCCTCACCGGCATCACCACCACCGGCACGCCGCACCTGGGCAACTACGCCGGCGCCATCCGCCCGGCGATCCTTGCCAGCCGCGACAGCAATGCCGATTCGTTCTACTTCCTGGCCGACTACCACGCCCTGATCAAATGCGATGACCCGCTGCGCATCCAGCGCTCGCGTCTGGAAATCGCCGCGACCTGGCTGGCCGGTGGCCTGGATGTGGACCGCGTGACGTTCTATCGCCAGTCCGACATCCCGGAAATCCCGGAGCTGACCTGGCTGTTGACCTGTGTTGCGGCCAAGGGCTTGCTTAACCGCGCCCACGCCTACAAGGCTTCGGTGGACAAGAACGTCGAAACCGGCGAAGACCCGGATGCCGGTATCACCATGGGCCTGTACAGCTATCCGGTGCTGATGGCCGCGGACATTCTGATGTTCAACGCGCACAAGGTGCCGGTCGGTCGTGACCAGATCCAGCACGTGGAAATGGCCCGGGATATCGGTCAGCGCTTTAACCATCTGTTTGGCCAGGGCAAAGAATTCTTCACCATGCCCGAGGCGCTGATCGAAGAAAGCGTCGCGACGCTGCCCGGCCTCGACGGTCGCAAGATGTCGAAGAGCTACGACAACACCATTCCGTTGTTCAGCAGCGCCAAAGAGATGAAAGACGCGATCTCGCGGATTGTCACTGACTCCCGCGCGCCGGGCGAAGCCAAAGATCCGGACAATTCGCACCTGTTCACGCTGTTCCAGGCCTTTGCCACCCCGGTACAGTCCGACGAATTCCGCAGCGAATTGTTGCAGGGCCTGGGTTGGGGCGAGGCGAAGAATCGTCTGTTCCAGCTGCTCGACAGCGAACTGGGCGAGTCCCGCGAGCGTTATCACCAACTGATCGAACGCCCGGCTGATCTGGAAGACATCCTGCAAATCGGTGCGAAAAAGGCCCGTGCCGTAGCGACGCCTTTCCTTAACGAATTGCGCGAAGCGGTCGGCTTGCGTTCTTTCGTGGCCCAGACGCAAGTCGCGGCGACCACCAAGAAGAAAGCCGCGAAAGCTGCACGTTTTGTCAGCTTCCGCGAAGACGACGGCAGTTTCCGCTTCCGCCTGCTGGCGGCCGATGGCGAGCAACTGCTGTTGTCGCGCAACTTCGCCGACGGTAAAACCGCTGGTCAGGTGACCAAGCAACTGCAAGCGGGCCAGCCTCTGGACGTGCGGAATGAAGACCTGAGCTTCAGCGTCTGGCTGGAAGGTGAGTGCGTGGCCGATAGCCCGGCGTTCGCCGACACGGCGGCCCGTGACGTTGCCATCGGCGCTCTGCGGATTGCGCTGACGCCGGTTCAGGAATAATCAACGGCTCGGTCCGACCAAGGGCCGATTGCCATTCCCACGGGCCATCGCTACAGTGACGGCCCGTTTTTGTTGCCTTGCTAACGAATTATGACGCCCCTAGAACGATATCAAGCTGATCTGAAACGCCCGGAATTCTTCCATGACGCCGCGCAGGAAACCGCCGTGCGCCATTTGCAGCGCCTGTACGACGATCTGGTCGCGGCCTCGCAGAACAAACCGGGCCTGCTCGGCAAACTGTTTGGCAAGAAAGAACAGGCGCCGGTCAAGGGCCTGTATTTCTGGGGCGGCGTAGGCCGTGGCAAGACTTACCTGGTCGACACCTTCTTCGAAGCGCTGCCGTTCAAGGAAAAGACCCGGACTCACTTCCACCGCTTCATGAAGCGTGTGCACGAAGAGATGAAGACCCTCGGCGGCGAGAAAAACCCGCTGACCATCATCGCCAAGCGTTTCTCCGACGAGTCGCGAGTGATCTGTTTTGATGAATTCTTCGTCTCCGACATCACCGACGCGATGATCCTCGGCACGCTGATGGAAGAGCTGTTCAAGAACGGCGTGACCCTGGTTGCCACTTCGAACATCGTCCCGGACGGTTTGTACAAAGACGGCTTGCAGCGTGCGCGCTTCCTGCCGGCCATCGCGCTGATCAAGCAGAACACCGAGATCGTCAACGTCGACAGCGGCGTCGATTATCGTCTGCGTCACCTCGAGCAAGCGGAGCTGTTCCACTTCCCGCTCGATGAGGCGTCTCACGAAAGCCTGCGCAAGAGCTTCCGTGCGCTGACGCCGGAATGCACGGCGGCCATCGAGAACGATGTGCTGATCATCGAGAACCGCGAAATCCGTGCCTTGCGCACCTGCGATGACGTGGCCTGGTTTGACTTCCGCGAACTCTGCGACGGCCCACGCAGCCAGAACGATTACATCGAACTGGGCAAGATCTTCCACGCCGTGCTGCTCAGCGGTGTCGAGCAGATGAGCGTCACCACCGACGACATCGCCCGACGCTTTATCAACATGGTCGACGAGTTCTACGACCGTAACGTGAAGCTGATAATTTCCGCCGAAGTCGAGCTCAAAGACCTCTACACCGGCGGTCGCCTGAATTTCGAATTCCAGCGCACCCTCAGCCGTCTGCTGGAAATGCAATCCCACGAATTCCTGTCCCGGGCACACAAGCCGTAGGAAATTTCGGAAAATGAAAAAGGCCTGCAATTGCAGGCCTTTTTTATGCGCCCAAGATCCCATGTAGGAGCGAGCTTGCTCGCGATGAACCCGAGTTCGCCGCGGGGCACCAGATTTTACGCGTCATCGTTGACGACCATCGCGAGCAGGCTCGCTCCCACATTGGATTTGTGTGCCTCGTCCTTACGCCGCTTGCTGAAACTGCTGGCGATACTGGTTCGGCGACAACTCGGTGTGCTGGCGGAACAGCCGCGCGAAGAAGCTCGCATCGTCGTAACCGACTTCATAACTGATGGTCTTGATGCTCTTGCGGCTGCCGGACAGCAAGCCCTTTGCCGTTTCAATGCGCAGGCGTTGCAGGTAATGCAGCGGCTTGTCGCCGGTGGCGGTCTGGAAGCGGCGCATGAAGTTGCGGATGCTCATGCCGTGTTCGCGTGCAACGTCCTCGAAGCGGAACTTGTCGGCGAAGTGCTCTTCGAGCCAGTGCTGGATCTGCAGGATGATCACGTCCTGGTGCAGCTTCTGGCCACCGAAACCGATGCGTCCCGGCGAGTAGCTGCGCTGCACTTCATAGAGAATGTCGCGGGCCACGGCCTGGGCCACGTTGGCGCCGCAGAAGCGCTCGATCAGGTAGATATAGAGATCGCACGCCGACGTGGTGCCGCCAGCGCAATAGAGGTTGTCGGCGTCGGTCAGGTGCTTGTCCTGATTGAGATAAACCCTCGGGAAACGCTCGGCAAACGCGTTGAAGAAGCGCCAGTAAGTGGTCGCTTCCTTGCCGTCGAGCAACCCGGCTTCGGCGAGCCAGAACACCCCGGTGGCCTCGCCGCACAGTACCGCGCCGCGCGCATGCTGCTGGCGCAACCACGGCAGGATCTGTGGGTAACGTTGGCAAAGGGTTTCGAAATCGTCCCAGAACGCCGGGAGGATGATGACGTCAGCGTTTTCCAGGCCGCCGTCCACCGGCATGATCACGTCGCTGAAGCTGTTGACCGGTTTGCCGTCGGGGCTGACCAGGCGCGTTTCGAACGCCGGTGTCAGGCCCTGGCCCAGTTGTTTGCCGTAACGCAGGCTGGCCAGGTGGAAGAAATCCTTGGCTTGCATGAGGGTGGAAGCGAAAACCCGGTCGATAGCCAGGATGCTGACGCGCCGCAAGGGCGTGGAGACTTGGTTAGACATAATTCAACTTTATTCTTATAGGGGAAAGTGGTCACCAGACGGCTGGATCGTCTTATTTTTTGTCGGATGTGTCCAGTGTCCTGTATCGGAAGCGAGGCTTAGTCTCTGAAGGTCTATTCCTTCTAACAATAACGACAGGTGCCGCATGATCCCCAGAACCTTGTTCAGTTCCGAGCACGAACTTTTTCGCGACAGCGTGCGAACCTTCCTCGAAAAAGAGGCCGTGCCGTTTCATGGGCAATGGGAAAAACAAGGCTATATCGACCGCCAACTCTGGAACAAGGCAGGGGAGGCGGGGATGCTCTGCTCGCATCTGCCGGAAGAGTACGGCGGGCTGGGAGCGGATTTTCTCTACAGTGCGGTGGTGATCGAAGAGGTGGGGCGTCTGGGGCTTACCGGGATCGGTTTTTCCCTGCATTCCGACATCGTCGCGCCGTACATCCTGCATTACGGCAGCGAAGCGCTGAAACACAAATACCTGCCAAAACTGGTGTCCGGCGAAATGGTCACCGCTATTGCCATGACCGAGCCGGGTGCCGGTTCCGACCTGCAAGGGGTGAAAACCACGGCGGTGCTCGATGGCGATGAATATGTGATCAACGGTTCGAAGACGTTCATCACCAACGGCTATCTCGCGGACCTGGTGATTGTCGTGGCCAAGACCGATCCGAAGGCAGGCGCGAAAGGCACCAGCCTGTTTCTGGTCGAGGCCGACACGCCGGGCTTTGCCAAGGGCAAGCGCCTGGAAAAAGTCGGCATGAAAGCGCAGGACACCTCGGAGCTGTTCTTCCAGGATGTTCGCGTGCCGAAAGAAAACCTGCTGGGCCAGGCCGGGATGGGCTTCGCGTATCTGATGCAGGAATTGCCGCAAGAGCGTCTGACGGTTGCTGTTGGCGGACTGGCGTCGGCTGAGGCTGCGCTGCAATGGACGCTGGAATACACCCGCGAGCGCAAGGCGTTCGGCAAGGCGATTGCCGACTTCCAGAACACCCGTTTCAAGCTGGCGGAGATGGCGACCGAGATCCAGATTGGCCGGGTCTTCGTCGATCGCTGCCTGGAGTTGCACCTGCAAGGCAAGCTCGATGTGCCGACGGCGGCGATGGCCAAGTATTGGGGCACGGACCTGCAATGCAAGGTGCTCGACGAGTGCGTGCAGTTGCATGGCGGCTACGGGTTCATGTGGGAATACCCGATCGCCCGGGCGTGGGCGGATGCGCGGGTGCAGCGGATTTATGCCGGCACCAACGAAATCATGAAGGAGATTATTGCCAGATCCTTGTAGGAGCGAGCTTGCTCGCGATGAATTTGAGGACGACACGTCTTTCCAGGTTGCACGCGTTATCGTTCACGTCCATCGCGAGCAAGCTCGCTCCTGCATGTGCGAGTTACGGTGCTGGATTCGGGTGATCCTTGTGGATCGCCTCGATCCCCGCCAGCACTTCATCGGAAAGTTTCAGCTCGAAGCTGGCAATGTTGCTGTCCAGCTGTTCCAGCGTCGTCGCGCCGATGATGTTGCTGGTCACGAACGGCTGCTGCGTCACAAACGCCAAGGCCATTTGCGCCGGGTCCAGACCGTGCTCGCGGGCCAGCGCCACATAACGGCTGCAGGCGGCTTCCGACTGTGGATTGAAATAGCGGCTGAAGCGGCTGTAGAGGCTCAGGCGACCTTTCGGCGGACGCGCGCCACCTTCGTACTTGCCCGACAGGAAACCGAACGCCAGCGGCGAATAGGCCAGCAAGCCGCACTGTTCGCGGATGGCGATTTCCGCCAGGCCGACTTCGAAGCTGCGGTTGAGCAGGTTGTACGGGTTCTGGATCGACACTGCACGCGGCCAGCCACGGGCTTCGGCCAGTGCCAGGAAACGCATCGTGCCCCACGGCGTTTCGTTGGACAGGCCGATGTGGCGGATCTTGCCGGCCTTGACCTGTTCGTCCAGCGCTTCGAGGGTGTCCTCCAGCGGGGTCAGGTTCGCTTCGCTCTTGTGTTTGTAGCCAAGTTGACCGAAGAAGTTGGTGCTGCGCTCCGGCCAGTGCAATTGATAGAGGTCGATATAGTCGGTCTGCAGGCGCTTGAGGCTCGCATCCACGGCTTCGGTGATGTGCTGGCGGTTGTGGCGCAGGTTTTTGTCACGGATGTAGTCGATGGTGTTGCCGGGGCCGGCGATCTTGCTGGCCAGGATCCAGTCGGCACGATCACCGCGGCTTTTGAAGTAATTGCCGATGTAGCGCTCGGTGGTGGCATAGGTTTCAGCTTTCGGTGGTACCGGGTACATCTCGGCGGTGTCGATGAAATTGATCCCGGCGCTTTTGGCCCGTTCAATCTGTGCGAAGGCTTCAGCTTCACTGTTTTGCTCGCCCCAGGTCATGGTTCCGAGGCAGATGGCGCTCACGTTCAGATTGGTTCGGCCTAGCTGTCGATAATCCATCAGGTGCTCCTTGGGCAAAACAATCATAAAAGCAGGTTGAAATATTTTTCGCAATCTGCATAATTGCGCACCTCTTTCTGCAGTGGAAGTGATGCGCCGCCGCCGAAGAATCTTGCCGTTGAACGGACGCGCCGACCCGAGCCCCCGAAAGCGTCTGTATCCGGCTGCCTTTGACTTGTCAAAGTACGCACTATTCAGTAAGATCCGCCGTCTAATTTACAGGGCGGCCCCTGAGGCTATAAAGAATGAAAACTTTTACTGCTAAACCGGAAACAGTACAGCGCGACTGGTTTGTCGTCGACGCTGCAGGTCAGACCCTGGGTCGTCTGGCCACCGAAATCGCGAGCCGTCTGCGTGGCAAGCATAAAGCTGAGTACACTCCTCACGTTGACACCGGCGATTACATCGTCGTTATCAATGCCGAGCAGATTCGTGTAACCGGTGCTAAAACCACCGACAAAATCTACTACTCCCACTCCGGTTTCCCGGGCGGCATCAAGTCGATCAACTTCGAAAAGCTGATCGCTAAAGCCCCTGAGCGCGTGATCGAGACCGCGGTCAAAGGCATGCTGCCTAAGAACCCGCTGGGTCGCGACATGTATCGTAAGCTGAAAGTCTATGCGGGCGCTGTACACCCTCATACTGCTCAGCAGCCCCAAGAACTGAAGTTTTAACGGAATAGTTCATTATGTCGGCGACTCAAAATTACGGCACTGGCCGTCGCAAGACCGCAACCGCACGCGTTTTCCTGCGTCCGGGTACTGGTAACATCTCCATCAACAACCGTTCGCTGGATAATTTCTTCGGCCGCGAAACTGCCCGCATGGTAGTTCGTCAGCCGCTGGAATTGACTGAGACTGTCGAGAAGTTCGACATCTACGTCACCGTGATCGGCGGTGGTGTAAGTGGTCAAGCTGGCGCAATCCGCCACGGCATCACTCGCGCTCTGATGGACTACGACGAAACCCTGCGTAGCGCTCTGCGCAAAGCTGGCTTCGTTACTCGCGATGCCCGTGAAGTTGAACGTAAGAAAGTCGGTCTGCGTAAAGCGCGTAAGCGTCCGCAGTACTCGAAGCGTTAATTCGCTTTCACGTTCAAAAAGAACGCCCAGTTTCCTCACGGAGCTGGGCGTTTTTTTATGGGTGCGATTTATCAAAGAATTGCTCTGTGACAACTTGCCACATCCGCAGAGCCCCTATACTACAAGGCTTGGCAGTGGAGCCCTTCGGTAATTACCTTGTCAGAATTGGGGCTTTTCATTACCATTCGGCAAAATTTTTATAAGTACATAGTTTTACTTAGTAGATGCCTGATTTAACAGGCCACAAAGCTGATGGGAGAGGACTGAATGAGCAATGACGGCGTGAATGCAGGCCGGCGTCGCTTCTTGGTAGCAGCCACATCCGTGGTGGGTGCTGCAGGAGCGGTGGGGGCTGCGGTCCCGTTCGTGGGGTCATGGTTTCCCAGTGCCAAGGCGAAAGCCGCAGGTGCACCGGTGAAAGTGAATGTCAGCAAAATCGAGCCAGGCCAGCAGATGATTGCTGAGTGGCGCGGTCAGCCGGTGTTCATTGTCCGCCGTACCGAGGAAATCCTGGGGAATCTGAAAAAGATCGAGGGCCAGCTGGCTGACCCGACCTCCAAGAACTCGACACAACCGACCTATGTCGACCCGGTAACGCGTTCGATCAAGCCAGAGGTTCTGCTGCTGATCGGTATCTGTACGCACCTGGGGTGCTCGCCGACCTTCCGCCCCGAAGTGGCACCTGCTGATCTGGGCAAGGACTGGGTGGGCGGCTATTTCTGCCCGTGCCACGGTTCCCACTACGATCTGGCTGGCCGCGTCTACAAGTCGCAACCTGCGCCTTTGAACCTGCCAGTTCCCCCGCATTCCTATGAGACCAATGAGATTATTGTCATTGGCGTCGATACGGAGAAAGCGTGATGAGCAAGTTCATGGATTGGGTTGATGCGCGCTTTCCCGCGACCAAAATGTGGGAAGACCATCTCAGCAAGTACTACGCCCCGAAGAACTTCAACTTCTTCTACTTCTTTGGTTCCCTGGCGCTGCTCGTTCTGGTCAACCAGATCGTTACCGGTGTCTGGCTGACCATGAGCTACACCCCGTCGGCGGAAGAAGCGTTTGCTTCCGTCGAATACATCATGCGTGACGTCGAGTACGGCTCGATCCTGCGTCTGCTGCACTCCACCGGCGCTTCGGCGTTCTTCATCGTGGTTTATCTGCACATGTTCCGTGGCTTGCTCTACGGTTCGTATCAGAAGCCGCGTGAGCTGGTGTGGGTCTTCGGCATGCTGATCTACCTGGCGCTGATGGCGGAAGCCTTCATGGGTTACCTACTGCCGTGGGGCCAGATGTCCTACTGGGGTGCCCAGGTGATCATCTCGCTGTTCGGTGCGATCCCGGTTATCGGTAACGACCTGACTCAGTGGATCCGTGGTGACTACCTGATTTCCGGTATCACGCTGAACCGCTTCTTCGCCCTGCACGTTGTTGCCCTGCCGATCGTGATTCTCGGTCTGGTGGTGCTGCACGTACTGGCGCTGCACGAAGTCGGCTCGAACAACCCGGACGGCGTGGACATCAAGAAATACAAAGACGAAAACGGCGTACCGCTGGACGGCATTGCCTTCCACCCGTACTACACCGTGAAAGATATCGTCGGCGTGGTGGTGTTCCTGTTCATCTTCTGCTCGATCGTGTTCTTCTTCCCGGAAATGGGCGGCTACTTCCTCGAGAAGCCGAACTTTGAAGTGGCGAACGCGTTCAAGACCCCAGAGCACATTGCTCCGGTCTGGTACTTCACACCGTTCTACGCGATTCTGCGGGCGGTTCCGGACAAGCTCCTGGGCGTTATCGCCATGGGTGCGGCCATCGCTGTACTGTTCGTCCTGCCATGGCTGGACCGTAGCCCGGTCAAGTCTATGCGCTACAAAGGCTGGTTGAGCAAAATCTGGCTCTGGGTGTTCTGCATCTCGTTCGTGATTCTGGGCGTGCTGGGTGTTCTGGCGCCGACTCCAGGCCGTACGTTGCTGTCGCAGGTGTGTACTTTCCTGTACTTCGCCTACTTCATTCTGATGCCTTTCTACACCAGGCTCGAGAAGACCAAACCGGTTCCGGAAAGGGTGACTGGCTGATGAAAAAGCTATTTGCTGTACTGATTCTTGCTGCTTTGCCTGTACTGTCCTTCGCTGCCGAGCACGGTGGCCCTGAGTTGGAAAAGGTCGACATCGACGTTTCCGACAAGGCCGCCATGCAAGATGGCGCGCGTACATTCGCCAACTACTGCATGGGCTGCCACAGCGCCAAGTTCCAGCGCTACGAGCGTGTTGCCGACGATCTGGGCATTCCTCACGATCTGATGCTGTCGAAGCTGGTGTTCACTGGCGCCAAGATCGGCGACCACATGAGCATCGGCATGCAGCCGGCTGACGCCAAGACCTGGTTCGGTGCTGCACCGCCCGACCTGACCCTGGTGGCTCGTGTTCGCGGTACGGACTGGCTCTACGGCTACCTGAAGTCGTTCTACGAAGATCCGTCGCGTCCTTGGGGCGTGAACAACAAGGTCTTCCCGAACGTGGGCATGCCGAACGTCCTGGTGGGCCTGCAAGGTCGTCAGGTCGTCGGTTGCAAACAGGTCCAGATCGTCGAAGACGGCAAGAAGCAATATGATCCGCTGACCGGTACCGCGCTGACTCATGAAGCGTGCGATCAGCTGACCATCGTGCCGAAGAGCGGTGCTCTGACCGAAGAGCAGTTCGATGAGAAGGTCAAGAATCTGGTAACCTTCCTCGCTTACTCGGCTAACCCGGTTAAGCTGCAGCATCAGCGCATTGGTACCTACGTCTTGCTGTACCTGGCGTTCTTCTTCGTATTCGCCTACTTGCTCAAGCGCGAATACTGGAAAGATGTGCACTGATAAAGTTTCAAGCAATTGCTGTTAATCGCGCGCGCCCAAGGGCGTCTCTGAAGGTGTAACGAGTCTGGTTTATCCAGGCGTTACGGGAGACGCCCTCTGGGCGCGCTCGTTTTTCCGCTTCCGATAATTTCAACAAGCGAGGAGGACCGCCATGGGCGTGACCAATCGGTTGGCCTGTTACTCCGACCCCGCCGACCACTATTCCCACCGAGTGCGCATCGTACTTGCAGAGAAGGGTGTCAGCGCCGAGATCATTTACGTGGAAGCTGGCCGCCAGCCGCCTAAACTGATTGAGGTGAACCCTTACGGAAGCCTGCCCACCCTGGTCGATCGTGACCTGGCGTTGTGGGAGTCGACCGTGGTGATGGAATATCTGGATGAGCGTTACCCGCATCCGCCTTTGCTGCCGGTTTATCCAGTGGCGCGTGCCAACAGCCGTTTGCTGATTCATCGTATTCAGCGTGACTGGTGTGGTCTGGTGGATCTGATCCTGGATTCGCGGACCAAGGAAGCTGCCCGTGTCGTTGCTCGTAAAGAGCTGCGTGAAAGCCTGACTGGCGTGTCGCCGCTGTTCGCCGACAAGCCGTTTTTCCTCAGCGAGGAACAAAGTCTGGTGGATTGCTGCCTACTACCAATACTCTGGCGTTTGCCGATTTTGGGTATTGAACTGCCACGGCCCGCCAAGCCGTTGCTTGATTACATGGAGCGCTCGTTTGCGCGTGAGGCTTTCCAGGCAAGTCTGTCTGGCGTCGAACGCGATATGCGCTAAGGCTTAAGGAGCCGCTATGAACTCCAGTCGACCTTATCTGGTCCGCGCGCTCTACGAGTGGATTGTGGACAACGATTGCACCCCGCACATGCTGGTCAATTCCGAGTATCCGTCGGTGCAGGTGCCTCAGGGTTTTGCCAGTGACGGACAGATTGTCCTGAACGTGTCACCGGCCGCCGTGCGTCATCTGCACATGGACAACGAAGCGGTCAGCTTCGAAGGGCGCTTCGGTGGCGTGCCGCACACCCTGTACGTGCCTATCGCAGCGATCCTGGGTATTTACGCCCGGGAGAACGGTCAGGGCATGGTGTTCGATCTGGAATCGCCTATGGAAGACGAGGAAGAGATCGAGCCGGATGATGATCTTCCGCCGCCGG
The DNA here is from genome assembly GCF_019956105.1 of Pseudomonas sp. BF-RE-25. Lineage (NCBI taxonomy): Bacteria > Pseudomonadati > Pseudomonadota > Gammaproteobacteria > Pseudomonadales > Pseudomonadaceae > Pseudomonas > Pseudomonas sp. BF-RE-25. Next base: position 97,521 of record NZ_JAHBDB010000088.1, read on the forward strand.
ACAGTGAGCCGCCGCGCCCAAGCGGTCGGCCAAGTTTGAAAGTGGTGAAGTAATAAAAAAGGCGATCCGAAAGGATCGCCTTTTTTATTACTTGTAGGAGCCGGCTTGCCGGCGAAGGCGTCCTCGAAATCGCCTTCGCCGGCAAGCCTGGCTCCTACAGGGTGATGACGGTCTCTAGATCGCCGCTAGTATCAGTCAATGTACTCAAACAGCTTCACAATCTTCTGCACGCCGGAAACACCCTGCACCAGATTGGTCGCCTGGGCGGCTTCCTGCTTGGTCAGCAGACCCAGTAAATAGACGATGCCGTTTTCAGTGACAACCTTGATGCGCGAGCCCGGGATGTTCGGATCGGTGAGCATCTGGGTCTTGATCTTGGAGGTCAGCCAGGTGTCGTTCTGGCGGGCGAGGAAACCGGAAGGCGGCAGCACCTGCAGTTCGTTGTGCACCGTTTTCACGCGCTGCACGGCGGCAGCGGCCTGTTCGGCCTTGGCCTTGAGGTCGGCGCGTGGCGTTTGCCCGGCGAGCAGTACGACGCCGTTGAAGCTGGTGACGACGATGTGCGAATCGTTGTCCAGGGCTGGATCGGCCTTGGCGATGTTCACGCCGACTTTGGTGTCGATCAGAGAGTCGTCGATCTTGCTGCCTAAGGTGCGTGTGCCGCGATCATCATCGATCGGCGCTTCACGGCTGGCATTCACCACCGAGGTGCAGCCGCTGATGCCGAGGCACAGGGTCAAGGCCAGAAGGCCTAGGCGATTAGGGGTCATTCTTCACTCCCGAACAGTTGGCTGTCGATCAAATCGCAAAGGCAATGGATCGCCAGCAGGTGGACTTCCTGAATACGTGCGGTGACGTTGGCCGGTACGCGAATCTCGACGTCCTCGGGCAATAGCAGCGACGCCATGCCGCCGCCATCGCGACCGGTCAATGCTACGACAATCATTTCGCGATCATGTGCGGCCTGGATCGCTTGAATAATGTTCGCCGAGTTGCCGCTGGTGGAAATCGCCAGCAGTACGTCGCCCGGCTGGCCGAGCGCGCGGATCTGCTTGGAGAAGATTTCGTTGTAGCTGTAGTCGTTGGCGATCGAGGTGATCGTCGAGCTGTCGGTGGTCAACGCGATGGCCGGCAGGCTCGGACGCTCACGTTCAAAGCGGTTGAGCAGCTCGGACGAGAAATGCTGGGCATCGCCCGCGGAACCGCCGTTGCCGCAGGAGAGCATTTTGCCCTCGTTGAGCAGGGCGTTGACCATCACTTGGCTGGCTTGCTCGATGTGCGGTGCAAGTACGTCCATCGCCATTTGCTTGGTGTCGATACTGGCCTGAAAAAGCTGGCGAATTCGGGATTGCATGTCCATCTGTGTGACCTTAATTAGCGCGGCTACTCGGCACATGAATGTGCAGCCCGCAAAGCAAAGAGCAAAATTGTCGGGTGAAAGTGTCCGGTTCGGGACGCACGCGATCAGCTGTCGAAGGCATTCTGCAGCCAGTTCAACTGATCGAGGCTGCTGTCGATGGCAACCACGTCGAAACGGCAAGGGGAATTGGCCCAACGCGACTCGCGCTGAAGAAAATACTGCGCGGCAGAAATCAGTTTCTGCCGTTTGCGCTCATCGATGCTATCGAGCGCGCCACCCCATTGAGTGTTTTTTCTGTAGCGAACTTCAACGAATACTACTGTATCGCCATCAAGCATGACCAGATCAAGCTCGCCGCGTTTACACAACCAGTTCTGCGCCAGCAGGCGCAGACCCTGTTGTTGCAGATGCTCGAGCGCATGGCGCTCGGCATCTTTACCGCTTTGCTGGCGTGACCGGTCAGGCATCAGCGCGGGGTGTCCGGCAGGCGTTGAACCTGGCCGTTGGCGAACTGTGCCCACGGCAACTGGCGCACGACGCGCTGGTTCTGAGTCATGCCCAGGCTACCCGATTGACCTTCGATGCGGCTGTCCGGCAGCGCCTTGAGTTGCCCCAGGCGCGGAGCCAGGCGGTAGGCGTCGACGCCCATCGCATACAAACGACCCAGGCTGCCGGCGGCTTGTGGCCATTGTGTGGTCACTTGCTTGCGCAGCGGGTCGTTGGCGTCCAGCAACCATGGGGTTTCGCAGAAGCGAATGCCGTTCATGTCGTTGTACTGGTTCACGTCGCCGCTGGCACTGAATACGTGGGACGTGGCGTAAACCGGCACATCGCCTGCGTATTGGAAGTTCAGGGTCGGTTTGATCTGCTGGGCTTGCTGAGGTGTGGCGGCCAGGAAGATGAACTCGATGTCCTGGCGACGCGAAGGCTGGGCAGCGACCTGCGAACCGACGGTGCTTTGCAGGCTCTTGGCGCGGCCTTCGCTCTGGCGCAGCTGGAACATGTCGGCAATCTGCTGGGCCAGTTGCACTGGCTGATCAACGCGCTCGGTGGCAACGATGCTGCCACCGTTTGCCTGCCAGTCCTGGCTGAACGCTCGGAGTACGCGGTCGCCCCATTCGCCTTTCGGCACCATGATCGCGGCGCGATGCAGGCCATCGGCGCGAGCGCGACGGGATACTTCGCGGGCTTCGTCTTCAGCGGCAAGACCGAACTGGAACAACTGGGCCGGGCCTTGTTCGCCTTCGCTGTAGTTCAGCGCCAGGGTCGTGATCGGCAGCTGTGGGCGAGTGCTGAGCTGTTTGACCAGTGGTTTTTCCAGCGGACCGACGACCAGTTGCACGCCATCGGCCTGAGCCTTGCGATAGAACTCGTCAAGGGAAGTCAGGCGCGAGCTGTCATAGAACTCGATGGCAGGCGGCTTCTGGCCGGCCTGTTGAGCCTGGTAGTGTGCTGCCATGAAACCTTCGCGAAGCGCTTTGCCGACCGATGCCAGCGGGCCGTCTTGCGGCAGCAGCAGGGCGATCTTGCTCAGAGGCTGGCTGGCCAGTTCCTTGAGTTTGGTCAGTGACAGCGGCAACTGAATGGCGGCCGGGTGTTTAGGGTTCTGGGTGCGCCAGTTGTCGATCGCAGCTTGTTGCTGCTCAAGCGTGCCGGCTGTTTTAACCACCAGCGCCAGGCCCATCCAGCCACCGAGGTCGTCCTTGGTGGTTGGCTGCAATTGGTCGGTTGGCAGCGAAGCGATCAGGGTCCAGATCGCTTCGTGGTTTTTGCCTGCCGCTTCACCGCTCAACATCGGCGCGATGAAAATACGCTCCCGTGCGGCGGCGAGGGTCTGGCCATCGGCCTCAAGGGCGCGGGCGTGCACGGTGCCGGTGCGAATCTGTTGTTCCTCCGGCAATTCACCCAGGCGTTGCAGGCTTGGATGGCTCAAAGCGGTCAGCGCCGCTTTCGGCTGATTGCGGGTCATGGCCAGTTCAGCCGCCAGCGTGTTGGCGAAGACCTGTTGGCCTGGCTTGAGTTGCTCGACCGGCACTTGTTGCAGGATTTGCGCGGACTGGCCGGCATTGCCCTGGCGATAAGCGAGGTCGGCCGCGCTCAGGCGAAACAGCGCGGCTTGTTCCGGCGTTTTGCTTTTAGCGGCCTGATCGAGCAGTTGCTCGATACTGGCATCCGGGGTCCGTGGGAGTTCGCCAAGGCTGGAAGAGGGCGAGCTGGCGCAAGCCGCCAGCAAGGCAGCGAGGCAGAGGGCAGTGAACAGCCGCAGGCAAGCGATCATGTAGTGTTCCTGATACTCGATCAAATAAGCGTGGAATTGTACCCAAGCACTGGCCGGGGCGCGATGTTACTGGCGTGAATCGATCAATTTAGCTCGTACAAATGTTGCAGCACTGCACCGTAGCCTGAAAAACCCGGGGTTGCTTGCGCGTATCGCAATCGTCGCTACGCGCTACAATGACGGCTTTTACCGATCATGAGGTGTGCGCTTTGACTGCTCCAGGTGCTTTGAATTCCGCTGCTGGCTCGCTTTATGTGGTGGCGACGCCCATCGGCAACCTGGACGACATCAGTGCGCGCGCGCTGAAGATCCTGCGCGAAGTGGCATTGATCGCTGCCGAAGATACCCGTCATTCTCAGCGGTTGATGCAGCATTTCGGCATCCCCACGCCGCTGGCGGCATGCCACGAGCACAACGAGCGGGATGAAGGTAGCCGCTTTATTACCCGCCTGCTTGCCGGTGACGATGTGGCGCTGATCTCCGACGCCGGGACGCCGCTGATCTCTGATCCGGGTTATCATCTGGTGCGTCAGGCCCGTGCGGCCGGAATCAATGTCGTGCCGGTCCCGGGGGCTTGTGCATTGATTGCGGCGCTGTCGGCGGCGGGTTTGCCGTCGGACCGTTTTATCTTCGAAGGCTTCCTGCCGGCCAAGGCAGTCGGTCGTCGGGCTCGTCTGGAGTTGGTAAAGGAAGAGCCGCGCACGCTGATTTTCTACGAGGCCCCGCACCGGATCCTGGAATGCCTGCAAGACATGGAGCTGGTCTTCGGTGGCGAGCGTCTGGCGTTGCTGGCGCGCGAACTGACCAAAACCTTCGAAACCCTGAAAGGCCTGCCGTTGGCCGAGCTGCGCGAGTTTGTCGAGTCGGACAGCAATCAGCAGCGCGGTGAGTGTGTGGTGTTGGTGGCGGGCTGGTCCGCCCCCGAGACGGAAGATGCCGTCAGCAGTGAAGCCATGCGCATCCTCAATCTGTTGCTCGAAGAAATGCCACTCAAGCGGGCCGCAGCATTGGCCGCGCAAATTACCGGCGAACGCAAGAATGTCCTGTATCAGGTCGCGCTGGATAAGCAGAAGGGCGAGTAAATCCCGACGTGCAGGCGTGGCTGATGGCGTTTAACGCTTGTTCTTCGGCCGCTCTGCCGTTAACCTTCGCGGCGGAGAGTCGATCGGACAGTCGCTGCCCTCTATGAAAATTAGGGGGGGGAGGAAAGTCCGGGCTCCATAGGGCGAAGTGCCAGGTAATGCCTGGGAGGCGTGAGCCTACGGAAAGTGCCACAGAAAATAACCGCCTAAGCGCTTCGGCGCCGGTAAGGGTGAAAAGGTGCGGTAAGAGCGCACCGCACGTCTGGCAACAGTTCGTGGCTAGGTAAACCCCACTTGGAGCAAGACCAAATAGGGTCCCAAGGCGTGGCCCGCGCTGGGACCGGGTAGGTTGCTAAAGATGTCCAGTGATGGCCATCGTAGACGAATGACTGTTCAAGACAGAACCCGGCTTACAGATCGACTCTCCACCTTTTTTCCTCCCTGTTTGAATCGTTGAGCAGGGCGCTCGTAATGGCAATTTCCCTCCTGCACAATCAATCGCATAACCTCTTTTGTAATACCGAAAAAATCTTACTCTTAACAAACTACTTTAACTTCTGAACGCAGCCTTCTGTGCTGATTCAAGTTATCGAGCAAATTCATCCGCCAGATTGCCGTTACCCCTCCCAATACGCTCCTAAATCTCAGTTCTGTAAGGGTTTTCCTTTAATCCGCGCCTTGACGGTGCGGTGGCCGCATTCCTATAGTGTGCGCAAGTGGTGGAAAGTGGCATGAAGTGGGTTTTTTGAACGCAAAACGCTAATATTTGGAGAAACGCTGACGTGTTTCGCGGAGCTAACGCTATCAGTCTCGACGCAAAGGGCCGTCTCGCCATGCCGAGCCGGTACCGTGACGAGCTCGTTTCGCGTAGTTCCGGTCAGTTAATCGTCACAATTGATGCCGTTGATCCGTGTTTGTGTGTTTACCCCCTCGATGAGTGGGAAATTATTGAAACCAAACTGCGCGCACTGCCTTCGCTTCGCGAAGAGAACCGCCGCCTGCAACGTTTACTGATTGGTAATGCCGTCGACCTCGAACTCGATGGCAGTGGTCGTTTCCTGGTTCCGCCGCGTCTTCGTGAATATGCCCGGCTGGATAAGCGCGCGATGCTGGTAGGCCAACTGAACAAGTTCCAATTGTGGGACGAGGATGCCTGGGATGCGGTTTCTGCCGCTGACCTGGCTGCTATTCAACAACCGGGCGCCATGCCTGATGAACTGCGTGATTTGATCCTGTGACTATTGATAGCGGCTTTAACCACATCACCGTACTGCTTGACGAAGCCGTCGAGGCTCTCGCCGTACGTCCTGATGGCTGCTATCTGGACGGCACGTTCGGGCGCGGCGGACACAGCCGGTTGATCCTCAGCCAGCTCGGTCCCGAGGGTCGGTTGCTGGGATTCGACAAGGATCCTCAAGCGATTGCCACCGGGCAGACGCTAGCGGCCGAAGACGGCCGCTTTGTCGTTGTGCAGCGCAGCTTTGCCGAGCTCGGTTCGGAAGTCGCCGAACGCGGTCTGGCCGGCAAGGTCAGCGGCGTTCTGCTTGACCTGGGCGTGTCTTCGCCACAGCTCGACGACCCTGAGCGCGGTTTCAGTTTCCTCAATGATGGCCCGCTGGACATGCGCATGGACCCGTCCCGCGGGATCAGCGCTGCCGAATTCGTCAACACCGCGCCGGTGGAAGAAATCGCCCGGGTGTTCAAGGAGTACGGCGAAGAACGTTTCTCCGGGCGCATGGCCCGTGCCGTGGCCGAGCGTCGCGACATCAAGCCATTCGAACGCACCGGCGATCTGGCTGAAGTCCTGAAAGTCGCCAACCCGGCATGGGAAAAGGGCAAGAACCCTGCGACCCGTGCATTCCAGGGCCTGCGTATTCACGTCAACAACGAGCTGGGTGATCTGGAAGCCGGTCTTGAAGCCGCGCTGGAATCCCTGGAAATCGGTGGCCGCCTGGTGGTCATCAGTTTTCACTCGCTGGAAGACCGCATCGTCAAACTGTTCATGCGCAAGCTGGTAAAAGGCGAAGCCGACAACCTGCCGCGCAACCTGCCGGTACGTCACGTCGCGTTCGAACCGAAAATCAAAATCCATGGCAAAGCGCAGTCCGCCTCCGAGGCCGAACTCAAAGCCAACCCACGTTCCCGTAGCGCCGTCATGCGCGTGGCGGAGAAGCTGCGGTGAGCAAGCTTTTCGCCAAGCCACTTCCCGGCGGAAGCTTTTTCATGCTGCTGCTGTTTGTTGGCGTGCTCGTGTCGGCCATCGGCGTGTCGTACAGCGCCCACTGGAACCGTCAGCTGTTGAACTCGCTTTACAACGAGTTGAGCGTGCGCGACAAGGCGCAGGCGGAATGGGGCCGGTTGATTCTCGAGCAGAGCACCTGGACTGCGCACAGCCGCATCGAAGTACTGGCCACCGAGCAGCTGAAGATGCACATTCCTGGCGCCGCTGACGTGCAGATGGTGGCGCCATGATGAAACTCGAAGGCGCACTTTTTCCATGGCGGTTTCGCCTGGTGGTGGGTTTGCTCGGCGTCATGGTCGCGGCAATTTGCTGGCGCATCATTGACCTGCAAGTGGTCGACCGTGCCTTCCTGAAAGGCCAAGGCGACGCGCGCAGCGTTCGTCACATTCCGATTCCGGCTCACCGTGGTCTGATCACCGACCGTAACGGCGAGCCTTTGGCTGTCAGTACCCCGGTCACCACGCTGTGGGCCAACGCCAAGGAAATGCAAACGGCCAAAGAGAAGTGGCCGGCATTGGCGGCCGCGTTGGGTCAGGATCCGAAAGCCCTCGCCGAACGTCTCGAAGCGCAGGCTAATAAAGAATTTATCTATCTGGTGCGCGGGCTGACGCCTGAGCAAGGCCAGTCCGTGCTCGACCTGAAAGTGCCGGGCGTCTACGGCATCGAAGAATTCCGCCGTTTCTACCCGGCCGGTGAAGTGACTGCACATATGGTCGGTTTTACCGACATTGATGACCACGGTCGTGAAGGTGTCGAGCTGGCCTATGACGAATGGCTCGCCGGTGTTCCTGGCAAGCGGCAGGTCATCAAGGACCGGCGCGGTCGACTTATCAAAGATGTTCAGGTGACCAAAAACGCCAAGGCCGGTAAGCCCTTGGCGTTGTCCATTGACCTGCGTCTGCAATACCTGGCCAACCGCGAACTGCGCAACGCGATCATCGAGAACGGCGCGAAAGCCGGCAGCCTGGTGATCATGGACGTGAAGACCGGCGAGATCCTCGCCATGGTCAACCAGCCGACCTACAACCCGAACAACCGTCGCAACCTGCAACCGGCGATGATGCGTAACCGCGCAATGATCGACGTGTTCGAACCGGGTTCGACCATGAAAGCGATCTCCATGAGTGCCGCAATCGAAACCGGCCGCTGGAAACCGACCGACACCGTCGAGGTTTACCCGGGCAGCCTGCAGATTGGCAAGTACACCATCAAGGACGTATCCAAGACTGAAGGCCCGGTACTCGACCTGACCGGCATTCTGATCAACTCCAGTAACGTCGGCATGAGCAAGGTCGCGTTCGATATCGGCGGCGAAACCATTTTCCGCCTGGCGCAGAAAGTCGGCCTCGGCCAGGACACCGGCCTGGGCTTCCCGGGCGAACGCGTGGGCAACCTGCCGAACTACCGCGAATGGCGCAAGGCTGAAACTGCCACGCTGTCCTATGGCTACGGTATTTCCGTGACCGCGATCCAGTTGGTCCACGCCTTCTCGGCCCTGGCCAACAACGGTCGCCTCGCGCCACTGACCCTGATCAAGACCGACAAGGCACCGCAAACCACGCAAGTGCTGCCGGAAGCCGTGGCGAAAACCATGCAAACCATGCTGCAACAAGTGATCGAAGCACCGCGCGGTGTATTCCGTGCGCAAGTGCCGGCGTATCACGTCGGCGGCAAGTCCGGTACGGCGCGTAAAACGTCGGTCGGCACCAAAGGCTATGCCGAGAATTCCTACCGCTCGCTGTTCGCAGGCTTCGGCCCGATGAGCGATCCGCGATACGCCATCGTGGTGGTGATCGATGAACCGACCAAAGCCGGTTATTTCGGTGGCCTGGTATCGGCGCCGGTGTTCAGCAAAGTGATGTCCGGGACCCTGCGCCTGATGAACGTCACGCCGGACAACCTGCCGCCGGTGCAACAAGCCAACGCAACACCGGTCGTTCCGCTGAAAGCCAATGGAGGGCGCGGCTGATGTCTCTGAGCCTGAACAAGATTTTCGCCCACGCCGGCCGCGATCTGTTGATCCGCGAACTGACACTGGACAGCCGTAATGTACGGGCTGGCGATCTGTTTCTTGCCGTTCCTGGTGGCAAGTTTGACGGTCGCGCGCACATTGCCGACGCCTTGCAGCGCGGTGCTGCAGCCGTGGCGTATGAAGTCGAAGGCGCAACCGTGCTGCCGATCACCGACGTGCCGCTGATTCCGGTCAAAGGCCTGGCAGCGCAGCTGTCCGATATCGCCGGGCGTTTCTACGGTGAACCGAGCCGCCACCTGAACCTGGTCGGCGTGACCGGCACTAACGGCAAAACCAGCGTGACCCAATTGGTTGCGCAAGCACTGGATTTGCTCGGCCAGCATTGCGGCATTGTCGGCACACTGGGCACTGGTTTCTACGGCGCGCTGGAAAGCGGCCTGCACACCACGCCGAACCCGATCGCCGTGCAAGCGACCCTCGCCGACCTGAAAAAGGCCGGTGCCAAAGCCGTGGCCATGGAAGTGTCTTCCCATGGTCTGGATCAGGGCCGCGTAACGGCATTGGCGTTTGATGTGGCGGTGATGACCAATCTGTCCCGCGATCATCTGGATTACCACGGCACCATGCAGGCCTACGGCGAAGCCAAGGCCAAGCTGTTCGACTGGAACGACCTGAAATGCCGGGTGGTGAACCTCGACGACGATTTCGGCCGGCAACTGGCTGCTGAAAAACGTGAGTCGCGCTTGATCACCTATAGCTTGCTCGACAGCAGCGCCTACCTGTTTTGCCGCGAAGCGCAGTTCGACGACGAAGGCGTGCGCGCCACGTTGGTCACGCCGCAAGGCGAGCATCATCTGCGCAGCACCTTGCTTGGTCGCTTCAACCTGAGCAACGTCCTGGCAGCGGTCGGTGCCTTGCTCGGTCTCGACTACGCGCTGGACGAAATCCTCAAGGTCCTGCCGAAACTCGAAGGCCCGGCCGGTCGCATGCAGCGCCTGGGCGGCGGTACTCAACCGCTGGTGGTGGTCGATTACGCCCACACCCCGGATGCGCTGGAAAAAGTATTGATGGCCCTGCGTCCGCACGCCAAAGGTCGCTTGCTGTGCCTGTTCGGCTGCGGCGGTGATCGCGATCGCGGCAAGCGCCCGCTGATGGCTGAAGTGGTCGAACGTCTTGCTGACGGCGTGCTGGTCACCGATGACAATCCGCGCACCGAAGACCCTGCAGTGATTTTCGATGACATCCGCGCCGGTTTCACCAACGTGGATAAGGTGACGTTCGTCGCCGGTCGTGGTCAGGCCATTGCGCAATTGATCGCCAGTGCTTCGGTGGATGACGTGATTGTCCTGGCCGGTAAAGGTCACGAGGACTATCAGGAAATCAACGGCCAGCGTCATGACTTCTCTGATCTGGTCGAGGCTGATCGCGCACTGACCGCGTGGGAGGTGGCTCATGCTTAAACACTTGAAACTGAGCGAACTGACCGGCGCGCTGAATGGCCGCATGATCATCGCCGATGCCACGTTCGATGGCGTCAGCATCGACAGCCGTGCGATCAAGCCGGGCCAACTGTTTATTGCCTTGACCGGCCCGCGCTTCGACGGCCATGACTATCTGAACGACGTGGCGAACAAAGGCGCGGTGGCTGCCTTGGTCGAGCGCGAAGTGCCCGACAGTGGGCTGCCGCAATTGCTGGTCAAGGACGCCCGCCAGGCCCTCGGGCAACTGGGGGCGATGAACCGTGCTGCGTTTACTCACCCGGTCGCCGCCATCACCGGCTCCAGCGGCAAGACCACGGTCAAGGAAATGCTTGCGAGCATCCTGCGCACACGCGGTCCGGTGTTGGCGACCCGTGGCAACCTGAACAATGACCTCGGCGTGCCGCTGACCTTGCTTGAACTCGCGCCGGAACATACCGCCGCCGTGATCGAGCTGGGTGCTTCGCGGCTCGGCGAAATTGCCTACACCGTTGGCATGACCAAGCCCCACGTGGCCGTGCTCAACAACGCCGGGACCGCCCACGTCGGCGAGTTCGGCGGGCCGGAAAAAATCGTGGAAGCCAAGGGCGAGATTATTGAAGGGCTGGCGGCCGATGGCATCGCCGTGCTCAATCTCGACGACAAGGCATTCGACATCTGGAAGACCCGCGCCGCCGGTCGCAAAGTGCTGACCTTTGCCCTGAGCAACGTCAGCGCCGACTTCTACGCCAGCGATCTGGACCGCGATGCGCGCGGTTGCCCGGCGTTCAATCTGCACAGCCCTGACGGTGTGGAGCGCGTTCAACTGAACCTGCTCGGCACCCATAACGTCACCAATGCCATGGCCGCCACCGCTGCCGCGCACGCCTTGGGCGTGTCGCTGTCCGGCATCGCCACCGGCCTCGGCGCGGTGCAGCCGGTCAAGGGCCGTACCGTCGCGCAACTGGCCAGCAATGGCATGCGCGTGATCGATGACACTTACAACGCGAACCCCACCTCGATGTGCGCGGCCGTTGATATACTCGCCGGCTTTTCCGGCCGCACCGTTCTGGTGCTCGGGGATATCGGCGAGTTGGGCGATTGGGCGGAGCAGGGGCACCGCGACGTGGGCGAGTATGCCCGTGGCAAGGTTTCTGCGCTTTACGCGGTCGGGCCATTGATGACTCACGCCGTAAACGCTTTTGGCGAGCAGGCTTATCACTTCACCACTCAGGCTGAACTGATCAAGGCCCTCGGCGCCGAGCAAGACACAAACACCACCATTTTGATCAAGGGCTCGCGCAGCGCTGCGATGGAAAACATCGTTGCCGCTTTGTGCGGGTCCAGTCTGGAGAAACATTAATGCTGCTGCTGCTAGCGGAGTATCTGCAACAGTTCTACAAAGGCTTCGCGGTCTTTCAGTACCTGACCCTGCGCGGGATTCTCGGTGTGCTGACCGCGCTGGTTTTGTCGCTGTGCTATGGCCCGTGGATGATCCGCACGTTGCAGAACCGTCAGATCGGTCAATCCGTTCGTAACGACGGCCCGCAATCGCACCTGTCCAAATCCGGCACCCCGACCATGGGTGGCGCGCTGATCCTGTCGTCCATCGGCGTCAGCACCTTGCTCTGGGCTGACCTGAGCAACCGCTATGTGTGGACCGTGTTGCTGGTGACGTTGCTGTTCGGTGCCATCGGCTGGGTCGATGACTATCGCAAGGTCATCGAGAAAAACTCCAAAGGCTTGCCGAGCCGCTGGAAGTATTTCTGGCAGTCGGTGTTTGGCCTCGGCGCGGCGATCTTCCTCTATATGACCGCCGCGACGCCGGTCGAAACCACCCTGATCCTGCCAATGCTCAAGGACTACAGCATTCCGCTGGGCGCAGGTTTCATCGTGCTGACTTACTTCGTGATCGTAGGTTCGAGCAACGCGGTCAACCTGACCGACGGCCTCGACGGCCTGGCGATCATGCCGACCGTAATGGTCGGTGGTGGCCTGGGGATCTTCTGCTATCTGTCGGGTAACGTGAAATTCGCCGAATACCTGCTGATCCCTTACGTACCCGGCGCCGGTGAACTGATCGTGTTCTGCGGTGCGTTGATCGGTGCGGGCCTCGGCTTCCTCTGGTTCAACACCTACCCGGCACAAGTCTTCATGGGCGACGTCGGCGCGTTGGCGCTGGGCGCGGCCCTGGGCACCATCGCGGTGATCGTCCGTCAGGAAATCGTCCTGTTCATCATGGGCGGCGTGTTCGTGATGGAGACCCTGTCCGTCGTCATTCAGGTTGCCTCTTTCAAGTTGACCGGCCGCCGCGTATTCCGCATGGCGCCGATTCACCACCACTTTGAACTCAAGGGCTGGCCCGAGCCGCGCGTGATCGTCCGTTTCTGGATCATCACCGTGATTCTCGTGCTGATCGGCCTTGCCACTCTGAAGCTGAGGTAGAAACTCGTGTCTCTGATCGCTTCTGACCACTTCCGCATCGTTGTCGGCCTCGGCAAGAGCGGCATGTCCCTGGTTCGCTTCCTGGCGAACCGGGGCACGTCGTTTGCCGTGGCCGATACGCGGGAAAATCCACCGGAACTGGCCACGCTCAAGCGTGACTATCCGCACGTGGAAGTGCGTTGTGGCGAACTGGACGTCGAATTCCTGTGCCGCGCCGACGAGCTCTACGTGAGCCCTGGTCTGGCGCTGGCGACCCCGGCCCTGCAGGCCGCCGCTGCTCGTGGCGTGAAGTTGTCCGGCGACATCGAGCTGTTCGCGCATAACGCGAAGGCGCCGATTGTCGCCATCAGCGGTTCCAATGCGAAAAGCACCGTGACCACGCTGGTGGGAGAGATGGCAGCTGCGGCCGGCAAGCGCGTCGCTGTCGGAGGCAACCTCGGCACGCCGGCGCTGGACCTGCTTCGTGATGACATCGAGTTGTACGTGATGGAACTGTCGAGCTTCCAGCTCGAAACCACCGACCAGCTCAACGCCGAAGTGGCGACCGTGCTCAACGTCAGCGAAGACCACATGGACCGCTACAGCGGCCTGCCGGCCTATCACCTGGCCAAGCACCGGATCTTCCGTGGTGCCAGGCAGTTCGTGGTCAACCGTCAGGACGCCCTGAGCCGTCCGTTGATGGGCGAAGGTCAGCCCTGCTGGACCTTCGGTTTGAGCAAACCCGATTTCAAGGCGTTTGGTATCCGCGAAGAAGACGGCGAGAAATACCTCGCCTTCGAATTCCAGAATCTGATGCCGGTGCGCGAGCTGAAAATTCGCGGCGCCCACAATCAGTCCAATGCCCTGGCGGCGCTGGCCCTGGGCCACGCGGTCGGCCTGCCGTTCGACGCCATGCTGTCGAGCCTGCGCACGTTCGCCGGTCTCGAACATCGCTGCCAGTGGGTTCGTGACCTGGACGGCGTGAGCTACTACAACGATTCCAAAGCCACCAACGTCGGCGCCGCACTGGCCGCCATCGAAGGCCTGGGCGCGGACATCGACGGCAAGGTCGTGCTGATCGCCGGTGGCGACGGCAAGGGTGCCGAGTTTAATGATCTGCGTGATCCGGTGGCGGCCAACTGCCGCGCCGTGATCCTGATGGGCCGCGACTCCGACAAGATCGGTGAGGCCATTGGCGACGCCGTGCCGCTGATCCGCGCTGCTTCGCTGGTCGAAGCTGTGCAGCAATGCCGCGCCGCTGCGCAACCGGGCGACGTGGTGTTGTTGTCGCCGGCCTGCGCCAGTTTCGACATGTTCAAGAATTACGAAGACCGTGGTCACCAGTTCGTCCAGGCAGTGGAGGATCTGGCATGAGCCTGCTCAACATCATCAAGCCGTTTCCTTCGCCGCTCATCACCGGGCGCGGCATCGACCTCGATTTTCCGATGCTTGCCGGTTGCCTGGCCTTGATCGGCCTCGGACTGGTCATGATCGCCTCGGCTTCGACCGAAGTGGGGGCCGTGCAGTCGGGCAGTGCCCTGTACTACATGACTCGCCACTTGATCTACGTGGTGCTGGGCCTGGCTGCCTGCATCGTCACCATGATGATTCCGATCGCCACCTGGCAACGCCTGGGCTGGCTGATGCTGATCGGTGCGTTCGGCTTGCTGGTGATGGTGATCATCCCGGGGATCGGCCGTGAAGTGAACGGTTCGATGCGCTGGATCGGTTTCAGTTTCTTCAACGTTCAGCCTTCCGAGATTGCCAAGGTGTTCGTGGTGATCTACCTCGCCGGTTATCTGGTGCGTCGCCAGAAAGAAGTGCGTGAAAGCTGGATGGGTTTCTTCAAGCCGTTCATCGTGCTGCTGCCGATGGCGGGCCTGTTGCTGATGGAACCGGACTTCGGTGCCACCGTCGTGATGATGGGCGCGGCTGCGGCGATGCTGTTCCTTGGCGGAGTCGGGCTGTTCCGGTTCTCTCTGATGGTGGTCCTGGCGGTTGCGGCGGTGGTGTTGTTGATTCAGGTGCAGCCATACCGGATGGCACGTCTGACCAACTTTGCCGACCCGTGGGCCGACCAGTTCGGCGCCGGTTATCAGTTGTCGCAAGCATTGATCGCGTTCGGTCGCGGCGAATGGCTGGGCGTAGGTCTGGGCAACAGCGTGCAGAAGCAGTTCTACCTGCCGGAAGCCCACACCGACTTCGTGTTCTCGGTTCTGGCCGAAGAACTGGGTGCCGTGGGTTCCCTGTGCACCGTGGCCCTGTTCGTCTTTGTCTGTATTCGCGGCATGTACATCGGTTATTGGGCCGAAAAGGCCAAGCAGTTCTTTGCTGCCTATATCGCGTACGGTCTGTCGTTCCTGTGGATTGGTCAGTTCCTGATCAACATCGGGGTGAACGTCGGCCTGCTGCCAACCAAAGGCCTGACCTTGCCGTTCCTCAGTTATGGCGGCAGTTCGTTGGTGATCTGCTGTGCCTGTCTCGGTTTGTTGCTGCGCATTGAGTGGGAGAGTCGAACCCACCTGGGCAGTGAGGAGATGGAGTTCCATGAGAGCGACTTCGCCGAGGAGCCGACCCATGGGCGCTAACGTATTGATCATGGCAGGCGGCACCGGCGGACACGTGTTCCCGGCACTGGCTTGCGCTCGCGAGTTCCAGGCCCGCGGTTACACCGTGCATTGGCTTGGCACGCCGCGTGGTATCGAAAATGACCTGGTGCCGATAGCCGGCATCGAGCTGCACCGGATCAACGCCAGCGGTCTGCGCGGCAAGGGCAAGTTGTCCCTGCTCAAGGCGCCGTTGATGTTGCTCAAATCCGTCTGGCAGGCGCGGGCGATCATTCGCCAGTTGCGGCCGGTGTGCGTGGTTGGTTTCGGTGGTTATGTGACCGGTCCTGGCGGCGTTGCAGCCAAACTGGCCGGCGTGCCGGTGATCGTTCACGAACAGAACGCCGTGGCCGGTACCGCCAATCGGTTGCTGGTGCCGTTGGCCGCCCGAGTCTGTGAAGCGTTCCCCGACACCTTTACCCTGTCGGACAGCCGACGGACCACCGGTAACCCGGTGCGCACCGAGCTGTTCCTCGACACACCGCGACCTGCCCTGGCTGGTCGCAAGGCGCGTTTGCTGATCCTCGGCGGAAGCCTGGGCGCAGAACCGTTGAACAAATTACTGCCTGAAGCCCTGTCGCACGTCGCCCCCGACCTGCGCCCGGACGTGTTCCATCAGGCAGGGAAAAACCACGATGAAGTGACTGCAGAGCGCTATCGCGCGGCTGGCGTCGAGGCGCAAGTGCAGCCTTTCATCAAAGACATGGCCCACGCCTATGGCTGGGCCGACCTGGTGGTGTGCCGCGCAGGCGCGCTGACCATCAGTGAACTGGCTGCCGCCGGTCTGCCCTCGATGCTGGTGCCTTTGCCCCACGCGATCGACGATCACCAGACCCGCAACGCCGATTATTTGGCCCGTGAAGGCGCTGCCTTCCTGATGCCGCAAAGAACGACTGGCGCAGCGGATCTAGCCGCACGCCTGACAGAGGTCCTGATGCAACCACAACGACTCACCGACATGGCCACTGCGGCACGCCGCCTGGCCAAACCCGATGCGACCCGTAACGTGGTCGATACCTGCCTGGAGGTGGCCCATGGTTGAGAATCAGAAAGCCATGCCGCACCCGGAAATGCGCCGCATCCGTCGTATCCACTTCGTCGGTATCGGCGGCGTGGGCATGTGCGGGATCGCCGAAGTGTTGCTGAACCTGGGCTATGAAGTGTCCGGTTCCGACCTGAAAGCTTCGCCGGTCACCGAGCGTCTCGAATCATTCGGCGCCCAGATCTTTATCGGCCACCGTGCCGAGAACGCCGCTGCCGCCGACGTGCTGGTGGTATCGAGTGCGGTGAACACCTCCAACCCGGAAGTCGCCACTGCGCTTGAACGCCGTATTCCGGTGGTGCCGCGTGCCGAGATGCTGGCCGAGCTGATGCGCTATCGCCACGGCATCGCCGTCGCCGGTACACATGGCAAAACCACCACTACCAGCCTGATCGCTTCGGTATTTGCTGCCGGTGGCCTCGATCCGACGTTCGTCATCGGTGGTCGTCTGAATGCCGCGGGCACCAATGCCCAGCTCGGCACCAGCCGCTACCTGATCGCCGAAGCCGACGAAAGCGACGCCAGCTTCCTGCACTTGCAGCCGCTGGTGGCCGTGGTTACCAACATCGACGCCGACCATATGGCGACCTACGACGGTGACTTCAACAAACTGAAGAAAACCTTCGTCGAGTTCCTGCACAACCTGCCGTTCTACGGTCTGGCGGTGGTGTGCCTGGACGATCCGGTGGTGCGTGAAATTCTGCCGCAGGTCAAACGTCCGGTCGTCACGTACGGCTTCGGCGATGACTGCGATGTGCGCGCGATCAATGTGCGTCAGCAGGGCATGCAGACTTTCTTCACCGTGCTGCGTCCTGACCGCGAACCGCTGGATGTCTCGGTGAACATGCCGGGCAACCACAACGTGCTGAACGCGCTGGCCACCATCTGCATCGCCACCGACGAGGGCGTCAGCGATGAAGCCATCGTCCAGGGCCTGTCCGGGTTCCAGGGTGTCGGCCGACGCTTCCAGGTTTATGGCGAACTGCCGGTCGAAGACGGCAGCGTAATGCTGGTCGACGACTACGGTCACCACCCGACCGAAGTCGCGGCCGTGATCAAGGCCGTGCGTGGTGGCTGGCCGGAGCGCCGCCTGGTGATGGTCTACCAGCCGCACCGTTACAGCCGCACCCGCGACCTGTACGACGATTTCGTCAATGTACTGGCCGACGCCAACGTGCTGTTGCTGATGGAAGTCTATCCGGCCGGCGAAGAGCCGATCCCGGGTGCCGACAGCCGCAAGCTGTGCAACAGCATCCGTCAGCGCGGTCAGCTCGACCCGATTTACATCGAGCGCGGTGTCGATCTCGCGCCTGTCGTCAAGCCGCTGCTGCGTGCCGGCGACATCCTGTTGTGCCAGGGCGCCGGTGATATCGGCGGTCTCGCACCGAAACTGTTGAAGAGTCCGTTGTTCGCTGGCGCCGTTGCCGCGCCAAGCGTGGGGAAGTTGAAATGACTGCTGCTTACGCCAACCTCGTCTCCACTGTCGCGCCGAAAGATTTCGGCCGCGTTGCCGTGCTGTTCGGCGGCAAGAGTGCGGAGCGTGAAGTTTCCCTGAAGTCGGGCAATGCGGTTCTCGCAGCGCTGCAAAGCGCCGGTGTGGACGCGTTCGGTCTCGATGTCGGTGATGACCTGTTGCAGCGTTTGCTCAACGAGAAAATCGACCGCGCGTTCATCATTCTCCACGGTCGTGGCGGTGAAGACGGCAGCATGCAAGGCCTGCTGGAATGCCTGGGCATTCCGTACACCGGCAGCGGCATTCTGGCGTCGGCACTGGCCATGGACAAGCTGCGCACCAAGCAGGTGTGGCACAGCCTCGGCATTCCGACGCCACGCCACGCGGTACTGAGTTCCGAGGCCGATTGTATTTCGGCGGCGACGGAACTGGGCTTCCCTTTGATCGTCAAACCGGCCCATGAAGGTTCAAGTATCGGGATGGCCAAAGTGACTTCCGCGCCCGAGTTGATCGACGCGTGGAAAGCGGCCAGTACCTACGATTCGCAAGTGTTGGTCGAGCAATGGATTCAAGGTCCGGAGTTCACCATCGCCACCCTGCGTGACCAGGTGTTGCCACCGATTGCCCTGGGCACGACACACAGTTTCTACGACTACGACGCCAAGTACGTGGCCTCCGATACCCAGTACCGGATCCCGTGCGGCCTCGACAGCAACAAGGAAAAAGAACTGATGGACCTCACGGCGAAAGCCTGTGAGGCGCTGGGTATCGCCGGTTGGGGCAGGGCTGACGTGATGCAGGACGCCGACGGGCAGTTCTGGTTCCTGGAAGTCAACACCGCACCGGGCATGACCGATCACAGTTTGGTCCCGATGGCGGCCCGTGCCGCCGGTCTGGATTTCCAGCAATTGGTCCTGGCGATCCTGGCCGCCAGTGTTGAGGTTCGAGGGTAAGACCATGCAAGGCGCACAGCTAAGACATCAGCCCCCTCCAGCACCCGGCCGCAAGCCGGTGCCGCGGGGTGCCAGCCGAATGGTGGCCAAAGAGCCGATGTCTGCGCGCCTGCCGAAAGCCAATTTTGGTTTTCTGAAAAGCCTGTTCTGGCCAGTGCTGCTGGTCGCACTGGGGTTTGGCACTTACGAAGGCGCACAGCGTTTGCTGCCGTACGCCGACCGGCCAATCACCAAGATCGCGGTGCAGGGCGACCTGAGTTACATCAGCCAGCAAGCGGTGCAGCAGCGAATCGCCCCGTACGTGGCGTCGAGCTTCTTCACCATCGACCTGGCGAGCATGCGCACCGAGCTGGAACAGATGCCATGGATTGCCCATGCCGAAGTGCGTCGGGTGTGGCCGGATCAAGTGGTGATCCGCCTGGAAGAACAACTGCCGGTGGCCCGTTGGGGCGATGAATCGCTGTTGAACAACCAGGGTCAGGCGTTCACCCCGCGTGAGCTGGCGAACTACGAACACTTGCCACAGCTGTTCGGCCCACAACGGGCTCAGCAGCAAGTGATGCAGCAATACCAGGTGCTGAGCCAGATGCTCAGGCCGTTGGGCTTCTCGATTGCACGCCTGGAGTTGCGTGAACGAGGCAGCTGGTTCCTGACCACCGGCGCCGGCAGTTCGGGCCCGGGGATCGAACTGCTGCTGGGCCGCGGCAACCTGGTGGAAAAGATGCGCCGCTTCATTGCCATCTACGACAAGACGCTTAAAGAACAGATTACGAACATTGCGCGCATCGATCTGCGCTACGCCAACGGCCTCGCTGTTGGCTGGCGGGAACCTGTAGCGCCTACGACAGCCCAACCCGCTGTCGCGAAGAATTAAGAGAGGCAGGACCCATGGCAAACGTGCAAAGCGGCAAAATGATCGTCGGTCTCGATATCGGCACCTCCAAGGTGGTGGCGCTGGTAGGCGAGGTCTCGGACGACGGCACGCTGGAAATCGTCGGGATCGGCACTCATCCGTCCCGCGGCCTGAAAAAAGGCGTGGTGGTGAACATCGAGTCCACCGTGCAATCGATCCAGCGCGCCATCGAAGAAGCGCAGCTGATGGCTGGTTGCCGGATCCACTCGGCGTTCGTCGGCGTGGCCGGCAATCACATCCGCAGCCTGAACTCCCACGGCATCGTGGCGATTCGTGATCGCGAAGTCAGCTCCGCCGACCTTGAGCGCGTTCTCGACGCCGCCCAGGCTGTGGCAATCCCGGCTGACCAGCGCGTGCTGCACACCCTGCCGCAGGATTACGTGATCGATAACCAGGAAGGCGTGCGTGAGCCTCTGGGCATGTCCGGCGTACGTCTGGAAGCCAAGGTCCACGTGGTCACCTGCGCCGTCAACGCCGCACAGAACATTGAAAAATGCGTGCGTCGCTGCGGTCTGGAAATCGACGACATCATTCTCGAGCAACTGGCGTCCGCGTACTCGGTACTGACCGACGACGAGAAAGAGCTGGGCGTGTGCCTGGTGGATATCGGCGGCGGCACCACCGACATCGCGATCTTCACCGAAGGCGCGATCCGTCACACCGCGGTGATCCCGATTGCGGGCGATCAGGTGACCAACGACATCGCCATGGCGTTGCGCACCCCGACCCAGTACGCCGAAGAAATCAAGATTCGCTATGCCTGCGCCCTGGCCAAGCTGGCCGGTGCCGGTGAAACCATCAAGGTCCCGAGCGTTGGCGACCGTCCACCGCGCGAGCTGTCCCGCCAGGCCCTGGCCGAAGTGGTCGAGCCGCGTTACGACGAGCTGTTCACGCTGATTCAGGCCGAATTGCGTCGCAGTGGCTACGAAGACCTGATCCCGGCCGGCATCGTGCTGACCGGTGGTACGTCGAAGATGGAAGGCGCGGTCGAACTGGCCGAAGAGATTTTCCACATGCCGGTCCGCCTGGGTGTGCCGCATGGCGTGAAGGGTCTCGACGACGTGGTGCGCAACCCGATTTATTCCACCGGCGTCGGCCTGTTGATGTACGGCCTGCAGAAGCAGTCCGACGGGATTTCGTTCTCGGGCATCAGCAGCCGCGACAGCTACAGCAATGACGAACCGAAAGCCGCCTTGCTCGATCGCATCAAGAGCTGGGTACAAGGCAACTTCTGAAGAATTACCGCAGCACCGTTGTAGATACAGGCAGTAGGCGAAAAAACTAGAGAATCAAAGGAGAGGGAAAATGTTCGAACTCGTAGACAACATCCCCGCAAGCCCGGTCATTAAGGTTATCGGTGTTGGCGGAGGCGGCGGCAACGCTGTCAATCACATGGTCAAGAGCAACATTGAAGGCGTTGAATTCATCTGCGCCAACACTGATGCCCAGGCGTTGAAGAGCATCAGCGCGCGGACCATCCTGCAACTGGGCACCAGCGTGACCAAAGGTCTCGGCGCCGGCGCCAACCCTGAAGTAGGTCGTCAGGCCGCTCTCGAAGATCGCGAGCGCATTGCCGAAGTCCTGCAGGGCACCAACATGGTGTTCATCACCACCGGCATGGGCGGCGGTACCGGTACCGGTGCTGCGCCGATCATTGCTGAAGTGGCCAAGGAAATGGGGATCCTCACCGTTGCGGTGGTGACCCGTCCGTTCCCGTTCGAAGGCCGCAAGCGTATGCAACTGGCTGACGAAGGCATCCGCCTGCTGTCGGAAAGCGTCGACTCGTTGATCACCATTCCCAACGAGAAGCTGCTGACCATCCTCGGTAAAGACGCCAGCCTGCTGTCGGCTTTCGCCAAGGCAGACGATGTACTGGCCGGTGCCGTTCGCGGTATCTCCGACATCATCAAGCGTCCGGGCATGATCAACGTCGACTTCGCCGACGTCCGTACCGTGATGAGCGAAATGGGCATGGCGATGATGGGCACTGGCTGCGCCAGCGGTCCGAACCGTGCACGCGAAGCCACCGAAGCGGCCATTCGCAACCCGCTGCTGGAAGACGTGAACCTGCAAGGTGCACGCGGCATCCTGGTGAACATCACCGCCGGTCCTGACCTGTCCCTGGGTGAGTACTCCGACGTGGGTAGCATCATCGAAGCCTTCGCTTCCGAGCACGCGATGGTCAAGGTCGGTACCGTTATCGATCCAGACATGCGCGACGAGCTGCACGTAACAGTCGTTGCCACCGGTCTGGGCGCGAAAATCGAGAAGCCTGTGAAGGTCATCGACAATACCGTTCACACTTCCATGGCGCCGCAACCGCAACAATCGGCTCCCGCTCGTCAGGAAGCTCCAGCGGTGAACTACCGTGACCTGGACCGTCCGACCGTCATGCGCAACCAGGCTCAGGCCGGTGCTGCGACTGCCGCGAAGATGAATCCGCAAGATGATCTGGACTACCTGGACATCCCGGCCTTCCTGCGTCGTCAGGCCGATTAATGGAATGTATCAGGGCTATGAAGGTGATTGGTGTTCAGCAAAGGTCTGGTCTGCTATCATCGCCAGCCTTTGTTGATACCAGTTCGCAATTTGCGCTGAAGCGGCCCAAGCCATGATTAAACAACGCACACTGAAAAATATTATCCGTGCCACCGGTGTAGGTCTGCACTCTGGGGAGAAGGTATACCTGACCCTCAAGCCTGCACCGATCGACACCGGAATCGTCTTTCGCCGTGCCGACCTCGATCCAGTGGTCGAGATCCCGGCTCGTGCTGCCAACGTCGGCGAGACAACTATGTCGACGACGCTGGTCAACGGTGACGTGAAAGTGGACACGGTTGAGCACTTGCTCTCGGCCATGGCCGGCCTGGGCATCGATAACGCCTACGTCGAGCTCTCCGCGTCCGAAGTCCCGATCATGGATGGTAGCGCTGGACCTTTCGTATTCCTGATTCAATCGGCCGGCCTGGAAGAACAGGACGCAGCCAAGAAGTTCATCCGGATCCTGCGGGAAGTGACAGTGGAAGACGGCGACAAGCGCGCCACTTTCGTCCCTTTCGAAGGCTTCAAGGTGAGTTTCGAGATCGATTTCGATCACCCGGTTTTCCGTAACCGCACACAAAGTGCAAGCGTGGATTTTTCCAGCACTTCGTTCGTAAAAGAAGTCAGCCGCGCCCGTACCTTTGGTTTCATGAGTGACATCGAGTACCTGCGCAAGCACAACCTCGCACTCGGCGGCAGCGTTGAAAACGCTATTGTGGTCGACGCGGATGGTGTACTGAACGAAGACGGCCTTCGCTATGAAGACGAATTCGTGAAGCACAAGATCCTCGATGCAATTGGTGACCTCTACCTGCTGGGCAATAGCCTGATTGGTGAGTTCAAGGGCTTCAAGTCCGGACATGCATTGAACAACCAGCTGCTGCGCAAGTTGATTGAGCAGCCAGATGCTTGGGAAGTCGTGACTTTCGAAGACGCCAGCACTGCACCGATCTCTTACATGCGTCCGGTTGCGGCGGTGTAAGTAAAAACCTCTCTAGTTTTTAAAGGCTGCCTTCGGGTGGCCTTTTTTTATGCCTGCGGGAAGGTTATGCGGTGGTAGTGATGACGCCTTCGCGGGCAAGCCTCGCTCCTACAGGGTACGCATTGCACTTGTAGGAGCGAGGCTTGCCCGCGAAGAGGCCGGCCGCTACAGCGAAGATCTCACTCCGTAGCCACCACCCGATTGCGCCCACTTTCCTTGGCCTGATACAGCGCTTTGTCCGCCGCAAACAGCAACTGTTCAAGACTGGTATCGGTGGTCGAAGTCCAGGTACTGATGCCGATACTGACAGTAATCGGCGATTCCACGCCCGCCACAAACGGCAGTTGTTCCACCGCAGACCGAATGTGTTCAGCAATTTGCCGCGCGCCTGCGCTGTCCGTTTCCGCCAGCACCACCGAGAACTCCTCCCCCCCGTAGCGGGCGACCAGATCCGTCGGTCGCCGCACATTCTCGGTGATCACCTTGGCCAGTGCCCGCAGCGCATCGTCACCCGCCTGATGGCCATGTTGATCGTTGAACGCTTTGAAGTGGTCGGCATCGATCATCAACACCGACAGCGATTTGCCGGAGCGTTGCGCGCGAAACCACTCATGGCGCAGGGTTTGATCGAGCGTTCGGCGGTTGGCCACGCCGGTCAAGGCATCGGTGGCGGCCAGTTGTGCCAGCTCGTGTTCGGCGTTGTGACGCCGGCGCAATTCACGGCGTAGCAACCACGTCAGCCACAGCAGGCTTACGCACAAGGCTACGGTTGCAGAGCTGACCACCACTGCCGTGCGCTTCCAGGCCGCAAAAACTTCATCACTGGACAGCGCAACGATGACGATCAGTGGCAAATTTCCGACCTTGGAAAAGGTGTACAGACGCTTGTCACGGTATCGATCGGACATGCTGGTGAAGCTGCCATTGCCTTCTTTGACGATGCGCTGGAAATTGGGGCGATTACTGAAATCCTTGCCAATCAGCTCTTCGGCCAGGCGTGGTTGCTGGGCCAGGAGAATCCCATTCTTGCTGATCAGATTGACCGTGCTATCGCGGCCTATGCTCAAACTGTTGAACAACTGATCGAAGTAACTCAAGCGCATGGCGGCTTCGGCTACTCCCAGAAACTCACCCTGGGAGCCGCTCAGCCGTCGACTGAAACTGATACGCCAATCCTGTTCGGGCGACCTGGCTCTAAAGGGGGGGCTGATGAACATGCCCGGGTCCGGGTTGTTCACGTGAGATTGAAAGTATTCGCGATCGGCGTAGTTGCCTTGCCTGGGCTCCACCGAAGCCGAGTCGGCGATCACGTCGCCCTTGTTGTCGAGCAACAAAATATTGCCCTTGTACGGCGCGGCAGTGGCGCGGTCGAAATAGGCCATATGGCGAATGGCTGGAGATACGCTCTTGAGATCCTCTCGCCGGGAGGCGGCGATCAAGCCCAGCAGGGAAATATCATAGAGTTCGACATTGCGCAGCACGTCGGCGTCGATCAATTGCACGATGTTGTTGGCGGCGCGAGCGGCGGACAATTCGGCGTTGGCGCGCTCACGGATCAGCAGAAACGTCACGATGCTGAGTATCGCAATCACCAACAGCACACTGCCGAGAATCAGAAGTCGCTCCGATCGTGTCGACCCGATTGGATCTTGAGATTTCACACTGCTCACACTCATGGTTCTGGCTTCTGCAAATAAGGTGTTATGAACGTTTTTTACAAGAGTCGGGCAGAGTCCCAGAAACCGGTCGCGTCCAGAGGGCTTGTATAAAGGCCGGATAAAAAAAAGGCCAGCAAAAGATGCTGGCCTTTTGCTCAGCGAAGCTTAGAAGACATTCAGCGGGTAGTCGACGATCAGCCGGTATTCGTCGGTGTCTTGATCCAGCGCGCCGTAGCCCTTGCCGCCACGGTTGGTGGCCCATTGCATGCGTACCGACAGATCCTTGGCCTTGCCGCCCTGGATCACGTACTTCAGATCAATGTCACGCTCCCAGTGCTTGGCATTTTTGCCGTCGGCGCTGTACCACGACGCATAACCGCGGCTCTGCGGGTCAACCTTGGTCAGGTCCAGCTCGCCCCGGGAGTAAGACACTGCCGAGGTCAGGCCGGGTAGGCCGAGTCCGATAAAGTCGTAGGCGTACTTGAGTTTCCACGAGCGTTCATTCGGGCCATTGAAGTCGGAATACTGCTGGGAGTTGTCGAGAAAAATGCTGTCGCCCTGGTTGATGTAGTCGAACGGCGTGTTGCCGTTGACCCGCTGGTAAGCGGCGGTGACGCTGTGATTGCCCACGCCGACGGTGAAATGCAGGCTGTAAGTGTTGTTGTCGATGTTGCCCAGCAGCGCATCGCCGGTGTCCTGCGTGTGATAAACGTGCAGGCCCGGATTGAGACTGACCCGTTCGTTCAGCGCGTAGGTGTAATCCAGGTCGTAGTAATACTGGTTCCAGATGTCCTTGAGTTCGGCGGCGTAAAGGCTGCTGGTCAACCCCGGCAGGCCGCTCCAGGCCACGCCGGCCCAGTTCAGGTGCTGGCTTTCGTCGCCCTCGGCGAGGCTGCCATAGGACGTGCCGATGCGCGTATGACCGCTTTGGTTGTAGGGCTTGGTGAAACTCGCCTGGCCACCTTCGATCAGAAAGCCGTCGAAGCTGTGATTGGTCAAGCTGACTCCGCGAAAGGTCTGCGGCAGCATGCGCGTCTCGCCGCCGGCGATCACCGGGTTGGCGAGAAACAGGTCACCGGCCTTCAACTCGGTATCGAAGGCGCGCATTTTCAGCGTGCCACCCGCCGTCGAAAACGATCCCGGCGCTTTGCCGTTTCCATCGCCGACCGGCAGGATGCTCGAATTATCGGTGCCGCCACCGCCGTCGAGCTTGAGCCCGAGCATGGCGTGGGCATCCAGACCGAAACCGACGGTGCCTTCGGTAAAACCCGATTCGAAGACCCCCAGGAAACCCTGGCCCCATTCAATGTTGTCGTCCGCCTGCTGCAGGCGGTTACGGTTCATGTAGTAGTTGCGGGCATTGAGGTTGAGGCTTGAACCTTCGACAAAACCTTCTTGATCGGCTGCCTTGGCGTTGATCGGCATCGTTACGACGATTGCAATGAACAGCGGGTTGAATCTTTGAGGGAAACGCACTAGCGGTACAGCTCCTTGGGTCTACTGAACACTTCATTGTTTTGAAGTGCGGGATGTTTCTTGTCAGGGAAGACGAACCGGACAGCATTTGAACCACAACAAAAAAAAGCCGCTGATAGCAGCGGCTTTGAAGACAACTTTTCAACAGGAAGAGCCAATGAAAAGTGTCGAGGGAAATAGAGCGATGTGAGCGATCAGCTATCTTTCTCAACCCGTGGCTGGGCCTGAATGGTCGACGCTTGAGGGGTTTGCGCAGCGTCCTGCGCCTTGGCCGTCATTTCGCTCTGATGTTCTTCAAACGCTGCAGCGCGCGCTGCATTGTGTGCGACGAAGGACTGCGACTCTTCAGCCATGGCGAACGGGGAGAGGAACAAAGAGGACAAAACGAAAGCGCTGGCAATACCCATAGTGTTGGACATCTTTAAAACCTTCTTGCTTGGCAAGTGCTGTTTGGTGGCGCAAAGATAAGGATCCTGGCCGATGGGAAACAGAGCCAATTCAATAAAGGACTGTTGCGGGATAAGCAAAGATCACCGATTTGTAGGAGCCAGCTTGCTGGCGATCGGACTTCAGTTTTGCGCTGTTTTCGAAGACGCCATCGCTGGCAAGCCAGCTCCTACAGGGGGGGCGTCGGGCGAGATTTTCAGGTCTGTCAGACAGGAAGGTGAATACCGAAGGTATTCATGCCGTGGTCACTGCGCACAAACACATCCCCGCCGTGCATCAACGCAATCGCCTTGACGATCGCCAGCCCCAGGCCGTGGTTGTTGCCACTGTTGCTGCGCGACGCATCGACCCGGTAGAAGCGCTCGAACAATCGCGGCAGATGTTCGTTGGCAATCGGTGCACCGGGGTTTGCCACGCCGATGCTCACCTGATGGTCCTCGACGTCGATCTGCACCTGAATCACCTGTCCGGGCTCGGTGTGTTGCACCGCGTTGCTCAGCAAGTTGATCAACGCCCGGCGCAGATGCGCGATCTCGATCCGTACCTGCGCATCGCCACGGACCTGCACTTGAACCTGCGCGTCTTCAAGAATGAAATCCAGATACTCCAGCGTCGTCGCCACTTCATCCGCCAGCGAGGTAGACGTCAGTTTGGTGGCCTTGCTGCCCTGATCCGCACTGGCGAGGAACAGCATGTCGTTGATGATCGAACGCAGTCGCTCAAGCTCCTCGAGATTCGATTGCAGCACTTCGAAATAGTGTTCCGCCGAACGCCCGCGCGTCAGCGCAACCTGGGTCTGACCAATCAGATTGGTCAGCGGTGAGCGCAGTTCATGAGCGACGTCGGCATTGAACGACTCAAGCCGCGAGTAAGCCTGTTCGACCCGTTCCAGGGTGGAGTTGAACGAGTTGACGAACTGATTGAGCTCCGGCGGCAACGACGATAAGCGCAAACGCCCGGAACGCAACGGTGGTGCCAGGCGCTGAGCCTCCTGAGACAACTTGATCAACGGCTTGAGGCCGATCCGCGCCACCCAATAACCGAGTGCCGAAGCCAGCAGCACGCCGATAATCGCCAGGCTGATCAGCGCAATCAGCAGATGATGCTGGGTTTGAAAAAACGTCTCGGTGTCGATGCCGATCATAAAGCGCAGCGGCGGGCGTTGATCCTTGGCCGGGAACTGGCTGACCAGCACTTTCATTGGATAAGGCTGGCCCGGCAGTTGCAAATCGCGCATGCCCAGCGGGCCTTCGGCGAAGGCGCGGATCTGCGGCGTCAGGTTGCCATATTCGTAGTGCGGATCGCCGCTGGTGATCCAGAAACTGATGCGTTTGTCTTCTTCACCGAGCAGCTTGAGCTTGTTGTTGATCTTCACCCAATGCTCGGGCGTGCCGTAACGGCCGACGGTAGATTCGAGCACGCTGTAACGTGCGTCCAGCTCGGCTTCGGGCAGCAAACCCAGGCCTTTGTCGACCTGCTGATAGAGCGCCCAGCCGATCAGCAGAAACACCAAAAGCGCCACCAGCGTGAACATTCCACTGAGGCGCAGGGCAATCGAATTACTGGACACCACGGCTCTCCAGCACATAACCCATGCCACGGATCGTGTGCAGCAGTTTCTCGTCAAACGGCCCGTCGAGTTTGGCGCGCAGGCGTTTGATCGCGACTTCGACGACGTTGGCGTCGCTGTCGAAATTGATGTCCCAGACCATTTCCGCAATCGCCGTTTTCGAGAGGATTTCCCCTTGCCGGCGGGCCAGCACGCTGAGCAGCGAGAATTCCTTGGCGGTCAGGTCCAGACGCGTGCCGGCGCGGGTGGCCTTGCGGCTGATCAAATCTATCCACAGGTCGGCGATGCTCACTTGCACCGGTTCATGGCCACCGCTGCGCCGGGTCAGTGCTTGCAGGCGCGCCACCAGTTCGAGGAAGGAAAACGGTTTGCCGAGGTAATCGTCGGCGCCGTCGCGCAGGCCTTTGATGCGGTCTTCGACACGCTCGCGGGCGGTGAGCATGATCACCGGGGTTTGTTTGCGCGCACGCAAGGCGCGCAGCACGCCGAAGCCGTCGAGGCCCGGCAACATCACGTCGAGGACGATCACCGCGTAGTCGCTTTCCAGCGCCAGGTGCAGGCCTTCAACGCCGTCCCGCGCCAGGTCCACGGTGTAACCCTGTTCCGTCAGGCCACGGTGCAGATAGTCCGCGGTTTTTTCCTCGTCTTCGATAATTAGAACGCGCATGACCCCGCCTCAGTCTGTGGTCGCCAGCACCGGCATCGGTGCGGGCGCTGGTGGGAGAGAGTGCCGATGGAAAAGCCGCTCAAGCCACAAGTATATGACCGGAGTGGTGAACAGCGTCAGCGCCTGGCTCACCAGCAAGCCGCCGACCACCGCGATCCCCAATGGTTGGCGTAGTTCGGCGCCGGTGCCGTAGCCGAGCATCAGCGGCAGTGCGCCGAGCAGGGCGGCGAGGGTGGTCATGATGATCGGCCGGAACCGCGTGATGCAGGCCTGGAAAATCGCCTCTTCCGGCGGCAGGCCACGGTTGCGCTGGGCGTCGAGGGCGAAGTCAATCATCAGGATGCCGTTCTTCTTCACGATACCGATCAGCAGCACCAGCCCGATCAGCGCCATGATCGAAAAATCCTGGCCGCAAATCCACAGCATGATCACCGCCCCGAGCCCCGCCGAGGGCAGCGTCGAGATGATGGTCAACGGGTGGACGAAGCTCTCATAGAGCACGCCGAGAATGATGTACACCGCCACCAGCGCCGCCAGAATCAGCCACGGCTGGCTGGCCAGCGAACTCTGGAACGCCTGGGCCGCGCCCTGGAAGTTGCCGCTCATGGCGGCCGGCATGCCGATCTCGGCCTTGGCCTGGTTGAGCATGATCACCGCATCGCCAAGCGCCACGCCGGGCGCCAGGTTGAACGACAGGTTGGCGGCCGGGAACATGCCGTCGTGGGCGATGGACAACGGGCCAACCGTCGGCGCATCGAATTTCGCCAGCGCCGACAGCGGCACCATTTCTCCACTGAGTGGCGAGCGCAGGTAGAAATAATTGAGGCTTTCAGCTTTGCCGCGTTGCCTGGTGTCCAGTTCCAGGATCACGTTGTACTGGTTGATCTGGGTCTGGAATTCGTTGATCTGCCGCTGGCCAAACGCATCGTACAGCGCTTCGTCGACATCGCTGGCGGTCAGGCCGAAACGCGCGGCGGCGCTGCGGTCGATGCTGATGTGGGTGATGCTGCCGCCCAGTTGCAGGTCGTTGGAAATGTCGCGGAACGCCGGGTTGGCGCGCAGTTTTTCGGTCAGGCGCTGGGTCCAGGTGCTGAGGGTCGCGCCGTCGTTGCTCTTGAGCACGTATTGGTACTGCGCGCGGCTCGGGCCGGAGCTGAGGTTGATGTCCTGGCCGGCGCGCAGGTACAGCACGATGCCCGGGACTTTCATCAGTTGCGGACGGATGCGGTCGATGAACTGGCTGGCCGAGACGTCGCGCTCGCTGCGTTTTTTCAGGGAAATCCAGAAGCGGCCGTTGGCGATGGTCTGGTTACTGCCCGACACACCGACGGAGTGGGAAAACGCCGCGACCGCCGGATCTGCCGCGACGATTTCCGCCATCGCCAGGTGTTTTTTCACCATGTCGCCGTAGGAAATATCGGCGGCGGCTTCGGTGGTGCCGAGGACAAAACCGGTGTCCTGCACCGGGAAGAAACCCTTCGGAATGAAGATGTAGCCGGCGATGGCCAGGGCCAGGGACATGCCGAACACCCCGATCATCAATTTCTGATGGGCGAGGGCGCGGCGCAGGAGCTTTTCGTAGCCGGCCAGCAAGCGTTCGCCAAAGGTTTTTTTGCTGTGGGCGTGATGCACCGGCGCACGCATGAACAGCGCGGCGAGGGTCGGCGCCAACGTCAGCGACACCACCACTGAAATCATGATCGTAGACGTGGCCGTCAGGGCGAATTCCTTGAACAGCCGCCCGACCACGCCGCCCATGAACAGCAGCGGAATGAACGCCGCCACCAGCGAAAAACTGATCGAGACCACAGTAAAACCAATCTCGCCGGCGCCCTTGATCGCCGCCTCGCGCATGCCGTCGCCGGCCTCCAGGTGTCGGTGAATGTTCTCCACCACGACAATCGCATCGTCGACCACAAACCCCACGGCCACCACGATCGCCACCAGTGTCAGGTTGTTCAGGCTGAAGCCCATGATGTACATCAGGGCAAAACTGGCGACCAGCGACACACCCAGCACCGCCGACACGATCAGCGTCGCCGACCACTGACGCAGGAACAGCGCCATCACCGCCACCACCAGCATGATCGCGATCAGCAGGGTGACTTCCACCTCATGCAACGAGGCGCGGATGGTCTGGGTCCGGTCAACCAGCACTTTGACTTGCACCGACGCCGGCAGCATCGCTTCGAGAGCGGGCAGGGCGGCCTGAATGCGATCCACGGTCTCGACGATGTTGGCCCCCGGTTGCCGGGAAATCACCAGGTTCACGCCGGGTTTGTCACCGGCCCAGGCTTGCACGTAGGCATCTTCCGAACCGTTGACGACTTTGGCGACATCTTTCAGGTGAACCGGTGCACCGTCCTTGTAGGAAACGATGAGTTGGCTGTATTCCTCGGGGTGGAACAACTGATCGTTGGTCGACAGCGTCGAGATGCTCGACTCGCCATACAGCGCGCCTTTGGCCAGGTTGAGGCTGGTGTTTTGGATCGCCAGACGAATGTCCGCCAGCGTCAGGCCGATGGCGGCCAGTTTGTCTGCCGAGGCTTGAATGCGAATCGCCGGACGTTGCTGGCCGGTGATGTTGATCTGGCCTACACCGTCGATCTGACTGATCTGACGGGACAGCAGGGTTTCCACCAGATCGCTGAGTTCGGGGCCGGGCATCAGGGTCGAGTTGATGCTGAGAATCAGCACCGGGCTGTCGGCCGGGTTGACCTTGCGCCAGGTCGGAAGGTTCGGCATGTCCTTGGGCAGTTTGCCGGCGGCGGTGTTGATCGCGGCCTGCACTTCCTGCGCGGCGGTGTCGATGCTTTTGTCGAGGGTGAATTGCAGGGTCAGGTTGGTCGAACCGAGGGCGCTGCTCGAGGTCATCTGGGTCACGCCGGGAATGGCGCTGAATTGCACTTCAAGCGGCGTGGCCACCGAGGAAGCCATGGTTTCCGGGCTGGCGCCGGGCAATTGCGCGGCCACCTGGATGGTCGGGAATTCGGCTTCCGGCAGCGGCGCGATGGGCAACCGTGGGAACGCAATGACGCCGAGCAATACCAGGGCAAACGTCAGCAGGATCGTCGCCACCGGATGATCGATGCACCACGCAGAAACCGAGCCGTGGCCCTTCATGGTTTCGACTCCGTTTGCACCATTTGCGCGGGGTCAGTCAGCACCTGGACCGTCGAACCGGGCTTGAGGCGCGACTGACCGTCGCTGACCAGCACGTCGCCCGGTTTCACGCCTTTGATGATGTCCTGACCGCTGCCTTGATAGACCATCTGCACCTGGACGGTTTCAACCTTGTCACCTTTGACCCGGTACACAAAGTGTTGATCGAGGCCTCGTTGTACGACGGTGGGCGGCACCACCAGCGCATCCTTTTCCAGCGCTGTCTGAATTTTTACCGTCACCAGCAGGCCCGGCCACAGTTTCTGCCCGGGGTTGTTGAATTCGGCCTTGGCGCGGATGGTCCCGGTGTTGGCGTTGATCTGGTTGTCGATCAGGGTCAGGTGGCCTTCGCCCAGCAGGTTGCCGGTTTCGCCGTCGGTGTCGGCACCGATGTAGGCCTTCACTTGGGCGTGTTCCGGATCGTTGATCAGGCCTTGCAGGGTTGGCAGCATTTGCTGTGGCAGGGAAAACTCCACGGCAATCGGGTCGATCTGCGTCACCGTGAACAAGCCTTGGGTGTCGGTCATGCGCAGGAAGTTGCCTTCGTCCACCGTACGAATCCCCACGCGACCGCTGACCGGGGAGCGAATTTGTGTGTAGGAAAGCTGCACCTGAGCGGCGTCAATCGACGCCTGATTGCCTTGGGCGGTGGCTTTGAGCTGGTTGACCAGCGCTTGTTGCTGGTCGTAAGTCTGTTTGGATACGCCGTCGTCGACGCTCAGCAGTTTGTAACGCTTGAGGTTGACCAGCGCCACTTGCAGCTGCGCCTGGCTTTCGCCGAGCTGTGCGCGGGCCTGATCCAGGCTGGCGCGGATCGAGCGATCATCGATGGTGGCGAGCAAGTCACCCTTGTTCACCAGTTGACCTTCCTTGACCAGGATTCTGGTGAGGATGCCGTCGATCTGCGGACGTACCACCACGCTGTGCAAAGACAATACCGAGCCGATGCCGCTGACGTAACGAGGGACGTCTTTTTCGGCGACGTTGACCACTCGAACCGGGATCGCCGTGGGCGCGGCGAGTCTGGCCGTGGCCGGTTTGGTGGCGTACCACACGCCCAGCGCTGCCAGGACAATCAGGAGGGCGGCGAGCAGGGCGGGTTTTTTCTGAATTCGCATGCGAGTGGGGCGCCGGGGCTGGGAGGACGGAATTTTGTCAGGGTTATACCTTCCTTTATAAACCTGTTCGCCGGTCAGGAAGGTGACTGCTAACTGACGGCGCTGTCAGTTTGGGATATGTGGTGACTGAACTGACGCCTTCGCCGGCAAGCCGGCTCCTACAAAGTACACCGCGAACCCCTGTAGGAGCCGGCTTGCTGGCGATGGCGTCAGACCGGCCAACACAAAACCCGACGGACTCACTCTCCACGTGAAGCCTGTCGCCCCCGACACAGGTATACTGCCGCCTTTCGCGGCTCGCTGACCGGGCCCGACTCTTTTGCATCACCCGGAGCTTTCATGACTTCCCCGACACAACCGCCGGTTGCCGACGCTTTGAGCGACGACCAGGCAGACCTGCCAGACAGCGTCGACTCCAGCGCAGACAGCGAAACCAAAGCCGTGATCCCGGCGTTCAAATTCCCGTTCAAACCGGGTGAACTGGCCGCCGCGAAGACCGCCAGCCAGCCCTGGTACAAGAACGGCGCCAAGAACGGCCACACCAAGACCCCCGGCGCAGCGCCTCCCGGCACCCGTCGTTCGATGGGCAAACGCTGACTGCTCAGTGTTTTTTGTCCGGTAACCCTTCTTGCTGAAACCGAGACAGTTCCTACGAGGATGAGCGACTCATCCTCTGGGAAAGTCAGTGGCCACTCGTGAAGTATTCATGTCCCTGAATGCTTGATGAAGGTTACCGAATGCCTCTGGTAAAAATCCTGTCTGTGTTGTCGCTGGCGGTCCTGGCCACCGGCTGTGTTTCGACGGCAGTCGAGCCGCAGATCCGTTTCGGCGTAGAAGCGCTGGTTCCGCCCTTCGAGAGCCGTAACGACAAGGGTGAGCTGGTCGGTTTGAACATCGAACTGGGCAATGCGCTGTGTGCCGAGCTCAAGGCTCGCTGTGTCTGGGTCGATCAGGATTACGCCACTAACATCCTTGCGCTGGAAGCCGGGAAGTTCGATGTCATCATGCCGATGACCGCTACCTCCGCGCGTCGCGAGCGGATCGACTTCACCGAAAACCTGTATCCCCTGAATAGCCGCCTGGTGGCTCGCACAGGCTCGAATCTGCAACCGGATGCGCAATCGCTCAAGGGTAAGCGTATCGGCGTCCTGGCCGGCACCAGCCGTGAGGCATTCGCAAAAGCGCGTTGGGCGTCCGAGGGCGTCACGGTGCGCAGTTTCAGTTTCAACAACCAGTTGATCGAAAGCCTGCTGGCGGGTGACATCGATGCCACGCTGCAAGACTCGATCGAAATCAACGAGGCTTTATTGAGCCAACCCCGAGGGCAGGCTTTCGCCTTTGCGGGAGACGCGCTCGACGATCCGATGCTGGGCACTGGCGTGGCCATGGCCGTGCGCAAGACCGACACAGCGTTGCGCGATAATCTGAATGCGGCCCTGGAGCGAATCAAGCAAAACGGTCCATACCAGCAGATCATTCAGCGCTACTTGCCGGCAGCAGCGCCCGATTCGCCACGCTACTTCCCCGCCGAGGGAGGCCTGCCGTTCTCTGAAGCGGTGCAAATCGACCAGACCCTCTACTTGTCCGGCGTGCTCGGGGCGGGGGCCGATGGCAAGCTGGTCAAGGGCGGAATCGTCCCGCAGATGACCCAGACCATGGAGAACCTGCGCAGCGCACTGCAACGTAGCGGATCGTCCTTGGCGCATGTCGCCAAATGCACGGTCATTCTTGCCGACATCAAGGATTTTGCAGCCATGAACGGGGTGTACCGCAGCTATTTCCCGCAGAACCGGATGCCCGCCCGTACCACCTTCGCCGCCCGTAAACTGGTGTTGGACGCGCGGGTGGAAGTCGAGTGCGTTGCGCGCGCCACTACCTGATATCACTCCGATATGGCCATCATCCCGGCTTGATCAGCCGTGGGTGATGGCTAAGTGCTCATATCCTGAGCCAGATCAACGTTTGTGGAATCAGTGCGCTTAGAGTCAGCAGCCCTGCCGACTCTTTCCATCCAACGAGCGCGCTTTCCATGAAGATCAACCTCCCGGTGACCGGCCGTAATGTCGACGTTGCGGCTGATGCGAATATCCTCTCGACCACTGATCTGACCAGCGCGATCACCTACGCCAACGACGACTTCATCAACATCTGCGGCTACAGCCGTGAGGAGTTGCTGGGCTCGACGCACAACTTGCTGCGCCACCCGGACATGCCGGCGGCGGCTTTCGCGCATATGTGGCAGACCCTTAAAAGCGGCCGCTCATGGATGGGGCTGGTGAAAAATCGCTGCAAGAATGGCGATCACTATTGGGTGAGCGCGTATGCCACGCCGGTGACGCAGAACGGTAAAGCCGTGGAGTATCAGTCGGTCCGGACCAAGCCCTCGGCGCGGCAGATCGAAGCCGCGGAAAAAGCCTACACACAGCTTCGCAGTGGTCGTACATCACTGTGGCAGCGGCTGCCCGTGCTCGGTCCGGGTCTCAAGGTGACGGCGCTGTTCAGCGCGACATTGGCCTGCGTGGTGGGCATCGAAGCGTGGCTGAACCCTTCGTCAGCCGTTTTCGGCGTACTGGCGTTTGTCGTGGGCAGTGGTTTGGCAGCGGTCGGAACCGGATACATGTTGCGTCCGCTGAAAGTGTTGACCGAACGCGCCCGGCAGATTGCCGACAACCCGTTGAGCCAGGCTGTTTACACCGGTCGCCGCGATCAGTTCGGCCAGATCGAGTTTGCCTTCCAGATGCTCGAAGCGCAGATCGGCGCGGTGGTGGGGCGCATCGGCGATGCGTCGCAGCGTCTGGCCGGGCACGCGGCGGAACTGGTCGAACACCTGCAAGGCAGTCATAACAGCACGCTGGCCCAGCAGGCGGAAACCGATCAGGTGGCGGCGGCGATTCACCAGATGTCTGCCAGCGTGGCCGAGGTTGCCGGTCATGCGCAGCAAGCGTCCCAGGCGGCCGACCTGGCCGGCAACGAAACCCGTGAAGGTCATCAATTGGTGAGTGAAAGTCGCCATGCGGTACTGCGTCTGGCCGAGGAGCTGGCGCGCGCCACCGAGGTGATTCATCAACTGGAGGGGCACAGCAGCGAGATTACCGGCGTGCTGGATGTGATCCGCAGCATCGCCGAGCAAACCAATCTGCTGGCCCTTAACGCGGCCATCGAAGCGGCGCGTGCCGGGGATGCCGGGCGCGGTTTCGCGGTGGTGGCCGATGAAGTTCGTGGCCTGGCCCAGCGTACCCAGCAATCGACCAACGAGATTCAACGCATGATCAGCACCCTGCAAAACGGCACGCGGGATGCGGTGGTGGTGATGCAGCAAAGCAGTGAACAGGTGGACAACAGCGTCGAACAGGCTCGACGCGCCGCTGATTCGCTGGACGCGATCAGTCGGCGGGTCAATCAGATCACGCAAATGAGCCTGCAAATCGCTTCGGCGGTGGAAGAGCAGAGCAGCGTCAGCGAAGACATCAACCGCAACATCATCAGCATTCGCTCAGCCTGCGAGGTCACGGTCAGTGAAGGGCAGCAAAGCCAGGCGAATTCCACCGATGTGGCAGGGTTGGCGGGGGACTTGCGGTTGTTGGCGCAAGAGTTTTGGCGAGCCCGCCGTTAAGCCGCGCGCAACGAAATGAAGGCATAGTTGAGCGGCGTCTCGGTGGCCACGTGCGCACCCGCCGCCAGCACTTGCCCGGCGATGTCGTCACCCGATACGTGGAACTGCCACTCACTGTCCGATCCTGTCAGCGGCTGTTGCGCCACCTGATCGATGACCGTGGCGAACGCACTCATGTCCGGCAGATACGCGGTGAATCCATCGCCCTTCAGGGCCGTGGTCCGAATCCCCAGTGAGGCGCAAATCGCATCTTTGGTGCGGATATCGTCGCGATCCGCCTGACGGGAGCGCTGGATGAGTTCTGCGAGCTCGTGATCGACCAATTCACCGCCAATGATCAGATCCGGGCCTTTTTCCCACGATTCGGGCGGGCATTCCTTGATCGCAGGGTTGAGGGGGATGTGCGGATTGATTTCCATCGGATAGATGCGGCACACCAGCGGCCGGCGTTCGTAGATGCGGCAGAGGTTGTCTTCGTCAAGATTCCGGCAGGGACCGACGTTGTACGCCGCAAACGTGATGGCCACGTAGGCTTCGCAGGCGCCGCTTTGAACCACCACCGAACGGCGCTCGGCATGTTCGCGTTGCTGCACCGGCAGGCCGAGGCCATTACCGAGGAAGCCTTCTACCAGCACGATCACCTGACCGCCGTCGGCCGCCCACATCCGGGCTTCGGCCAGGGTCAGGGGGACGTGATGGTCATTGCAGCATTTGCCGCAACCTACGCAGGAAAACGTTGTATTCATCAAAGGATCAGTCGCTTGTCAGGGCCCGAACTGGCGACAGAATGCCACCGCAGAAGTCAGCGTCGAAGCAAGTTATGCGCCATTCACCGGGATTTGGCGGGTAGGCGGATGGAGTCCCATTCGGTCACGTAGGCGGTTTTGCTTTTTTTGTTGTAGAGGCACAGCTCGGTGCCTTGCTGGCCTTTCATGTGTTTTTGTGGGTAGCGGCCTTGCAGGAGCAAGGCGGTGTAGTCGACACGGTCATCGAACTGTGCGGCTTTGCCGACGGGGAAGGTGTCCGTCAGGCCGCTGGCCTTGATGCAACTGGCGAGCATGGCTTTGTCGAAAGCGGCCCAGGCGTCTGGGCTGGAGGCGTGGGTTTGGGTGGCGAGGGCGGTGAGGCAGAGGAAGGTGAGGGTGGTGGCTTTCATGGGGCAGGCATCCTTGGGCATGGGTGGGCCGAGTATGCCTGATGGGATGAGGTTGAATGTGTCGGCCCCTTCGCGGGCAAGCCTCGCTCCTACATTGTGATCACCGTACCTGTAGGAGCGAGGCTTGCCCGCGAAGGCGTTGTATCAGGCCGGAACCGGCTCCCGGCGGACCACAATCATCCCGGCACTTTCATACAGCCGCTGCGCCCGAAGGTTGTCTTCCAATACCTTCAAATCCACAAAACCTTCACGACGCTGCTGAAACACGTTGAATGCATTCAACAACAACGCCCGGCCCAAACCCTGACGCTGAGCTCGCGGGTGCACGACCAGATTCTTGATGTAGGCGCTGGTCCAGCACTGGCATACACCCACGATACCGTCGGCATCCTGCGCAATGAAGCACAGGGAGGGATCGTATTCAGGGTCCGTCTCAAACCGCTGTTGCCAGATATCCAATGCCGGCACGCGACCGCCACCGTCCAGATAACCCAGCTCCATCAAACGATGAACGGCTTCTGCCAGTTCTGGACGATATTCGCGCAGGACAATGCCCTGAGGCCAGGTGATTGCGGGCACAACCTCCGCCAGGTTGCGCCGCATCAGAAAACAAAAAGCCTCGGCCAACTCAGTGACCTTGTTCGGCGACCGCCTTGGCCGCTTCGATCAGGCACTTGGTCAGGTCCGGCGAAGAGAACTTGGTCAGCACCGCGTTGGCGCCGGCCAGACGCGCTTTTTCGCTGTTCATCGCGCTGTCCAGCGAGGTGTGCAGCAGCACATACAGGTGCGCAAAATCCGGGGTTTCGCGCAGGGTGCGGGTGAAGGCGTAGCCGTCCATCTCTGACATTTCGATGTCTGAAACAATCAGGTTGATCTGCTGGGCGGTGCCTTGCAGGTCCAGCAGGCAATCGATGGCTTCCTTGGCACTGCGCGCGGTGTGGCATTGCAGGCCGAGGTTGCGCAGGGTGTGCACCGATTGCTGCAGGGCCACCTGGCTGTCATCGACCACCAGAATGCGTGCGTTGCCGAGCACTTCCGCGTCTTCCATGCTCAGTTCGGTCGGGGCCGTTTCGATCTGCGCCGGGGCGATGCCGTGGATGACCTTTTCGATGTCCAGCACCTGTACCAGCGTGCCGTCGACCGAGGTCACGCCAGTGATGTACGAGCGCACACCGCCGGAGCCAAAGGGCGGCGGACGGATGTCGGTGGTCAGGCAGTGGACGATCTTGCTCACCGCCTGAACATGCAGGCCCTGTTTGGAGCGGCTGACGTCGGTGACGATCAGGCAGCCGCCGTTCGGGTCTTCCAGCGGCCGCTCGCCGATCGCACGGCTCAGGTCGATCACCGACAACGACGCGCCGCGCAGGGTGGCGATACCTTTGACGTGAGGATGCGACTCCGGCAGTTTGGTCAGCGGCGGGCAGGGGATGATTTCACTGACTTTGAGCAGGTTGATCGCCATCAACTTGCCGCTGCGCAAGGTAAACAGCAGAAGCGAAAGTGAGTCTGCGCGGGCTTTGGTGGAGGACATAAAAACCTTCTGTGGAAAAAGGTGATGGGCGAATGGAAGTCGCCAAAAGCTATCGATGCCGGGTTATCGACTTGATGGGGGCAGGCTTTAGGCTAAATACCGATGCAATCGAAATGCTACCCCGAACCTGTAGGAGCCAGCTTGCTGGCGATAGCATTTCCGCGGTCAGTCAGACAAACCGCGGCGATACCATCGCCAGCAAGCTGGCTCCTACAAAAGCGTTCATTTCATGCCCAGTCTTTTGGCCATCCGCCCAAGATTTGCCCGATCCAAGCCTAGTTCACGCGCCGCGCTCGCCCAGTTATTGTGGTGCCGATCCAGGCACGCGCTGATCAATTGCCGCTGATAACTTTCAGTCGCCTCGCGCAAATCCCCTGACACCAACGTCACTGGCGTCGCGGTCGGCGACTCGGGCGTTACCTCAACGCTGCCGCTGGGCAAATCCAGATCCGCCGCACTCAAGCTGAGAATCTTCGGCCGTTCCCTGCAGTTACCCAGCGCTTTCAACGCGCTGCGCCCAATCAAATGCTCCAGCTCCCGCACATTGCCCGGCCAGTCATACGCCAGCAACGACGCCTGGGCATCGCTGGTCAGGCGCAGGCTGTTGAGGCCCATGCGCGAACGGTTCTGCTCCAGGAAGAAACCGCTGAGCAGCAGCACATCCCGCCCGCGATCCCGCAGGGCCGGCACCAATAGCGGGTAAACGCTCAAACGGTGGTAGAAGTCGGCACGATAACGGCCACTGCGCACTTCTTCGGCCAGGTCGCGATTGGTCGCGGCGATGAGCCGCACATCGACTTGATGTTCTTTGTCCGACCCCAGCCGCTGCAATTGACCGCTTTGCAGCACGCGCAGCAATTTGGCCTGCACCGTCAGCGACAGTTCGCCGACTTCATCGAGAAACAGCGTGCCGCCATTGGCCAGTTCGAATTTGCCGCGACGGTCGCTGGTTGCCCCGGTGAAGGCGCCGCGCACATGGCCGAACAATTCGCTTTCCACCAGCGTGTCCGGCAGCGCGGCGCAGTTGAGGCTGATGATCGGCTTGTCGGTCCGGGGCGAGGCGGCGTGAATCGCCTGGGCCACCAGTTCCTTGCCGACCCCGGTTTCGCCGGTGATCAACACGGTCAGGTCACTGCCGCCGACCAGGCTGATCTCTTCCACCAAGCGTTTATGGGCCTTGCTCTGACCGATCATTTCGCGGTTCTGCTGGCCGCTGGCCTGTCGGTACACCTCGGCGCGTTGATGCTCGTCTTCGACACGATTGGCCAGCCGTTCGATGCGCTCGGCGGCATTGACCGTGGCGGCGGCAAGGCTGGCGAAGGCTTGCAGAGCGTCCAGTTCTATCGGTTCAAGGCGTTCCGGGTCGAGGGCGTCGAGGGTCAGCAAACCCCACGGACGTTCGTCGATAAACAGCGGGCAACCCATGCAGTCATGGACTTCAAGGTGATCGTCGAGGCCATCGACCAGTCCGTCATAAGGATCGGGCATGTCGCTGTCGGCGGCGAAGCGGGTCGGGCCGGGGCTGCTGAGCAGGGCTTCGAAGCGCGGGTGTTCGCTGACCTTGAAGCGCCGGCCGAGGGTGTCGGTGCTCAACCCGTCGACGGCCAGCGGCACCAGCCACTCGCCATCGAGGCGCAGCAGCGCGGCGGCGTCACAGGGGAGCAAGGCGCGCATGGCTTCGAGCAGGCGCCGATAGCGCTCGCCCTCGGGGAGTTCGCGGGACAGGTCCGAGACCAGGGGAAGCAGTGTGGTGAGCAAGGATTTTGCAGTCATAGTGACTCCGTGTAGTCGGTATGACTATAAGTCAGGGGGTGTCGTTATGACTAGAATGTTTTTAACTTATTGATTTATAACGATTAAATAGATGGCACGGAAACTGATATGCATAGGGAAAGCAGTTAGAAAACCAAGTCGTCCAGGAGTCACCTTATGCTTAGCGTTCAAGACCGTGCAATCGTCAAATCCACTGTGCCATTGCTGGAAAGCGGTGGCGAAGCATTGATCACGCATTTCTATCGCATGATGCTCTCCGAATACCCGGAAGTCCGCCCGCTGTTCAACCAGGCGCACCAGGCCACCGGTGATCAACCCCGCGCCCTGGCCAACGGCGTGTTGATGTATGCGCGCCACATCGATCAGCTCGACCAATTGGGCGACCTGGTGGCCAAAATCATCAACAAGCACGTGGCGCTGCAAATCCTCCCGGAACACTACCCGATTGTCGGCACCTGCCTGTTGCGTGCGATTTCCGAAGTGTTGGGTGAAGAGATTGCCACGCCGGAAGTGATGAGCGCCTGGGGCGCGGCGTACGGACAACTGGCCGAGATCCTGATCGGCGCTGAAACCAGCATCTACGACCAGAAAGAACAGGCCCCGGGCGGCTGGCGCGGTGCGCGGGAGTTCATCGTTGCGGCCAAGGTCGAGGAAAGCGCGGAAATCATTTCGTTCTACTTCGAACCGGCAGACAAAGGTCCGATCCTCGCGGCAGAACCCGGCCAGTACATCGGCATGAAACTGATCCTCGATGGCGAAGAGATTCGTCGTAACTATTCGCTGTCGGCCCTGGCGAACAAAGGCCAGTACCGTATCAGCGTCAAGCGTGAACACGGTGGTCGTGCCTCGAACCATTTGCATGATCAACTGCATGTAGGCGCCAGCATTCAGCTGTTCCCGCCATCGGGCGAATTCACTCTGACCGACAGCGATAAACCGTTGGTGCTGATCAGCGGCGGCGTCGGCATCACCCCGACCCTGGCCATGCTGGAAGCGGCGCTGGAAACCAAGCGGCCGGTGCATTTTATCCACTGCGCACGCAATGGCAGCGTTCACGCGTTCCGTGACTGGATTGATGGATTGGCTGAGCGTCACCCGCAACTCAAGCGTTTCTACTGCTACGACGAAGATGACGGCGTGAGCCCGGCGGCGCACAAGGTCGGGTTGTTGAGTCAGGAGCAACTGGGCGAGTGGTTGCCGCAGCAGCGTGATCTGGATGCGTACTTCCTGGGGCCTAAAGGCTTCATGGCGGCGGTGAAGCGTCACCTGAAAGCCTTGGGTGTACCGGAGAAGCAAAGCCGCTACGAGTTCTTCGGCCCGGCTTCGGCGTTGGAATAAACACAAACCCGTAGGAGCAAGGCTTGCCTGCGAAGGCGTCTTTGGAATTGCATCGCCAGCAAGCCGGCTCCTACAGATTTTGGGACGCATCAGAGTTGTGTGACTGGCGCAGAACCTTGTAGGAGCTGGCTTGCTGGCGATGGCGTCTTCAAAATCGCCATCGCCAGCAAGCTGGCTCCTACAGGTTTTTGGGGGGGGCTCAACATCGTGTGGTTTACGCAGAACCTTGTAGGAGCCGGCTTGCCGGCGATGGCGTCTTTGAGGTCGCCTTCGCCGGCAAGTCGTGCTCCTACAGGGTGTGTGTCGCTGGCAATCCGGGGTGTTTCAGCCTTTCAATTCTTTCAAATGCTTGTACACCGTCGCCCGTCCCATGTTCAGCACGTTGGCCACATAGTTCGAGGCGCTTTTGCCTTTGAAGGCGCCTTCGGCGTGCAGGGCCAGCACCAGTTCGCGTTTGTGGTCGCGGGTCAGCAGGTTCAGGCTCAGCTGACGTTCGCGCAGCCAGCCGTGAAGGAAGGTATTGATGCGCTCCTGCCAGTCATCGCGGAACAGTGAGTCCGGTTGCGGGATCAGCTTGCTCGGCGACAGGAACAGGTCCAG
Source organism: Pseudomonas sp. BF-RE-25 (assembly GCF_019956105.1). NCBI lineage: Bacteria > Pseudomonadati > Pseudomonadota > Gammaproteobacteria > Pseudomonadales > Pseudomonadaceae > Pseudomonas > Pseudomonas sp. BF-RE-25. The sequence continues at coordinate 140,935 of NZ_JAHBDB010000088.1, forward strand.
CGCGGCCTTGGCGTTTTCGAACAGCGAAATATTCAGGTTGATGCACAGCACCGCCAGCGGATGACCGTCGCTGTCGCGCAGCACGCTGCTCAAGCTGCGAATTTTCTGACCATCCCAGTTCAACTTTTCGTACGGCCCGATGTTTCGTTCGCTGATGTCATCGCTGAGCATGTCTTCCAGCGCCGAGTCGTCACCCACTTCCCGTTTCGACAGGTTGTTGGCGATGTAGTCGACTTTCTGTGTGCGCAGATCGTGCAGCACCACCTCGGCGTGGGGGAAGAACAACGTAGCGATGGCATCGGCGATCGCGCGGAAGTTGTCCAGGGCCGGGTCTTTTACAGGTGCGTTCATACAATGGAGCTCCAGGCAGCGTCAGCGCCCTGCAAAAAGGGCGCTGGAAGTTTGCCGTAATCGTGTCGACACGTCACCTGAGGACGCCGGTCAGCCCAGGCGAGCAGGGGACAGCATCCCGGCGTCCAGGCCAAAACGCTTGAGTTGCTCGGGCAGTGCTTCACCGCGTACCAGCGCGGCGCTGGCCTGGCCCATGGCGGGCGAGGTCTGGATGCCGTAACCGCCTTGCGCCGCAACCCAGAACAGCCCAGGCACCTGCAGATCGAAACCGGACAGCAAATCGCCGTCGGCCACGAAGCTGCGCAGGCCGGCCCAAGTGCGGGTCGGGCGGCGGATGGTCAGGGTGGTGGCTTCTTCGATCTGGTAGATGCCCATGGCGATGTCCAGTTCTTCGGGCTGCACGTCGTGTGGTTCAACCGGGTCGGCGTTGGCCGGCGAGCCAAGGAACATGCCGGCGTCCGGCTTCATGTAGAACGACTCGTCGAGGCTGACCAGCATCGGCCAATGGTGGATGTCTACGCCTTCCGGCCCGGCGAAGATGAATGCTGCACGGCGTTTCGGTTGCAGGCCCAGCGGCTTCGCGCCGGCCAGTTCGCCGATCTTGTCGGCCCAGGCGCCGGCAGCGTTGATGATGACCGGGGCGCTGAAGGTCTGGCCGTTGGTTTGAACCTGCCACACACCTTCACCGTCGCGGGTCAGGCTCAGGACTTCAGTGTCGGTATACACTTCACTTTTATTGCGTCGGATGCCACGCAGGTAACCCTGGTGCAAGGCGTCGGTGTCGATGTCGCTGGCGGTCGGATCGTAGATCGCGCCGTGGACTTTTTCCCGGCGCAGGATCGGCAAACGCGCGCAGGCCTCGTCGGCGCTGAGCAGTTGCATCTCCGGCACCGTGGCTTTGGCGCTCAGGTATTGGTTGTTGAGCTCGGCCGGGTCGCCGGTGAAGTCCACGTTCATTTCGCCGCGCGGGGTCAGCAGCGGGTGTTCGCAGAAACCGGCAGGCGGGGCGTCGAAGAAATCGCGGCTGGCCTGGGTCAATGCCCGGACCTGCGGTGTGCCGTAAGCGGCGGTGAACAGCGCCGCCGAGCGTCCGGTGGAGTGGTAGGCCGGATGGGATTCGCGTTCGAGCACGATCACTCGGGCGTGCTGCGACAGCCAGAAACCGGTGGAAGCGCCGGCGATTCCGCCGCCGATGATGATGAAGTCTGCCTGGCTCATGAATGTCTCCTGTAAGCCGCAATATAGATCTCCTGTAGGAGCCGGCTTGCTGGCGATGCAGACGCCGCGGTTTGTCTGACAGACCGCGGCGCCTGCATCGCCAGCAAGCCGGCTCCTACAGGTATGTGTTAGTGCTGGAGGTGGTAGATGGCATTGGCCAGTGCGATGTCTTCCAGGCCCAGGCCGATCGAGCGGAAGAACACGTGACGGTCATAGCCGGGGCGCTGGACTTTTCCGCTGATCAAGTCCGGCAGGTCGCCGACGATGGCGCTTGCGTCCCAGCCGTGCTGTTCGCCGGCAATCAGCATTTCACCCGCCGAGCCCGGCGTGGTCAGGCGATAGTCGCAGAACACCTGCATGTCATTGAGGCTCTGTGGCGGCACTTCGTGGGCGCGTGGGGCATTGGTGCTGATGGAAGTGATCAATGCCGGTTTGGTCAGGCTGGAAGGGTCGATCACCGGGCCGGCGGACGACGTGCACAGCATGATCACGTCGGCGTCCTGAACCGCCGCTTCGCGCGTGTCGACAAGGGTCAGCCGTGGGTCGAGGCTTTTGATCTGCGCCACGGCTTCAGGGCTGAGGTCGCTCAGGTTCGGCGAGAAAAGGTGGATGCTTTCCCAGTCGCGCAGGCCTTTGACGTAATGCAGGTGCGCCAGCGCGACCTTGCCACTGCCGATGATCGCCAGGCGTTGCGCATTCAACGGAGCCAGGGCGTCGACAGCAACGGCGGTTGTCGCGGCGGTGCGCGCGGTGGTCAGTTCGCCGGCGTCGCACAACAGCAGCGGCTCGCCGGTCTGCATCGACATCAGCAAAGTCCATGCGGTCACCAATGGGCCTTGTTCGCGGACGATGTAAGGCGAGGTCTTGACCCCGTAAACCCCGTCTTCGGCCAGCACGCCCAGGTAGTTGATGAAATCGCCGGCACCCTTGGGAAATTCCACCAGTTGTTGCGCCGGTTGCACCGCTTGCCCGGCCGCCAGGTCGCGGAACAGCTTGCGCAGGATCTGCGGAACGTCGACCTGTGCCAGCAGTTCGCGGGCCTGGGGTTGGGTGATCACGTAGGGCGTGCTGGACATGGTCGGCTCCGGGAATGGCAAGTAAACTAATTTGTCCATTATGGACTTTTAGTTGTATCTCGCAAGCGCCGTTTGTAGGAGCGAGCTTGCTCGCGAAGAATTCAAGAGCGCCGCGGGGTATCTGGTTTTACGCGTTATCGTTCGCGACCATCGCGAGCGAGCTCGCTCCTACAGTGTTTTTTTGAGCGAAAAAAAAGCGCAGTCCGTTGCCGGCTGCGCTTCTTTTATTGCGACCCGCTATTACGGACGCTTGCGCTCAACCGCCCGCAATAGATGCGTCGGAGGGGTTTCGCAGCTGATTTTTCGACCCAGCAGCGCCTCGATGGACGGTAGCTGGTAGGAGTCGTCTTCACCGGCAAAACTGATGGACACGCCATCGGCGCCGGCACGGCCGGTACGACCGATACGGTGCACGTAATCGTCCGGGACTTCCGGCAGGGTGAAGTTGATCACGTGGCTGATGCCGTCGATGTGAATGCCGCGACCGGCCACGTCGGTGGCTACCAATACGCGGATCTTGCCTTCGCGGAAACCTTCCAGAGTCTTGATGCGCTTGTGCTGCGGCACGTCGCCAGACAATTGCGCGGCGTTGACGCCGTCACGCACCAGGCGTTCTTCGATGCGTCGCACTTCATCCTTGCGGTTGGCGAAGACCATCACCCGCTCCCAGCCGTTGTCGTTGACCAGGTTGTAGAGCAGTTTGTATTTGTCGGCACCGGCCACCGCGTAGATGTGCTGCTCGACGTTTTCGCTGGCCACGTTCTGCGCCTCAATCTCGACGATCGACGGGTCGGTGGTCCATTGCTTGGCGAGGTTCATCACGTCATCGGTGAAGGTCGCGGAGAACAGCAATGTCTGGCGCTCGTTCTTCGGCGGCGTCTGGCGAATGATCTGACGCACTTGCGGGATGAAACCCATGTCGAGCATACGGTCGGCTTCGTCCAGGACCATCACTTCGACCATGTCCAGGTGCACGTCGCCGCGCTGGTTGAAGTCGAGCAGGCGGCCCGGGGTGGCGACGAGGATGTCGCAATGACGCGCTTCGAGGTGCTTGAGCTGCTTGTCGAAGTCCATGCCGCCGACAAACGTCATGACGTTGAGGCCGGTGTACTTGGTCAGGTCGGCGGCGTCCTTGGCGATCTGCACCACCAGTTCACGGGTCGGCGCGATGATCAGCGCCCGTGGCTCGCCCATGTAGCGCTCTTTCGGCGGCGGGGTTTGCAGCAGCTGGGTGATGATCGAAATCAGGAACGCCGCTGTTTTGCCGGTGCCGGTCTGGGCGCGGCCGATGGCGTCTTTGCCCGCGAGGGTGAAGCCCAGCACCTGAGCCTGGATCGGCGTGCAATACGGAAAGCCGAGGTCCTGGATGGCGTGCATCAGTTCCGGGGCAAGTTTGAAATCGTGGAATCGGGTTTTGCCTTCCTGGGGTTCGACGACGAAGTCTTCGAGTTTCCAGGGGATGACCGGCGCTTTTGGCTTGGGTTCACGACGCGGTTTGGCGGGCTTCGGCGCTTCGCTGCGTGGTTGCTCGGCAGCCGCCGCTTCAACAGGCTGGACGGCCGGTGTCGCCACAGGCTCTTGTTTCGGTGCCGCTACGGGGGCGGTCCGGCCAGGCTGATTACCGTCGGTGCGGTGGCTGGGGCTGTGAGACGGAGCGCTGGAGACTGGCGCGAGCTGCTCAGTCTCGCTTTTACCGAACATTTTCTTGAGTGCTTTGAGCACGGTCATCTCATCAATTGGTTAAGGAATATACGGCGGCCAGTGTAATGCAAGAATCGGGCGCGGCGTAGGGGGATGGATCAATGGGCTGTTTTTCAGCTGAGCCGTTAACGCAAGCGCTCGCCGAGCCAGGTGCCGATGTCGCGAATCTCCTCGGGTAACACTTCGTGACCCATTGGGTATTCCTGCCATGTCACGGTGACACCATGCTGCTTTAAATACTCGTAGGCGGTCCGTCCCATCGAGTTTTGCACCACGTCATCGTACTGCCCGTGCAACGACAACACCGGAATCCGCTGTTGGCTGGCCGAAAGCTCCAGTCCTTCGCTGAAGGTCGGTGCATAAGTAGAGAGGGCAAGTACGCCACCTAGCGGCCCCTGCCATTTCAGGAACGCGGTGTGGAACACCACGGCGCCGCCCTGGGAAAAACCTGCCAGGAAAATCCGCGAAGCGTCTATTCCGCCGGCTCGCTGTACTTCGATCAATTTGATGATCCGGTCCGACGACGCTTCCAGCTGCTCGCGGTTGATCGCGCGTGCAGGGCTCAAGGCCAATATGTCGTACCAGCTCGGCATCTCGTAGCCACCATTGATGGTGACTGCGCAGGTCGGTGCCTGAGGGAGAACGAAGCGAGTGCTCAGCAGGGTTTCCTGTAACGCTTCGGCCACCGGCAGGAAGTCGTAACGGTCGGCGCCCAGCCCGTGCAGCCAGATAACGCAGGCGTCTGCGGGCTTGACGGGTTCAAGAATCAAGGGCTCGGTCATGGCTGCTCCAATTGTGTGCGTGCGCTCTCATTGAGTGCGAGAGATGAGTGCGCGTCTGGTTGATCCGTTAAGAAGATGTCGCAAGGCTACAAGTTTTGCTATTGACCTGTCCCTTAAACGCTTTGGCGAGCGGTCTGGTACGGGCTTTGCTATAGGAAGCCTGTACGAAAAATCCCACGCCTGTCGGTAACACTATCAGGCCATTGTTCGTGGTGGGATAGCAAAAAATCCGGTGATGGATGTTCGCCAGTGGCCGCTACGGGCTTCGCGAACGTGAAAGGGCTACAGCCCGTTCGGCCGATTGGTGAGAAGTGAGTGGTCCATGATTTGGATTTTCTCCTACTAGACTCATAGCGCAGGTCCTACGTCGGTTGACCCCAAAAAAAACCAACACGGGTCGACTACGCCTCATAAGGGTGCGACTGGACTCAAGCTCCGACACAACAAGAGCAAAACTGGAGGTTTGAATGAAGATGTTGAAATCCACCCTGGCTATCGTGTCTGCAGCCGCAGTACTCGGTGTCAGCGGGTTCGCTCAGGCGGGTGCAACCCTGGATGCAGTGCAGAAGAAAGGTTTCGTACAGTGCGGCGTCAGCGATGGCCTGCCTGGTTTCTCGGTTCCGGACGCCAATGGCAAGATCGTCGGTATCGATGCTGACTACTGCCGCGCTGTGGCCGCTGCCGTCTTCGGCGACGCGACCAAGGTCAAGTTCAGTCAGTTGAACGCCAAGGAGCGCTTCACCGCGCTGCAGTCTGGCGAAATCGACATCCTGTCGCGCAACACCACCATGACCAGCTCCCGTGATTCGGGCATGGGTCTGAAATTCCCTGGTTTCATCACTTACTACGACGGCATCGGTTTCCTGGTAAACAGCAAGACTCTGGGCGTGAAAAGCGCCAAAGAGCTCGACGGCGCCACCATCTGCATTCAAGCCGGTACCACCACCGAGCTGAACGTTTCCGACTACTTCCGTGGCAACGGTCTGAAATACACCCCAATCACTTTCGACACCTCCGATGAAAGCGCCAAGTCGCTGGAATCCGGTCGTTGCGACGTGCTGACCTCCGACAAATCCCAGCTCTACGCACAACGCAGCAAGCTGGCGACCCCGAACGACTACACCGTTCTGCCGGAAACCATCTCCAAGGAGCCTCTGGGCCCGGTCGTACGTAATGGCGACGACGAGTGGCTGGCCATCGTGCGCTGGACTGGCTACGCCATGCTCAACGCTGAAGAAGCCGGCATCACTTCGAAAAACGTCGAAGCTGAAGCCAAAGGCACCAAGAACCCGGACGTCGCTCGTCTGCTGGGTACCGACGGTGAATACGGCAAAGACCTGAAAGTGAAGAAAGACTGGGTCGTGCAGATCGTCAAGCAAGTCGGTAACTACGGTGAAGTGTTCGAGAAAAACCTCGGCAAGGACACTCCGCTGGCCATCGACCGCGGGCTGAACGCTCTGTGGAACAACGGCGGCATTCAATACGCACCACCAGTGCGCTGATGGTTCTATCACCCGGTGGGCCAACCACCGGGTGATGTTCTGTTCCATTACATCCGGGGCACTTCATGCAAAATTCAATCGGCGCACCAAAGCAGAGGCTCAGCCTCAGCGATCCCAAAGTGCGTGCGTGGCTATTTCAGATCATCACCATCGTGGCGGTGGTCTCGATGGGCTGGTACCTGTTCGACAACACGCAGACCAACCTTCAACACCGGGGCATTACCTCCGGTTTCGACTTTCTGGAGCGCAGTGCCGGTTTCGGCATCGCTCAACACCTGATCGACTACACCGAATCGGACAGTTATGCCCGGGTGTTTGTCATCGGCCTGCTCAACACGCTGCTGGTGACTTTCATCGGCGTGATCCTGGCGACAATCCTCGGGTTCATCGTCGGCGTGTCACGGCTGTCGAAGAACTGGATCATCAGCAAGCTGGCGACTGTTTATGTGGAAGTCTTCCGCAACATTCCGCCGCTGCTGCAAATCCTGTTCTGGTACTTCGCGGTGTTCCTGACCATGCCGGGGCCACGCAACAGCCATAACTTCGGCGACACCTTCTTCGTCAGCAGCCGCGGCCTGAACATGCCGGCAGCGTTGATGGCGGACGGTTTCTGGCCGTTTGTGATCAGCATCGTCGTGGCCATTGTCGCGATCGTGCTGATGAGCCGCTGGGCCACCAAACGCTTCGAAGCGACCGGTGTGCCGTTCCACAAGTTCTGGGTTGGCCTGGCGCTGTTCTTTGCGATCCCGGCGCTGTGCGCGTTGATCTTCGGTGCACCCGTGCACTGGGAAATGCCCAAGCTGCAAGGCTTCAACTTTGTCGGTGGCTGGGTGCTGATCCCGGAACTGCTGGCACTGACCCTGGCCCTGACCGTGTACACCGCGGCGTTCATCGCCGAGATCGTGCGTTCGGGCATCAAGTCGGTCAGCCACGGCCAGACCGAAGCGGCGCACTCGCTGGGTCTGCGCAACGGTCCGACCCTACGCAAAGTGATCATCCCGCAAGCCCTGCGCGTGATCATTCCGCCGCTGACCAGCCAATACCTGAACCTGGCGAAAAACTCTTCGCTGGCGGCCGGTATCGGTTATCCGGAGATGGTTTCGTTGTTTGCCGGTACGGTGCTGAACCAGACCGGGCAGGCGATCGAAGTAATTGCCATCACCATGAGCGTGTACCTGGCGATCAGTATCAGCATTTCCCTGCTGATGAACTGGTACAACAAGCGCATTGCGCTGATCGAGCGGTAAGGAAAAGCGCATGAGTACTCATACTTTCAAGCCTGACATGCCTCCACCGAGCAGCAGCATCGGTGTGGTTGCATGGATGCGCGCAAACATGTTCTCCAGCTGGCTCAACACCCTGCTGACCCTGTTTGCGTTCTATCTGATTTACCTGATTGTCCCGCCGATCCTGGAATGGGCAATCATCGACGCCAACTGGGTCGGCACCACCCGCGCCGACTGCACCAAGGAAGGCGCCTGCTGGGTGTTCATTCAGCAGCGTTTTGGCCAGTTCATGTACGGCTACTACCCGATGGACCTGCGCTGGCGCGTGGACCTGACCGTGTGGCTGGCGGTGATCGGCGTGGCGCCATTGTTCATCTCGCGCTTTCACCGTAAAGCCGTGTATGGCCTGAGCTTCCTGGTGCTGTACCCGATCATTTCCTGGTGCCTGTTGCATGGTGGCGTTTTCGGTCTGACCCAAGTGGCGACCAGCCAATGGGGCGGCCTGATGCTGACCCTGGTGATCGCCACTGTCGGTATTGCCGGTGCGTTGCCGCTGGGCATTGTGCTGGCGCTGGGCCGTCGTTCGAATATGCCGGCGATTCGTGTGGTCTGCGTGACCTTCATCGAATTCTGGCGCGGCGTGCCGTTGATCACGGTGCTGTTCATGTCCTCGGTGATGCTGCCGTTGTTCCTGCCTGAAGGCATGAACTTCGACAAACTGCTGCGGGCGCTGATCGGCGTGATCCTGTTCCAGTCGGCCTATGTGGCTGAAGTGGTGCGCGGCGGTCTGCAAGCGATTCCAAAAGGTCAGTACGAAGCGGCTGCGGCGATGGGCCTCGGTTACTGGCGCAGCATGGGCCTGGTGATTCTGCCGCAAGCCCTGAAGCTGGTAATCCCTGGCATCGTCAACACCTTCATTGCGCTGTTCAAGGACACGAGCCTGGTGATCATCATCGGCCTGTTCGACTTGCTCAACAGCGTCAAACAAGCCGCCGCCGACCCGAAATGGTTGGGCATGGCCACTGAAGGCTATGTGTTCGCGGCCCTGGTGTTCTGGATTTTCTGTTTTGGTATGTCGCGCTATTCCATGCATCTGGAACGCAAGCTCGACACTGGCCACAAGCGTTAGGAGTTCTGTAATGAGCGAAGCAATCAAAAAGCCTGTGAGCCCTGAAGGCATTATTCAGATGCAGGGCGTGAACAAGTGGTATGGCCAGTTCCACGTGTTGAAAGACATCAACCTGAACGTCAAGCAAGGCGAGCGTATCGTCCTGTGCGGCCCGTCGGGTTCCGGTAAGTCGACGACCATTCGCTGCCTCAACCGCCTGGAAGAACACCAGCAGGGTCGCATCGTGGTCGATGGCGTGGAGTTGACCAACGACCTCAAGCAGATCGAAACGGTCCGTCGTGAAGTCGGCATGGTGTTTCAGCACTTCAACCTGTTCCCGCACCTGACCATCCTGCAGAACTGCACCCTGGCGCCGATGTGGGTGCGCAAGATGCCCAAACGCCAGGCCGAAGAAATCGCCATGCATTACCTGGAGCGCGTACGCATTCCGGAGCAGGCGCATAAATTCCCGGGGCAACTGTCCGGCGGTCAGCAACAACGTGTGGCGATTGCCCGCGCGCTGTGCATGAAACCGAAAATCATGCTGTTCGACGAACCGACTTCGGCCCTCGACCCGGAAATGGTGAAAGAGGTGCTGGACACCATGATCGGTCTGGCCGAAGACGGCATGACCATGCTCTGCGTGACCCACGAAATGGGCTTCGCCCGCACCGTGGCCAACCGCGTGATCTTCATGGACAAGGGCGAAATCGTTGAACAGGCCGCGCCGAACGACTTCTTCGACAATCCGCAGAACGAACGCACCAAACTGTTCCTGAGCCAGATCCTGCATTGATCGAAGCCAGGCAGTAAAAAAACCCGGACGCTGTTCCGGGTTTTTTTTTGCCCGAAGAAACACACCACGATCCCTGTAGGAGCCGGCTTGCTGGCGATAGCGGGGTGTCAGGCGAAACCTATGTTGGATGTCAGACCGAATCGCCGGCAAGCCGGCTCCTACAGGTTTTGTGTCGTGTGCGAAATGGCGGGCCGGGCGCGGAATTGTAGGAGCCGGCTTGCCGGCGATAGCGGTGGGTCAGGCGATATCCATGTTGGATGTCGGACCGAATCGCCAGCAAGCCGGCTCCTACAGGTTTTGCGCAATGCACGAGATGGAGAGCCTGGCGCGAAATTGTAGGAGCCGGCTTGCTGGCGATGGCGGAGGGTCAGGCGATATCCGTGTTGGATGTCAGACCGAATCGCCAGCAAGCTGGCTCCTACAGGGTTTGTGTAATGCGCGAGATGGTGAGCCGGACGCGGAATTGTAGGAGCCGGCTTGCTGGCGATGGCGGTGGGTCAGGCGAAACCTATGTTGGATGTCAAACCAAATCGCCAGCAAGCTGGCTCCTACAGGGTTTGTGTAATGCACGAGATGGCGAGCCGGACGCGGAATTGTAGGAGCCGGCTTGCCGGCGATGGCGGTGGGTCAGGCGATATCCATGTTGGATGTCAGACCGAATCGCCGGCAAGCCGGCTCCTACAGGGTTTGTGTAAACCGTTTGCTCTGTTGGACATAGCTGACTAACATGTCAAAAAATTCATCCTATGATTGGATGAAAGGGCGAATCCTATGTCAGACATGTCTCCACTCATTAAACGTTCCCTGGTTGATCAGGCTCTGGATCAGTTGCGTCTGCGTATCACCGAAGGCGTCTGGTCTGTCGGTCAGCGTCTGCCCACTGAGCCTGAGTTGTCTGCCGAATTGGGCATCAGCCGCAACACTGTCCGCGAGGCCATGCGCGTGTTGGCGTTTTCCGGTTTGATCGAAATCCGTCAGGGCGACGGCAGCTATCTGCGGGCGGTGATCGATCCGCTGGACACCCTGAAAGCGTTGTCGCGCTGCTCGCTTGAGCAAGCGCGAGAGACCCGGCACATCCTTGAAGTCGAGGCCATCGGCCTTGCCGCGCTACGCAGGACTGACGAAGACCTCGTGGCCTTGCGCGAAGCGCTCAACGTCAGCGGCGATCACTACCACGGCGATCTCGACAGCTACATCGCCTGCGACCTGGTGTTTCACCGTCGTCTCGTAGACGCCGCACACAACCCCACCCTCAGCGAGTTGTATCGCTATTTCTCCAGCGTCGTCGGCGCACAACTGCGCCAGACCTTGAGCATCACGCCACGTCGCCAGGAAGTGTTCGACCTGCATATCGAACTGCTCGATGCCGTCGAGCAACGCGACCCGGAACGCGCGAAAGCCTTGTCGAGGCAGTTGATCAATGAACCTTGAAACCGAGAACGCCATGTCCAGCAGCCACAGCACGATCACCGAAGCCAAACGCACGGCGGAGCTCGAAGAGCTGCTGATCGACGCCGAGGCCGATGACGAACAGGTCCAGCAAAGTCAGCCAATCCTGCGCCGCCCGTGGCTGTTGCTGCCGGGGCTGATTCTGGTCGCGCTGAACTTGCGTCCGGCGCTGTCGAGCATGGCGCCGATGCTCAGCGAGGTCTCGAAAAGCCTGGGCTTGTCGGCGGCGCAGGCCGGTTTGCTGACGACGTTGCCAGTGCTGTGCCTCGGCCTGTTTGCGCCGTTGGCGCCGATTCTGGCGCGACGTTTCGGCGCTGAGCGCGTGGTGTTGGGCATTCTGCTGACATTGGCGGGCGGGATCATTCTGCGCAGTTCGTTCGGTGAAATCGGCCTGTTTGGCGGCAGCGTGCTGGCCGGTGCGAGCATCGGCGTGATCGGCGTTCTGCTGCCAGGCATCGTCAAACGCGACTTCGCCAAACACGCCGGGACCATGACCGGCGTCTACACCATGGCCCTGTGCCTGGGCGCGGCGATGGCGGCGGGCGCGACCGTGCCGTTGAGCGAACACTTCGACAAGAGCTGGGCGTTGGGACTTGGCTTCTGGGTGATTCCGGCACTGGTGGCGGCGATGTTCTGGTTGCCGCAAGTCGGTCAGAAACACGGCGCGCACAACGTGGCTTACCGGGTACGCGGTCTGTTGCGTGACCCGTTGGCCTGGCAAGTGACCTTGTACATGGGCCTGCAATCTTCGTTGGCGTACATCGTGTTTGGCTGGTTGCCATCGATCCTGATCGGTCGCGGCCTGACGCCAACCCAGGCCGGCCTGGTGTTGTCGGGTTCGGTGATCGTTCAACTCGCCAGTTCGCTGGCCGCACCGTGGCTGGCGACGCGCGGCAAGGATCAGCGCCTGGCGATCGTCATCGTCATGGCGCTGACCCTCGGCGGCCTGTTCGGTTGCCTTTATGCACCCATCGAAGGCCTGTGGGGCTGGGCAATCCTGCTCGGCCTGGGGCAGGGCGGAACGTTCAGCCTGGCGTTGACCCTGATTGTCTTGCGCTCGCGGGATTCGCACGTGGCGGCCAACCTGTCGAGCATGGCCCAGGGCTTCGGTTACACCCTGGCGTCGATGGGGCCGTTCGCGGTCGGCATCGTGCATGACTGGACCGGCGGCTGGAATGCCGTGGGCTGGATCTTCGCTGTGATCGGCCTCGGCGCCATCCTTGCCGGCCTCGGTGCCGGGCGTTCGCTCTACGTGCAGGTGGTCAGCGAAAAGGTCTGACTACAGGTAAACAACGTCCAGCGTTGCCGAACCGTCGAGGTGCACCTCAGCGCTGAGATCCAGCTCTGAGGTGGGCGCGATGACCGTTTCGACCGTCACCCGGCTGGTCAGCGTGCGGATGGCAATCGGGCCGGCGCTGCTCCCGGCAATGTCAGTGAATCCGAGATAACTTCGGGCGCCAATCGGAATGGCCTGGCTGTTCGACGAACTCCAGGCCTTGCCGCCCGTGGTGGAATCAGTTCGATAGACCTGCGTCAGGTCGTCCACCACGGTGCTGGCCGGATCGAAGTTCAGTGAATACAAGCCGATTTTATTGTGGCTGTGGTCGTGGTTCAGGCCGTAGTAAATCTCGCTGTTGACGATTGCCGAGCCGTCGCGGTTGTCGCGCATCAGCAGGGCAAAACGCGCGGGCGCATTGCACTGAATAGTGAGGTCAAGCGTCTGGTCGCGCAGTCGTGTGCGTTTGTCGACGCTGAGGTCCTGCCGGGGGATTTTTCCGTAGTCGACGAGGCCGTTGTTGGACAGCATCGGTGTGCAGGCGAGCGGGGTGAGGGTGCCTTTGACGGTCAGGTCAACCGCCGATGCAGCAAAAGCGGTGGGGGTGGTGCTGATCAGTAAAGTTGCCGAGAAGGCTGCGAGATAGTTGTTCATTCATGAAGGTCCTTTTCCTGGGTTGCCGTGTACCGGTGCCGCATCACCGTTGCCGATAATGCGGCGCCCTGATTTACAGGTAGTTCATCTCAAGCGTTGCAGAACCATCGATCAGCACTTCGTTGGTCAGATCAAGTCCGTCGGCCCGCGCAATCGAAGTAGCGATTCCCAGTTCCAGGGTCAGGTCCTGAATAGGTATCGGCGAGCCTGGATTACCGATGGCCGCCACCGACATGTATTGTCCGGGCCACATGAAAATTTGGGACCGCCAGTCGTTCTTCCCATCCACGGATTTAATTGTCTGTACGGCTTTGCCATCGGCGACGGCATTTATCATCGTCAGTAAATAACCTCCCAGTTTTTGGGTTTCATTGATCTTGCCCACGCCGAAAAACACGCTGGGTGCCTGCGAAGCCGAGCCGGCTCGATTGTCCTTGGCGAACAGGGCAAATGGCGTGGGGCCGTCGCATTTCACGCCCAGCATCAGTGTTTTTTCTTCGAGGGGGGTGGACGTGTTCTGTTTCAAATCTTTGGCTGGAATCTTTCCATAATCGACGATGCCGTCGCTGGACAGGCTCGGTGTGCAAGCGTTCGGGGTGATGAGGCCAGTGACCGTCAGGTCCGTCGACGAGGCGGCGAAGGTGAGCGGCGAAGTCAGGACGATGATCGCCATCGTCAGTGCGTGTGGAATTTTTTTCATGGGACAGGTTTCGCTGTGTCTGGTGAGCGGAATCAGTCCTTGCCCGAGGCATGACCTCGGGCAAGGTGCATGGCTTACAGGTACTTCATTTCAAATGTTGCTGAACCGTCGACAGTGACTTCATCGATCAGAGTCAGGCTGTCCGCCCGGGCGATATAGGTCTTGATTTCCAACTCCATCGTGAGGTCTTTGACGCTAAGGGGGCGGTACTCTCCGACCGATGTCAGCTCACCGGGGCCTATATGGTTCGTGGGAAACCAACTCACTCCGTTTGCCGAGTAGATTGCTTGCACAGTGTTCCCGTCTGCTAATGCGCTTTTGATAACTGCCTGGAACATGCCCAGTTTTTCAGATGCGTTGGTTTCCCCCAGACCGAACGCGTTATCGGCCAGCGAGGTCACAGCTCTGTTATCAATAGCATTCAGCGCGAACGTATTCGCTGCGTTACAAGCTACGGTGAGCTGCATTGGCTGAGTGTTTACCAAAGTGTTTGAAGTCATTTTGAGATCTTTCGCCGAGATTTTGCCGATGTCGACGATCCCTCCCCCGGAAAGCGTCGGGGTGCATGCGTTCGGGGTGATGAGGCCAGTCACCGTCAAATCAGTGCTCGAAGCCGCCAGCGCATAAGGCGCAACGCCAATCAACGCGGTGGCGGAGAGTGCTGCAAAGTACTTTTTAAACATTTCTTGCTCACTTCTATGGTTATTGCCCTGACTGCCCCAAGGCGCTCAACTGCGCCCTGGATCCAGCAGGATCGGGTTGGGTGTTACAGGTAAATAATCTCGATCGTCCCCGCGCCATCGAGCTCGATGGCGGTGCTCAAATCCAGGCTGTTGGTGGGGGCGATGACGGCGTCCACGGTCACCGTGGTGCTGAGGTTCTGGATCAGTACCGGGCCGGCGTTGCTGCCGGCGTTGTCGGTGAACGCCAGGTAACGGGTCTGGCCGATGGGGATCGGGTTGGCGCTGCCGGTGCTCCAGGCAGAGCCCGCAGTGGAGGAGTCGATTCGATAGAGGCGGGCAAAGCCGTCGGCATTGGCGTTTGCCGGGTCGACGCTCAGTGAATAGCGGCCAATCCTGTTGCTGCGACTGTCCTTGCCCAGGCCGTAGTCAATCTCGCTGTTGAGCGTCGCCGAGCCTGAGCGGTTGTCATGCATGATCAGTGCGAAGGAGGCCGGCGCGTCGCAGCCGACCATCAGCGTCAACGATCTGGGCGGCAGGCGCGTGTCCTTGTCCGCGTTGAGGTCTTTTTTCGACAGGGTGCCGAAGTCGACCACGCCGCCGTTGGACAGCACCGGCTCGCAGGCCGCCGGAGCGAAACGGGCGCGCAAGGTTGTCTCGCGGGTGCGTCCGGCGCCGATGGCGTCGAATACCCCGAAGGCTTCCCAGGTCACCGCGTCACGCATCTGCATGCCATGCTCTTGAACCCAGGCGGTCAGCTCAAGTTGCGCCGAGAAACTGCGCCCCTGTACCGGCACGCCGGCTTGCACCGGCACGACCCCGTGTTCCGGTCGCCAGATCAGGTTCGACGCTGTTTCGGCCGGTGGCTGACCGGCCCCGGCAATCAAGCCAATCTCCACCGACTGGCCGTCGAGCACGGCGTCGCGAATGCGTACCTGATAGCTGCCGCGTTCGGCAAAGTGAAAGCGTTCGGCGGTCGCGGCCATCGCCCGGTAGAACAGGCTCATGTCGATGGGCTGCGCACAGCTCAGGGTCAGGCTGATCGGGCGCTCGCCGAGGTGTCGTTCCGCTGCCGCATCGGGGCGGATCGCACGGTTCATCAAGCCGTAATCGAGCAGCGGCTGGCTCAGGTTGAACTGACAGTCGTCGGTGGACGCCGAGGCCAGTGGCGTGAATCCGCTCAGTGCCAGCGGCGCGAGGGTCAGCAGCAGATAGCGTGACAGGTTCATGAATTCATCCTCAGAGGGCTCGGCACTTGGCGGGGGCGGTTTCGTAGTACGCGTTGGTGTCTGCGTCGGCGGGCAGTTCGAAGCGCAGTTCGCAACGCTCCAGCCCCGGCGCGCTGATCCACAGCGCGCGGCGGTCGAGGACGTTGGGCAAAAACACCAGGCCGCCGTCCTGCACCAGGGTCACGAACTCGCCATCCTCGGTGTTCACGGCGGCCCCGCGCGGCAGGGGCGCGCCATTGGCGGTGGTTGCCTTGAGCAAGGCTCGACGGGTCATCGTGATGCCGAACTCAACGGTGTCGACGGCGCCGCGACCGGCCGAAATCACCGCCAGCCCGTTGTGAATGTCGGCGTTGCGCGGCAGGGTTTTGGTGTCGACTTCCACCGGGCTGCGGCCGTACGCCGCCACTTGCGGGATCACCGCCTGACCTTGCCAGTCGGTCCACACCGGCCCACTGGGCGTCGACACTTTGATCGAACCCATGTCGCCCACGGACAGCAGGGCAAAGGTGTCGCTCACCGGGTACGGCGACAGCGTCAAACCACCGCCGTGCAACACCGCGCCGCCGCGAGCGCTGGCCTGATAGCTGGAGCGTTCATCGTCGGCGCGGGTGTAGTTGAGATCGAGTTGGGCGTAGCGCGGCAGCAGTGAAACGCCGGCCGTGGATTGCACCTGTTTGTCGCGGGTGTCGTGTTCGACGCCGACCCGGTAACCCAGTTGATCGTTGACCCGTTCACTCAAGCCGACGCCGCTGCGGTATTCGCCGGCGGAACTGCGCACCCAAGTGCGCGCCCGGCGGTTCTCGCCCAGCGGAATGCTGAGGTTCAGGTAGACGCTGTCATCGTTACGGCTGGCGCCGCTGACCTGCCATTCGGCAGTCGCCGAGACCGACACGCCAGCGATGCTGGTGCCCCAGGAGGCGAGGGCGCGGCTGCTGCTTTGGCCGTCGAACGAACTGGAGCGGCTGAAGCCGCTGCTGAAGGCGCCGAGCCATGGGTGCGACCACGACAGGGCTGCGCTCTGCTGATCGCGGTAACGGGAGTTGCTGTTGTCGGACGTGTTGTCGAACACCGCTTCTTCCAGTTCCCGGTAGCCGAGGGTTCGGTAAGAGCTGCCGGCATTGAGCGCCCACTGCTCGTTCAACCGGTGCGAGACGCTCAGGTCAGCCTGAAGTCCCTGGCTGGCTTGCTTGCCGCTGGCGTGCGCGCCGGTCAGCGTGGCTTGCACCTGGGTGGCGGGCGAGGGCAGCAGGCCGACGCTGGCGCCTGCCGCGCGATAGTCGGCGGCGCCGGTCAGGCCGGCGCTGAGCAACACTTGCGGGGTGAGCGCGCCGCTCCAGCCGCCGCTGATCACCCAGGGATCGCCCGCTTGCGCATCACCGACACTGCGCACCTGACCGGCCCCCAGCGAGTAACCGGGCGCTGGCAAACTGACCCCCAGCATCGCGGCCTGCACGGTAAAACTGCGCTCGCTGCCATCGGTCTCCTTGATCGTGACTTCCACGTCGGAACGCGTGTTGAGCCGTCGTACGTTGGTGAGCGCGAACGGGCCGGCGGGCACCACCGTGGAATGGATCAGCGAACCGTTCTGGCGAACCTCGATCTGCGCCTGACTGTTGGCGATCCCTTCAATGACCGCGCTTTGCCCTTCGACCTGCAGCGCTTGCTCGTTCAGCACTTGCACGCCGGTGATCTGCGCACCGGCGAGCACAGGGTTGTAGAGGTTGATCTGACCCGCCTGCAGCACCGCTTCCTGGCTGGCGAAAGTGCGCTGGGCATAGGCTGCAATGTGCGTGGTGTGGGAGATGTCGTCCTGCCAGGTCTGTACCTGACGGCTGCGCACGATCCAGTCACCAGCATTGAAACCGAGTTCGGTGTTGGCCGAGGCGTAGCGGCTCGAACTGTCCCCTGAACGGCTGTGCATACCGGTGACGTCGTAGTTGATCAAACCGGCAATACCGCCGGTTTGATAACCGGAAAAATCCCGGGCCGTGGGGCGTATCGCGTCGGTGGGCACGATCAACGACAGGGCGAGGTTCGCGGGGTCCGGTTCGATGACGGCCTGCGGCGCGGAGCCAAGAAAATCGTGGCACTGACCCTCGTCCAGCGTAAGCGCGGGCACCGTAAGGTTCGCCGCATCGAGCAGTGCGCGATCGAAGCACAATGCCCCATCGCGATTGAACGTGACGTCGACCCGGCCATGGCGCTGACCGTTGACGGTGAGCGTGACCGGGTGCCGGCCGGCCGTGAACTGCGGCGCCTGCATCAGCAACGTCGCCAGCGCCGGATCGATGCCGCGCTGCAGCAACGTGTCCTTGTCGAACGACGCCGGCAACGACGCCTCACCGTGGGCGTCGAGCACCATCAGCGCATTGCTCAGCAGCAACGCCGCTGTGGTTCGCCGCCATGTATCAGAGCGAGCAACGGCCCGAATAACGGGCACGGCTCCGCCATCACGGTAATTCGATACTGTGTTCATCGGGTTCACTTGGGTTATTTCGGTGTGCGGTTACAGGCACGCCTGTGGCAACGACCAGTCGGCCGTCGCCTTGAAACATGGGCGCTCATCGTTCCTGAATGACGCCGTCAGAGTGGTTCAGGACCGGATGGGCGCCTCGTAATGCGGCACCGCAAAACCGTAGACCGTTGCCGGTTGAAAGCGCACCTGCGTGGCGCTGCCTTCGGGCACCTTGATGCTGATGTGCTCACCGGGCAGCACGTAGGTTTTCGGCAACATCGCGTTGCCCGCCGCCGGCAACAATTGCACTTCCTGGCCCAGACGGACCACGTAAGGCGTGTCGTTGCGCACGGTCAGTTGACCGTCTTTGAGCGACCATTGCAGGTCGGTCCACGGCGTGCGATTGGGCGCCAGGCCTTTGGGGTGCAGGATCACCGGCAAGTTCTGGCGCACCGTCACGCCGACCCGTGCCTGCCCGGCTTCGGCGGGGGCTTTGCCCTGGGGGATGCCTTCAAAGATCACCCTTTTCAAACGCTGGGTGAGCAGGGGCTTTTCCGTTTGCAGAATGAAGCGCACCAATTGGGTTTTGCCCGCTTCGACGCGCGCCAGCGGCGGCGTCACGAACACCAGCGATTCGCTGTCCTCGGCAATGTCTTCGAGGGTGACGTGCATCAACGCCAGGTTGGCATCGGTGTTGGTCACGGACACGGACGCTTCGCCGTCGGCCTCGTTGACGATGACCACGGAAGTGTTCGGCACCATGCCGTCGGCCTGAGCCTGTGCACTCAGCAGCAGGGCAAATGCGCCGATGCCGCTATTGAACAGATGACGGGTGACTCTGGAAAACATCGTCATGACGTGTCTCGTTGAATATTCGAAAAAATGGAGCCGGGAACACCGGCCTATCAATAGTTCAGTTGCACGGTGACATGCCCGTCGATAGGGATTTCGTCGGTCAGCGTCAGGTCGTTCGCGCGAACGATGGTGGTAAACGTCGTGAGCCGCGCACGCAGATCCTTGATGGCGATCGGTGTGCTCAGGTCGGTCAACGCCGCGAATGCGGTCCGGCCGGCGTGCCCCAGGTAGGAAGACACTCGCCAGGTGGCACCGTCGTTGAGGGAAATGATGGTTCTCACCGCCGCCCCATCGGCCACGGCATCGAACAGGCCGAACGCAACGCTGCCCAGGTTCTGGTTATCGTTGATGACGCCCAGCCCGTGACTATTGGGGTGAAAGGCGGAAGAGCCTTCGCGGTTGTCGATTGTCGTCAGGGTAAATGGCGTGGCGCCATCGCAGTTCACCTCCAGGTACAGCGTGCCGTTTTCCAGGGCAGTGGGCTGGTCCGGTTTCAGGTCTTTTACTGTCAATTTGCCGTGGTCGACGATGCCGCCACCGGACAGGCTGGGTGTGCAGGCGCTGGGGGTGATCAGGCCGGTGACGCTCAGGTCGGCGCTGCTGGCGGCGAAGGCCATGGGGGCGCAGGCGATCAACAGAGGCGTCAATAGAGCGAGGGAGCATCTTTCCATGATGGGTCGTCCTTTGAGTGAGCGGGCAACGCCGAGGGCCGGGCGTTGCCTGTTGATGAGCGTGGTTTATAAGTAAATGACTTCGAGCGTCGCAGCGCCGTCGAGCCGCACTTCGTCGGTGAGGGTCAAGCTGTCTGCCCGGGCGATGATTGCGCCCACTTCCATATCCACAGTCAGATTCTTGATTGGGGTCGGTAACAAGGTCCCCGTAGAGCGATCGCCAAATGCAGCCCATGTTCCGGGAACGTGTCCTGCGACGACAGATGGGGACCACGTAGTGCCCTGATCCGCGGAAATGAGCACGTCTATTGAGCCGTTTTCCGAAACCGCACTGCTAAATCCAAGGTCGAACCCACCGAGCTTCTGGTTGGTGTTGATCAGGCCGAGGCCATACAAGTGCGAACGAAACGCGGTGTTCTCGCGATTGTCTTTCAGGTGCAACGCATACGTTTGCGCGGCATCGCAATCGACGTTCAGTTTCAACGAGGGGCGGCCTAGAAAGGTCCAATTGGTTTGGTGGAGATCCGTGGCTGACGTTTTTCCGAAATCCACGACACCGCTATTGGCCAGGCTCGGTGTGCAGGCCGTCGGAGTGATTCTGCCCGTTACGGTCAGGTCAGTACTGGACGCCGCGAACGCCGACGAGGCGCCGGTCAGCAGCAAAGCAGCAGTCAGAAGGGATAAACGCTTGTTCATGTGTTGGCTCTTCCTTGATGAAAGATTGTTGGGAGTTGCCCTGTTATGGACAGGGCGCAATCTATCGATCGAAGTAGCCAGGCGGAATGCAACTAATACGAAAACGAACAGCCCGGTGTATGAAAGCGTGTTGCGGGCTACAAATCGCCCTCCTGCATCACGTTGTCTGTAGTCCTTCTGTGTGGCCGATGTAGCTTGCAAACGTAGGGCGGTTCTTTTTGTTTTATAGGAGAAAGAACACCCCCCCGATTACATTGGGCGAAGTGGTTTTACGGTCGGGAACGGGCGTTGTGGTGGGAACAGTACGGCGCTATTTTTCGCGCATTCCAGCCACCAAACAGGATAAATCCGACAATGCGCGTAATCATTGCTGACGACCATCCGGTCGTTCGTATCGGCTTGCGGATGCTCGTTGATCTGAACCGGACATGTGTGGTGGTGGGGGAGGCCGATGGTCCCGACAGCCTGTTGAGCCTGCTGTACACGACGCCTTGTGATCTGTTGATCACCGACTTTTGCATGCCGGGCAACTTGCAGGCTGACGGGCTGAAGATGCTGAGCCGGGTGCGACGTGGCTACCCGACGATGCCGATCATTCTGGTCACGATGTTTGCCAACGTCACCACCCTGAGGGCGGCGTTCGCACAAGGCGTGGTGGCGATCATCGCCAAAGGCGCGTCGGCGAAGGAGTTGCCGATGGCGATAAAATCCGTGTCTGAAGGGCGCCGGTACATCAGCGAGTCGTTGCGCACCGCGCTGCTTCAGGCCGACGCCAGGGCCCGGTCGAGTTGCGCTGCACTGTCGGCAAAAGAGCACGAGGTGGTGAGAATGCTCGCCAGCGGAATGACCGTCAGTGAAATCGCCGGCTACTTCAAACGCAGCGTTTCGACCATCAGCAAACAGAAAAACATGGCCATGCAGCGACTGGGCATTTCCACGGATGTGGACCTGTTTGCGTATGCCCGTGAGAGTGGCATGGTGCATTAGGCTTCGGCACACCTGGGGGTATTCCCGCCACGAATGCCGGTAGTGTTCCGTTCATTAGTTGACTATCGTGCAGGCAATTATACGAAACCCATTTTCAAACCAGGGAGCTTGCCCATGAGTGATGCCCACAACGCTTTGATCACCCGATTCTATGAGGCCTTCCAGCGCCTGGATGCCGAGGCCATGAGCGCCTGCTACACCGACGACGTGGTGTTCAGTGATCCGGCATTTGGCGAATTGCGCGGGCGCGACGCGGGCGACATGTGGCGCATGCTCACCACCCGGGCCAAGGATTTTTCCCTGACTTTCGACAACGTGCGCAGTGATGATCGCAGCGGCGGCGCGCATTGGGTGGCGACGTACCTGTTCAGCCAGACCGGCAATACCGTGGTCAACGATATTCAGGCGCGTTTTGTGTTTCGCGACGGCAAGATCTGCGAGCATCACGACCGTTTTGATCTGTGGACCTGGTCGCGTCAGGCGCTGGGGTTCAAGGGCCTGCTGCTGGGCTGGACGCCGCTGGTGAGAAACGCCGTTCGCGCTCAGGCCTTGAAGGGGCTGAAGGCATTTCAGGCCAGTCGCTGATAAGATCTCGGCTTGTTTTCTTTCAAGCCATGACCGTCACGTGAACACGCCGAGCGAACCCGCCGCCATTGCCGCTGAACCGACGCTGCCCGTCAGCAAACCCTGGTTCGTCTACCTCGTTCGCGCGGCCAACGGTTCGCTCTACTGCGGGATCAGCGACGATCCGGTCCGCCGCTTTGCCACTCACCAGAGTGGCAAAGGCGCGCGGTTCTTCCTTTCCAGCCCCGCGGTGGCCTTGGTCTACACCGAAGTCTGCCGCGACAAAAGCGAAGCGCTGCGCCAGGAACGGCTGATCAAAAAACTCAAGAAAAGCGCCAAGGAATGTCTGGTGGCGACCTTTGCTGCGGGCTTATCAATCTGATTGATCAGTTCCCATCAGGCAGATCTGTAGGCTGCTCGCGGATTGCGCGCTAAGCTGCAGATTCCTGATTCGTGCGGCGGAGCCGAGCATGTCCGAGTTGATTCTTCATCATTACCCGACGTCCCCCTTCGCCGAAAAGGCCCGCCTGCTGCTGGGCTTCAAGGGCCTGTCCTGGCGTTCGGTGAAGATCTCGCCGGTGATGCCAAAACCCGATCTGACGGCTTTGACCGGTGGCTATCGCAAGACGCCGGTGTTGCAGATTGGTGCGGATATTTATTGCGATACGTCGTTGATCGCCCGTCGACTGGAGCAGGAAAAAGCCTTGCCGGCGTTCTTCCCGGAAGGTCAGGAAATGATCGCCGCGACGTTCGCTGCCTGGGCGGATTCGGTGGTGTTCCAGCATGCCGTGAGCCTGGTGTTTCAGCCTGCGTCGGTCGCGGTGCGTTTCGGCCATTTGCCGCCGGAAGCAATCAAGGCGTTCCTCGCCGATCGCGCCAGTTTTTTTAGCGGTGGCAGTGCGACAAAGTTGTCGGCCGAACAGGCGCGGCATCAATGGCCGACGATCATGACACGCCTGGAGCAACAGCTGCAGCGCGAGCAGGGCGACTTCCTGTTCGGCGAACCGTCGATTGCCGACTTCGCCCTGGCTCATTCGCTGTGGTTCCTGAAAGCGACACCAGTGACTGCGCCGCTGGTCGATGCGTACCCGGCGGTTGCCACGTGGCATGCACGGGTCTTGGGTTTCGGGCATGGTGCGTTCAGCGAGATGACATCCGAGGACGCGCTGGCTGTGGCGCGTAATGCTACGCCTGCCGCGTTGCCGGATGAGCAGTTCGAAGAGCCAAACGGGTTTGAGGCGGGTCAGCAGGTGGTTATCACGGCGACCGATTACGGTGTTGATCCTGTGGCCGGGGAGTTGCTGTTTGCCGGGCGTGAGGAATTGATCGTGCGTCGTGAGGATGAGCGTGGCGGGGTGGTGCATGTGCACTTTCCACGGTTCGGGTTTCGTATTGAAAAACGCTGACCGGTCCTGCTTGGTTTCCGGACAACTACGCAATCCCCTGTAGGAGCTGGCTTGCCGGCGATGGCGGTGATTCTGTCAACCTATTCACCGACTGAACGGACGCTATCGCCGGCAAGCCGGCTCCTACAGGGGGTATGGGGCCGGAGAGTTACTTCAAGGCTGCGAGGATGGTATCCGGGTCATACCCGCGAATCAGCGTTCCGTTGACGTCGATGATCGGAATCCCGCCGCCACCCAACGCTTCATAAGCCTTGCGCGCCACGGCGTCTTTCTCGATGTCGAATTCCTTGTACGGAATGCCTTTCTGATCAAGAAAGCGCCGGGTCAGTTTGCAGTAACCACACCATTCAGTGGCATAGAGCACGACGTTAGCCTTGACCTGAGTCTGTTCCGACACCACCTGCGAGGGGTTGAACACCCGCTCGATCTTGCCCCAGTTCTGATAAACCACGACCACCAGCAGGATCAGCAGGAATTTTTTCAGCACGCTGCCAAGCATCAGTTGCGTCGCTTGAGCTGGTCAGTCAGCTGAGTCGGCAGGCCTTTGATGATCAGCGTGCCGGCTTCTTCGTCGTATTCGATCTTCGAGCCCAGCAGGTGCGCTTCGAAGCTGATCGACAGACCCTCCGCGCGACCGGTAAAGCGGCGGAACTGGTTCAGGGTGCGTTTATCCGCCGGGATCTCTGGCGAAAGCCCGTAGTCCTTGTTGCGAATGTGATCGTAGAAAGCTTTCGGGCGCTCTTCGTCGATCAGCTCCGAGAGTTCTTCCAGGCCCATGGGCTCGCCCATTTTTGCCTGGCTGCTGGCGTAATCCACCAGGGTCTTGGTTTTTTCGCGGGCGGACTCTTCCGGCAAGTCTTCGCTTTCCACGAAGTCGCTGAACGCCTTGAGCAGCGTGCGGGTTTCGCCCGGGCCGTCGACGCCTTCCTGGCAGCCGATGAAGTCGCGGAAATACTCCGAAACCTTTTTGCCGTTCTTGCCTTTGATGAACGAAATGTACTGCTTGGACTGTTTGTTGTTCTGCCACTCGGAGACGTTGATTCGCGCCGCCAGGTGCAACTGGCCCAGATCGAGGTGGCGGGACGGGGTCACGTCCAGCTGATCGGTCACGGCAACGCCTTCACTGTGGTGCAACAGCGCGATCGCCAGGTAATCGGTCATGCCCTGCTGGTAATGCGCAAACAGCACGTGGCCGCCCACCGAGAGGTTCGACTCTTCCATCAGCTTCTGCAGGTGTTCCACCGCCACGCGGCTGAACGCCGTGAAGTCCTTGCCGCCGTCGAGGTATTCCTTCAGCCAGCCGCTGAACGGGTGCGCCCCGGATTCGGCATGGAAGAAACCCCAGGCCTTGCCTTGTTTGGCGTTGTAGCTCTCGTTGAGGTCGGCAAGCATGTTCTCGATGGCGCTCGACTCGGCCAGTTCAGAGTCGCGAGCGTGGAGAACTGCGGGCGTGCCGTCGGGTTTTTTGTCGATCAGGTGGACGATGCAATGACGGATCGGCATGGGCTTCTCGGCTGTTTGATACGGCTGGTTGGAGAGAGCAGGGCAGGCTCCCAAAAAAGTGCCAAGTGTACCGCAACCACTGGTTTTGGCGCGGTTCGAAGGGTAATTCGTAGCCGACCGACGGCCCTTATGCAGTTTTTTCCTGTTTTAGAGCAATAAAGCTGACCAAATGGGTAGCAAGAAGCGGATATTTCCCCGTCTCTGTGCTAGTTTTGCCCGGTCTTACGCGAAGTCACTGCGTTAAGCGTGCATTCAGCATTTGTCAGGTCGAACCAAACCCTGATTTCGGTATCTATAACCCCGATCCCGTGGTTATTGGCCGAGGGTGCCAGATCCAGAAGATCGGGCTCGATGGCTGACACTGCACTCTGCAATCCATATGAATTTGATAGGGAAGGAACACTACATGGCTCTTACTAAAGACCAACTGATCGCCGACATCGCTGAAGCTATCGACGCGCCAAAAACCACCGCGCGTAACGCTCTGGACCAACTGGGCCAAATCGTTGCCGATCAGCTGGAAAACGGCGGCGAAATCACTCTGCCAGGTATCGGCAAGCTGAAAGTGACTGAGCGTCCTGCCCGTACCGGCCGTAACCCTTCGACTGGCGCTGCCATCGAAATCGCTGCCAAGAAAGTTATCAAGCTGGTTGTGGCCAAAGGCCTGACCGACGCTGTTAACAAGTAAGACGCAGTAAAAAAAACCGTGCTCCGGAGTGATCCGGGCACGGTTTTTTTGTGCCTGTGATTTGGCGTTGGACTCGCAAACACCGCAAAACCCATTGTAGGAGTGAGCCTGCTCGCGATTGCGGTGTATCAGTCAATTTTTTTGTGACTGACATACCGCAATCGCGAGCAGGCTCACTCCTACAGTTGATCTATGGCGGTCAGGTACTCAGCTTTTTTTAACCCAACGCTCGCGCCGCCAAACCTGCTGTTCGGATTTGGTCTGGAAAGTCCACGCAACGAAGCGGCTTTGCTTCTGGCCCTGGGACATTTCCACGACCTGGCTTTCCAGAACCCCGGCCTTTTTCAGCGCCGTCTCAATCGCTGGCAGGTTCGAGGCTTTCGAGACCAGGGTGCTGAACCACAGCACTTTGTGCTGAAAGTGCGCGCTCTCGGCAATCAGCTGTGTCACAAAACGGGCTTCGCCACCTTCGCACCACAATTCGGCCGACTGACCGCCGAAGTTCAGCACCGGCAGTTTACGTTTCGGGTCGGCGCGGCCCAAGGCGCGCCATTTGCGCTCGCTGCCTTTGGTCGCTTCGTCCATCGAAGCGTGGAACGGCGGGTTGCACATGGTCAGGTCGAAGCGTTCGCCGGGTTCGAGCAAGCCCAGCAGAATGTGCTTGGGATTAGTCTGCTGGCGCAACTGGATGGCCTTGTTCAGACCATTGGACTGGACGATGGCTTTGGCGGCGGCCACGGCCGTCGGGTCGATTTCCGAACCGAGGAAGTGCCAGCGGTAGTCGCTGTAGCCGATCAGCGGGTAGACGCAGTTGGCGCCCATGCCGATGTCGAGCACCTTGACCGGCGCACCGCGCGGGATTTCGCCGTCGTTGACGCTGGCCAGCAGGTCGGCCAGGAAGTGCACGTAATCAGCACGGCCCGGCACCGGCGGGCAGAGGTAATCGGCCGGAATGTCCCAATGGGCGATGCCATAGAACGATTTCAGCAGCGCCCGGTTGAACACCCGCACCGCGTCCGGGCTGGCGAAGTCGATGCTTTCCTTGCCGTACGGGTTGATGATCACGAACTTCGCCAGTTCCGGCGTGGTTTTGATCAGCGCCGGGAAGTCGTAACGACCCTGATGGCGGTTGCGCGGGTGCAGGCTGGCCTTTTCGCGCGGTTCCACGGCTTTGGCCGGGGTGGCGGGGTCAGGCTTCTTGCGCGCAGGGCGGGGTGTGCGGG